>CAIYHQ010000023.1 GCA_903926075.1 uncultured Methanomicrobiales archaeon
GTCACTGCACTAAATATAATTTTCGTTGTGAATCTAATCCTAATTCAAAAATCTAAAGGGTATTTAAGAAATAATTATTTTTATCGCTATTTTGTAGTGATCACATCGCGCTATTCAGGTTTCGTTGTGAATCTAATCCTAATTCAAAAATCTAAAGGGTATTTAAGAAATAATTATTTTCATCGCTATTTTGTAGTGATCACATCGCGCTATTCAGGCTGTATTATACATGATACAACTCCAGACCAGTGCAAAGCCTTCAGGTGTATAATATTTCGGATTTTCACAAAAGAAGGAGTTGAGATAGGAAGGGTAACAGGAGCCAGGGTACTTCATTCAGATGATAAAGATTTACGTGAAACTTGGGACGAGGGACTCGCAAAGATTAACTGGTCAGGCATTGATATGGAAAAACTGATGGTAGAATACCTTTCTGAAAAAGGTTACACTATCAGCTGAAATCAAATACAATCTTCAAATTTCCCTTTATAATATACTCTTACTTTAACAGATTCCCCAGTTTTAGATAGCCTTAATTGTTGGTCAAAGACTTTCTGTACATGTTTTAACTGATTGATAGCAAAGAATTCTTTTATTGACTTAAGAAAATTGATCTCAAGCAGCAAAAATTCTTCTTCGTATCTGATTGTCTCTTCTGCAATCCGGATACACTCATCCTCTTTTATCAGCAGATTATAGTCGCCATGAAGATTCAGACCTGAGATCTGACGCCAGTCAACTTTTCCATCCTCATCAGCTTCCCTATGCAGCATGTAAGGGTAAACCCTGCAAATGAGGGGTCTGTTTTCATAAATCCTGCATTTCCCACCATTAAGGAAATAACACGAGCCGTTTTCATCGTTAATTGTTTTTAGTGCATAACCCGATACATAAAACACACCGTTCTGGTCACAGAACTCAAAGTAAGGTGCAGGCCGGAGGGACCTGAGGTCAATCTCTTTTATTTTTTCAGTATCGGGTTCAAGCAGGAAAACATGATCGTTCCAGGTATTAGTGCAACAGCGGGAGCAGTTATTGCAGGAAAAACCAACATCCCTGATAATGTTGATAAAAATTTTTATTGGAAACTCTTTGAGTAAAACGAGTTCTCTTTCTTTTAATTCAATTCTTTCAGGGATCGTAACAAGCGAAATAAACCCTCACTTCCTTTTTTATATAAAATACCAAAAAAACGCAGATAACTACAATTATTTTTATTGCTATTATGTTTTATAGATACATATCGATACTAATGCATGAAAGGATGTATCGTTTTTACACTTGGAACCTTTGCCCTTATCGCCTGCCTTATACAACCGGCCTTTGGAGCTAATAACACCACAATTGTAAATAATTTCTGCCCGGTCCAGATAACTGCCGAGCCAAATGATTATGTGATCACTATGTCATCAACTGTTGGAATAGGACTCACACCGGCGTTGACACTTTCTTCAATCGACCCCTCAAAGGTGCAATATAAATGGGCAACAAATTATGGTTTCTTTTTAGACTGGAGTGCAGCACATAATTTTACAGTAAAGAAACTGGGGGCCACGACCACAAATACTGGCGATACTATTTTCTGGTCATATTCGATACCCGCAAAGTTAAAGAAAAATGTAACGCAGAACGCTACAGTAACGGTCATTGCCTCTGACAAAAAGACAAAGAAGATAATTGGAAAAGCATTCATCCCAATTACGTGGAATGAAACGTTTTATTCAGCTGGCAATTCGACCTGTACTAACTGATATGTTTAAAATTTTTGTCGAATAGTAGGGAAAGAATCACTCCTTCTTTTTCAATAAACGCATTTTAATTGGAAAGTCTTTAACTAATGGAGAGGGAACCAATGGTTATTGGAATATTCTGCTACCTTTTCAATGGTGAAACAATTAAACTGGCGGCATATTCTTCATTTGTAAGAAATGAAAATCTGTACCAGACCTTTCCAGATACCATTATCTCTTCATATTCCTCAAAAGGCAGGGTCGGAACCTGGACATCATAAAAAGGCAAAGAAAAACCCTCCCCGGTTGCTTTAATATAAGCTTCCTTTACAGTCCAGAAATTATAGAACATAATAACTGCCTCATTTATTGGAAGCGAGGCAAAATATTCGCTCTCATCTTTTTTGAAAAAGCGTTCGGCTATTTTTTTAAAGGGTAGAGACGAATCAATATATTGGATATCTACCCCGATGTCGCAACTTGATACAATGCCTAAAAGCATGCGGCTGTGTGAATGTGAAATATTAAAGGATAATTTTAATTGGTTTTTATTTTTAAGAACGGGTTTGCCATTTGGATTGAAAACATAAGAGATAATTTCAGGTCTTACCTGCAAATAGCGACTGATTATCTCTCTACGGACTCCAAAAGAGCATAAAGCGTATTCTTTGTTATTTTCGCCCCTTAAATTATTCACACGCATCAATTCATCTGACGATAAATATGAGAGAAATAGATTTTGGGAGTTTAAAAAGCCAGTTAAGTCAACATAAAAGAGATCAATACAATCCAGCTCTATAGTATAATTATCACTTATTTCCGCCAGGCATGACAGTTTTAAATATCTTATTTTGATTTTTTTGTGTTTTTCGGACATTTAATCCAAATTATTGTGTCCCCATCTCTATAAGGATGGAATTAAGTCTTTTTATCTTTTCTGAAAGGATCCTTATGAATGCAAGTGCAATATCAATATCTTCTTTTATGCAACACCTGCATGGAGTGCACCGATCAATGCGGCAATTGTAAGGTAAGACCTCTCTGCAGATATTTATGTCTCTCCTGCCAGTGAACGGATAATAGGCTATACTCCCGGTGAGTTCATTAATGATCCAAATTTCATTGTTACAGTTACACATAATGATGACCAGGATATTGTTATTTACCATATCTCAATCAAAATTATCCTTTCTGATTCTTCTGGGATGATTCGTATTACCAACGAGACACCGGCAATTCTCCTTGTTACTGAAATCAAATTATTATACATAAATACAGATCTGATGATCATACAATACTTTTATGGAGGAGTAAGGGGAACAGGATATCAGACATGAAAAAGAAAATTATCATTCATGGCTCAAGAGTCCATGATGTAGGTTATCGCCTGGCTCTCCTTCAATATGCAAAGGAATACCGGTTTTCCTTTTTTGAAGCAATCAATACAATAAATGATGAAAAAGAATTCGTATGTATTTATGCAGAGGGTAATGAAAAGAAGATAGAAGAACTTGTTTCAAAGATAAAAAGAACTATTCCAGATTCAGCCCTTGTCAATACGATTACTGAAGAGAACTATGAAGGTGAAATTCTCCCAATTACAGCATTTAGCCAGGATCTCCAGATGGAACAAATGGCAAAATCAGTTCCAATTCTTGTTGAGATGCGTGACATTCAAAAGGAAACTTTGAGATTGCAACAAAAAACTCTGGAGAAACAGGATGATTCATTGGACCTGCAGCACCAGTCAATTGACCTGCAACATGAAACACTTGACATGCAGCATCAGTCAATTGACTTGCAGCATCAGTCAATTGACTTGCAGCATGAAACACTTGACTTGCAACATCAGACACTTGACATGCAGCATCAGTCAATTGACTTGCAGCATGAAACACTTGACTTGCAACATCAGACACTTGACATGCAGCACCAGTCAATTGACTTGCAGCATGAAACACTTGACTTGCAACGTGAAACAATATCAGAGATAAAAGGACTTCGCGAGGATTTTCGTTTTACATTTGACAACCGTTTGAAAAAAATTGAAGATACGCTCCAGGTGATTATAACTGCATTGGAAAGGGCAAAAATCCTTGGATAATAAACTTAATTTCCCTCTCCCCAAAAAAAAGAGAATTTTAAATGTTCGCCTGAAGTTCAATTGCGTAAATGATTTTATTATGCATCTCACTTAATATCAATAGTGGTTTCAATGGATGCCGGACTATTTGCAAATTATTTAATAACAATTTTACAATATGGCTATCTTGACCTGATATCGGGTAATATGACTACAAATGCCCTTATCTTTGTCAGTCTTATAATTTTTGCAATATTCATGATATTAGCAATTCTCTATTACATCAAAAATCATATCTGATTTTTTAGAATTAAGCCTGAAAGTATAAGAAACCCGGAAAAATTAACAACATCACCTGAACCTGAAATACAATATAATTGCAATTACAACCGTAACAAGCGTGATAAGATTTGCTATGTATATTATCGGGTCATTGAGATGAAACCCGTATAATGCCCAGAGGAAGGTTCCGATAAGAAACTGGAATAAAGTGATTGGACTCACATCTAGTGCCCTTTTATGTTTAAGCATTGTAATTATCTGTGGAATAAAACCGAATGTTGTCAGGGCTGCAGCGATAAGTCCGATAACCTGCCAGTTTGAAAATATCATAAAAAGATTTATTTCCCTTTACCTGTTTAAACGAGATTTTTATGTTTTTGCTCGACAGCATCAGCCAGTTTATCAAGTGCCTGGAATGCAGTAATGTCCGGAGTTCCTTGTATATATATGGGTGTAAGAAATTCAAGTGTTAGATGGTTCAGCATTCCTTTCAGGGTATCAATTGTCTTTCCTCCCCAGGCATATGAACCAATCACTGTACCGAATTTTGCTTTGGGCCGGATAAGATTTGCAAGATAGGCTGCATAAACCATGAGTGGGTGAGGCCCAAAGAGGACGGTAGGTGTAGCAAGGATTATTGTTGCTGCATCAACAAGCGAAACTGAAATCTCTCCTGTATCGCAGACACCAAGGTTCAGGACTTTGACCGGAATTTCTCTTTTTATAAGTGCATCTGTCAGATGGGCTACCATCTTTTCAGTACTGCCATGCATACTCACGTAAAGAATTATAGCTTCATTTTTTACGTGGTCCCCGGTCCAGTCACGATATGCGTCGATAATTAAGCCTGGCCTGTCGTAGAGCGGACCGTGACTTGGTGCAATAATATTTATCTCATAGTTATCCAGCCGTTCCAGGTGCCCTTTAATACTGTTGCGAAATGGCATCATTATTTCGGCATAGTAACGTTTTGCAGCAGTATAAGTTGTATTTTCATCTATGACAAAGAGGTCGCTTGTTGCAAGATGAGATCCAAAAAGATCACATGAAAAAAGAATCTTTTTTTCGCGCAGGTAAGTAACCATTGTTTCAGGCCAGTGTACCCAGGGTGTTATAATGAACTCCAGAGTCGCTCCTCCAAGATCCAGTGTATCACCATCTTTTATTATATGGCAACAGGATTCTTCAATCTCATGAAACTTTTTAAGAAATTCACAGCATTTTTCATTTGTTACGACTTTTGCCATGGGAAAGAGTTCAAGAAGCATGGGAAGACTTCCTGAGTGGTCCTGCTCAGCATGGTTTACGATGAGATAATCAATACGGTCCACTGAACTGCTAATAAGATTTGCAACAAGCTCGAATTCCTTTTTTGGGTCAACTGTGTCGATTAAAGCTGTTTTCTCTGTTCCTTTGACCAGATATGCGTTATAACTTGTTCCATGTGGGAGAGGTATAAGTTCATCAAAGACCTTGCGGTCCCAGTCAATTGAACCAACCCACTGAACACCCGGCACTACTTCCCTTACGGCCATTATGAACCTTTAAACCTTCGTAAACATACTTTTTTCTGCACCACAGACCGGGCAGTTGAAAGTTCCTGTGATGTCTGAAAAATCAATACCTGATACAATTGAAAGTGTTGGTTCACCAATAACTGGGTCATAGATATGTCCACAAACTCCACATTGATATTTATCCATTTTTTTCTTCTCCTTTATACTTCACATTATGTACTGAATTCATTTTAAAATTATGATGTCGACAGACTGTTAAATAAAATGAGGTTCACATTTAAATTATGCAGATTTATATCGATGGGATTTTTTATCCAAAAGAAGAGGCAAAGATATCGGTTTTTGATCACGGATTTCTCTACGGCGATGGTGCATTTGAGGGAATACGTGCTTATAATGGCAGGATATTCCGTTTAAATGAGCATATAGACCGTCTTTATGATTCAGCAAAAGCTATCGACCTTGCGGTGCCCATTTCAAAAAATGAGATGACTGAAGTTATAAAGGGGGTAATGAAAAAAAACGGGCTTACTAATGCGTATATCCGTCCGATAGTGACAAGGGGTGTGGGGGATCTTGGTCTCTCCCCTACCAAATGTCCTAAAGCATCGATAATAGTTATCGCCACCGAATGGGGTGCAATGTATGGTGACCTTTACGAAAAAGGGCTCAAAGCAATAACTGTTTCAGTGCGCAGGGTGCCTGCAGAGTGCCTCCCTCCAAATATCAAAAGCCTCAATTACCTTAACAATATCCTTGGAAAGATAGAAGCGAACTGTAAGGGTGGCGACGAGGCGATATTCTTTGATACAAACGGCTATCTTTCTGAAGGTTCAGGTGATAACATCTTTATCATAAAGAATGGCGGGATATTTACGCCACACACTATTAACAACCTTAAGGGAATAACAAGGGCGGTATGTATTGAGATAGCGCATTCACTGGGAATTTCAATAGAAGAAAGAAACATGGGCTATTTTGATCTTTACACGGCGGATGAGATCTTTGTAACAGGAACTGCAGCCGAAGTTGCGCCTATAACCCTCGTAGACGGAAGGGAAATCGGGAGTGGAAAAATCGGCCCTGTGACCAGACAGGTGATGGAAGCCTTTAAAAAGGTCACAGAATCAGAAGGAACTCCTATCGCGTGAATTTTTTCTCTTCACATTTACCTCTCTTTTCCACAACCTATTTTTAGCTTGAACTGCAACATTGTTCTCGCATTGCTGCTATAGTGTAGTCCGGCCAATCATGTCGGCCTTTCACGCCGACGACTGGGGTTCGAATCCCCATAGCAGCACTCTTCACTGATGGTTCGATTCCTGTTTTCTTCATAATATTACTTGTTCAGAAAAGGTTTTCTAAAAACTATTTTTTTGATTTATAATATACGACATCGTTCTTCAGGATTGAGAGTCATAGTTTTATGAAATCCTTTTAATATTCTCGATATTCAAAAAAATTGTACCTTCAATACCCTTATATCTATCCTCATCTATTGTAACATCATGCCATATATGATAGTTCATCACAAAGTAAATGACTTTGAAAAATGGAAACCATTTTTTGATAAAAACGAGAACATGCAGAAAATAAGTGGTTCAAAAAGTTCACAGGTTTTCCAGAACACTGAAGATTCCAATGATGTATTCATCCTTTTCGAATGGGATTCAATTGAAAACGCTAAAAAATTCATTGCTTCAGAAGATTTAAAAAAGACTATGGAGCAGGCCGGAGTAATCAACATTCCACATATTCACTTTCTCAATGGGGTCAAGAAAATTAAGGCCTGAAAGCCAAAATAATTTCTTTTTTCAACGATAAATTTCATTTAAGGATTAAAGATCCGAATTATAAGGGGTAAAAACTCCATAGCAGCATAAGAAACGCAAGTCAAATTTTAATTTTGACCTCAAGTCTCGGTTTCATGTTCAATCTATTGGGATATTTGGTTCAGTAGCGAGAAACGACAATACCAGGAAAAGTGATCTGGACATTATCGTTGATTTTGCTTAATTCAATACTATTAAGATTAGGGAAAACCTAACTAAAGAAACACCTGGTATGATGGAGAGGAGAGATAGGCTGTTTGAAGTAATTGAAAACCTCCTCAGGGCGAAGAATGAGTGCTCCTGCAAAATCTTCTCAGACTGTGGGTTATCAGATATGACTGTCAAACAGGTATCCTATCTGAAAACTATCGATGAACAGGGAGAAGTTACATTCAGCCGTCTTGCAGAGATAACAAGAAACTCAAAACCGACCATTACAGAGATGATCAATAAATTTGAGAGGATGAACTGTGTTTACCGGGAAAGATCAAATGATGACAGAAGGTTCCTCTATATCCGCCTAACCGCAAAAGGAAAGAAAATTGCAAAAGTCGAACATGACGCCCTCCGCCAGGTGATTGAAAGGATGATAAGCTCACTAGATGAGAGCGAGCAGGACCTCCTCATTGGATTATTGAAGAAGATCAGGTAATTTTTATTATCGTTGTTTAGTTAGGTAAATTAAAACTAAATTGTTGAGGCAACAATGCAACCAGTTAAAAATAATGATTTACAGGAAAAGATTGTCATTCCGCTTATAGAGATTGTCCTTTACCCGGACAGTCAGGCAAAATTTCACGTTGGCAAGGCCATTGGAGAATTTCTAATTGAAGAGAAAAAGGTTAGTGAAACTCTCTATGCTATAGGGTTGACCGTGAAAAATGGCATTCGTTTTTCTGAAATCAATAATGATTCCCTATATAAAGTAGGGAATCTTTTACGTATCTCGCAGATTCAGCCATCTGATGACGGTTACCTCGTCTATGCACAAGCCATCCAACGGGTTTTTGCGCTATCCCTCGTTGAAAAGGAAGGGCTCATTTATGCTTCGTATCGATCAGTCCCAGACCTGCAGGACCTTGAAGATGAACTGAAAGTACGGATACTTGATGACGTCAAGACAACCATCCGGGAGATCAGCAGCATGTTTGCGGGTTCAGAACAGTTTATAAGCCCTCTTGCGCAGATGGACTCCCTCGATCAGATAATGGGGTTTGTTATGCCTTTTCTTCCTGTTTCTCTTGCTGAAAAGCAGGCACTATTGGAGATTGAATCTACGAGACAGAGGTACATTGAGTTTCTTGATCTCCTGATCAGTGCAAGAGAAGAGATCAAAATCAGGATCGAAATGGCAAAGAAAGTTTCTGATCGTGTAAGTAAATCTAACCGCGAGGCAATGCTCCGGGAACAGCTCCGGGTTATCCAGGAAGAGCTCAATCTGAGTGAGGGTGGGACTTCTGATCCTGGTTACCAGGAAAGAATCGAGAATTCGAAGATGCCTGATTATGCCCGTAAAAAGGCAATGGCCGAGGTGAAAAAACTTGAGAACGGAGGTAGCCAAAACCATGAAAGTGCAGTAATAAGGAACTATCTGGACTTTATGCTTGATCTTCCATGGGTCACCGAAGAAAAAAAGAATATCGAGATCGACAAAGCCCGCACTGTGCTTGATAACAATCACAACGGCCTCGAAAAGGTCAAGGAACGTATTATTCAGCATCTTGCGGTAATGAAACTTAAACAGGAGAAACAGGGGTCTATTCTTCTCTTTTCAGGGCCGCCCGGAACTGGCAAGACAAGCCTCGGGCGTAGCATAGCAGAGGCATTAGGCCGGGAATATGTCAGGATAAGCCTTGGGGGTGTAAGGGACGAAGCTGAGATCCGTGGGCACCGCAGGACTTATGTCGGGGCCCTGCCAGGCCGTATCATCCAGGGGATACAAAAGGCTGGTACAAAGAACCCGGTTTTCATACTGGATGAGATAGACAAGCTTGCAATGTCCTATTCAGGTGACCCTGCAAGCGCCCTCCTTGAGGTCCTTGACCCTGAACAGAACAGCACTTTTTCTGATAATTACCTGGAAGTAGCCTATGATCTCTCTGATGTGTTCTTTATTGCTACAGCAAACTCCCTTGCAACAATCCCAGCACCGCTCCTAGACAGGATGGAGCTAATCGAAATCTCGGGTTACACAAAGAATGAGAAGTTCGCAATAGCAAAAGATCATTTGCTGCCTGAAACTCTGAAAGAACACGGGCTTGTTGAAGATAACCTGAAGATTAACGATGAGGCCCTTAAAACGATTATTGATAAGTATACGAGGGAGGCAGGAGTCAGATGGTTGAAAAAACAACTTGCAAAGATAGCCAGGTATGTATCTGAAAGGATAGTATCAGGGAAGGCAGAGATTCCATTTGTTGTAGCCCCGGATATGCTCAGTGGGATCCTAGGAAAAGAACCAGTGAGGCAGGAAGTAGCAAGGAAAGATCCAGTGCCTGGTGTTGTCACTGGCCTCGCCTGGACTCCGGTCGGAGGGGAGATACTGTTCATTGAATGTACATTTATGCCCGGGACTGGAAAACTCACACTCACGGGTCAACTAGGGGACGTAATGAAGGAATCAGCTACAATCTCTTTGAGCCTCATCCGATCAAGGCTTGCAGATGTGCAGAGTGGATTCAACTTTATCACGAGTGATATCCATATTCATGTACCATCTGGAGCTACTCCAAAGGATGGTCCCTCTGCAGGAGTGACCCTGTTTACTTCCCTTGCATCCCTTATTACAGGGAAGACTGTTAACCCGCATATTGCAATGACCGGTGAGATAACTCTTAGTGGTTCGGTATTACCGGTTGGTGGGATAAAGGAGAAAGTCCTTGCAGCACACCGGGCAGGGATAAGAACAGTAATACTGCCAAAAGAAAACGAAAGAGACCTTCAGGACGTGCCGGAAGATGTCAGAAGAGAACTTGCATTTGTAACAGTGGAAACAATCGAAGAAGTCCTTAAGGAATCATTAAATATTGAATTGCCGCGAAAAATTGTGTTGCAAACAGGGAATGGCTGTATTCCTGTGCAAAGTTTGTGAAGAAACTACTATTTAGTATAACAATAAAAAATGATACCAATATCAGATAAACTCATAAATTTTATTGAGTTGGTCTGCATATTGGTGGTTAGTATCAAATGAGGAGGGACATCAGATGGTTTCAGGTCGTCGCAATATTCATCCTCGTATCAGGAATAATTCTTACAGTCTGGTCTGCCCAGCAGACAGACAGGTCCATGCGCAATGATCTTCTCACTAAAACGAGTATTGCGAAATCCGGTGTTTTTTCCGAAAATTTAAATTCATTGAATGGCTCTCTCGCCGATGTTTCATCTAAAAGCTATCAGTTTCTCAAAACACAACTAAAAAAATTGCGGGCTGCAGATCCAGATATCCGATTTACCTATCTGTTAAGTGAGAAAAGTGATGGATCAATAATTATTAATGCCGATTCAGAACCCCAGGAATCAATAAATTATTCCCCACCCGGTGAGACATACACCGAAGCACCGGCCGTTATCAGGTCTGTTTTTACGTCAGGAAATATTGAAGAAAACGGACCTTATACTGATCGTTGGGGAACATGGATAAGCGGGTTCGTACCTATAACCGATCCCTTGTCAGGACGGGTTATAGCAGTTTTCGGCATGGATGTCAATGCAGCGGACTGGAACCTGAAGATCTTCAGGGCAAGCCTTACATCAGTTATTGTAACGCTCCTCCTCGTCCTTCTTTTACTAATCTCTGAATTTTTTCAACGCAGAAGTGATAAAGAACAACGTAAACTTGAATTATCTGAAGAAAAATTCTCCAAGGCATTCAATTCAAATCCCTCCTTACTGATAATTTCTACTCTTGATGAGGGCATAATTCTTGACATTAACGAGAGTTTTCTTGCAAATCTTGACTATTCCCGAAGTGAGGTAGTCGGAAGAACTGTAACAGATCTGAATTTATACTCTGATCCGGGTCAAAGAGATAAAATAATAAGGCTCATCAGAGAGAATGGGCATGTCCGTAATATGGATGTGAGGTTATACAGTAAAAATCTTGATCTCCTTTATGGATCATTGAGCTCAGTCATAATTGAAATTGCATCCACTCAAAGTTTATTTACAGTCATTGTAGATTTGACAGAGCGAAAACGGGTGGAGGATAAGTTATTACTTACAAATACAATCCTTACTGCCCAGATGGAAGCAACGATCGACGGGATCCTTGTTGTCGATAACTCAGGGAAGATAATAAGTTCTAATCAACGTTTCATTGAAATCTGGGGGGTCACTCCTGAAGTTATTTCATCTGGATCAGACGACCGTGCCATTCAGTCGGTACTTGATAAACTTATGGACCCGGACGAATTTCTGGCTCGTATCCGGTCTCTATATGCTCACAGAGAGGAGAAAAGCAGGGAAGAGATAAAGCTTAAAGATACACGGACTATTGAACGATACTCCAGTCCAATATCCGGTAGCGATGGCAGAAATTATGGCCGAATCTGGAACTTTAGGGACATATCTGAGCGCAAAAAGGCAGAGGAAGATCTTCGTTCACTCTCCGAACGCCTGGCGCTTGCTACAAGGGCAGGAGGTGTAGGGATCTGGGACTTTGATGTCGTCAATAACAGGCTCACCTGGGATGAACAGATGTTAGCACTTTATGGGATAAGAGAGGATGAGTTCGGTGGTGCATATGAGGCATGGCGGGCCGGGGTTCATCCTGATGATCGGAGCCCGGGAGATGCAGAGATCCAGATGGCGTTGTGCGGCGAAAAGGAGTATAATACAGAATTCCGTGTTCTCTGGCCGGATGGCAGCATTCACAACATCAGGGCCTTTGCCATAGTCCAAAAAGATGATTTTGGTCAACCAATCCGGATGATAGGTACCAACTGGGACATTACTGAGATCAAAAGTGCTGAAGATGCCTTGCGGAAGAGTGAAGAAAAAATTCTTCTTCTCCTGAATTCTGCAGCTGAAGGGATATATGGCCTTGATACGGATGGAAACTGTACTTTCTGCAACAATTCATGTCTTCGTTTGCTTGGGTACAAGCACCCGGATGAGTTATTAGGAAAGAACATGCACTGGTTGATTCACGGAAAATATCCTGACGGTACATACTTCCCTGTTGAAGAATGCCGTATTTTCCGGGCCTTCCATAGAGGGAAAGGCTCACACGTGGACGACGAAGTACTATGGCGTGCTGACGGCAGCTCGTTTCCTGCTGAGTACTGGTCATATCCACAACATTCAGATAATGTAATATTGGGGGCGGTAGTCACATTTTTAGACATCACTGAACGTAAAAATTTTGAAAACCAGATGAAATTTAAGGAGCAGGAACTTTTGCAATTTTCTGAAGCCCTCGCCACTGCAAATAAGAAACTTAAACTCCTTTCAAGTATCACCCGCCATGATATCAACAACCAGCTTATGGTACTCATGGGATTCCTTTCAATACTGAAAAAGAAGCAGCAGGATGATAAATCCGAAATATATTTCCGCAAGATTGAAACAGCAGCAGAAAGGATCTCCACGATGGTCAAGTTCACCAGGGAATATGAGAATATCGGAGTCGACGCCCCTATCTGGCAGGAATGTCGTTCACTGGTGGACAAGGTATCAAATGTCGCTCCACTCGGTTCAGTAATTGTAAAAAATGATCTTACCCCTGGTGCTGAAATATATAGCGACCCATTGATCGAGAAAGTGTTTTACAACCTAATAGAGAACGCAGTTCGGTATGGTGGAAAGATTACGTCTATCTGTTTCTTTCTAGAAGATTGTGAGGGGGAAAAGATTCTTATATGTAAGGACGATGGAAATGGCATCCCATCAGAAGAAAAAAATCATATTTTTGAGCGTGGATTTGGGAAAAACACTGGAATGGGACTGTTCCTGTCCCGTGAAATCCTCTCAATTACAGGTATTACGATTATTGAGTCAGGTGAACCCGGAAAAGGAGCCAGATTTGAGATGACTGTACCTAAAGATGCTTACCGGTTTAAAGAACTTTAGAAAAATAAACGTATTCATTCACGCATAAAGGAGCAAAATTCATTGTCACAGATGACTATATTGCTCACAATGGACTCAAGGAAACCGTGAACCAGAGTTGGGTTGATGAACAACTAACAACTGATACCCGGCCTTTTATGTTTGTCTTCGGACATTCTCCTGCATATATGGTGGAAAACAGTAGTGATGACTGGGATTCCGCCATTGCAATACATCCTGTTCAGCGGGATACATTCTGGAAAAGCCTTGTAGACAACCATGTTCTTGCCTATTTATGCGGACATACACATATGCATGTCAGGGGCGTATCACAGGGTGTCCAGCAGATAGTCACAGGGAATGGTTGAGCAAAGATGGGGGGTTTTCGATCCTGCCAACGTTAGTCCTGAATTGTCGTTAGAGTACCCGACCTGGAAGATTGATGCAAAGGACCAGAAAGTCGGCTATTTTATCATTATAGTGAATGAGACCGCTGGGACGTGGACTGGTATCCAGAAGGTATATGATTCAGAAACCGGGAAATGGGCAACCGGTGATAACTTCAAATTAATTTTGTAACTTGTAAAAAAAAAAAGTATGTTGGATTATAAATTAACCAATGGATTCCTGGATTACTTAGCCATCTTAATCATGGCACCCATAATAATATTGATAATTCCCCAGATTATGAAATATGCCGCAATTATTATCACAAGTAATACTTCACCGATGACAGGTCCGGCCATTATCAAAATACCAAGGATCAAAGAGATAATTGCCTGGATAGCATACAAGCCACGGTGAGTCATCTCTTTTTCAGCGATAGCTAGGATAAGTACGAGCAGCCCGCCGACGAATAGTGCAATACCTGCAATGGTGAAGATTACTTTCCCCATGACAAAAGGAGAAAGAATAGTGGCTAATCCAAAAAAGAAACCAATTATCCCAATAATTGCAAGTAGTATCGATCCTTTAAGTCCCCCTGGAGAGACTGCGGACATCATAATCACTCCGAAAGAGAGGATTAAAATGAAAATTCCAATAAGTTCAATCAGAATTGCGGTAGTAATCTGTGGGAATGCTGCAATGAGTATTCCAAAAATCATTGCCAGTAATCCAAGAAGGATGAATGAACCCCACTTGAGATCAGTAACCTGACTTTCTGAAGCTGTAATTGCCATACAATTTTCTACTTTGTTTTTTTTATATTTAGAAGTTGGTATTTTGTTTTCAATTGAAATCCTTAATTCTTTAATTACATCAATAAAAATCGGCATACATTAATCAGACCAGGAACACTCTTATTCTTTTAGTGGCAAATTTGCCTCTAAATAAATAACTTATTGATATATCACATCATATGGTTTATAAAATAAATTTAAACCAATCAACATTAAACTGGCAGATACAGATCAAAAAAGATAACAATTATGAAAGAGTAAAGATGGAATCAGAGATAAACCGGAGTGAGCAGGATGGTATTACTATTTCCAGAGGTTAAAGACCTCTTTACGCAAATAAAACTCTTTCCTATCGCAACTTCATCCATATCAGGTGTCCCAAATGTTGTGCCGATAGCGTTTTGTGTACTGAACGATGATGAAACTATCTGGATTGCAGATAATTTCATGCAAAAAACACTTGCGAATCTGAAAGAAAACCCTGTAATTGCGATGTACCTATATTCAGCCGATTTGAAAAAATGCTACCAGCTAAAAGGATCTGTAAAGATAGTTACAATCGGACCGGATTATGAGAAGATGCGGGAGATGGTGCATAAACTAAAACCAACTCTGCCAGCGAAAACATTGCTTATTGTAAAGATAACAGAAGTCTACCAATGCAACCCGGGCCCTGACGCCGGGAAAAAGGTACAGTAATTCTCCTTTTTTTGACTATTAACAAATTACTATGATAATCTTAAAGTGTCGCCGCTGCAGAGGAAGTGGAGTTCTTCCAAATCACAGGGCACGAATAAAGAAAGCTCTCCAGTCACATGCAACAAAGCGATACTTTGGACTGCCAACTGATGAAGATATAGAAGAGGTCGATGACCTTCCTGACGCTCAATATGATGAACCGGATTCGCTTTCATGCCCAGTCTGTAAAGGTCGCGGGACCCTCGCACTATCACTCGACGACTGGGAATTGTCTGTTTCAGATGAAAGTGATGAAATAGAAGAGGAAGGGGATGAAGATCTCGATATTTCCGCTGAAGCAAGTTGACTTGAAACTGGATCCGAAGTGGGTTTTATTTTTTCATAGTACTGGTGGTAACGACTGGTTTTTTTGTCGGAGTTGCTTTCTTTGTTGGAGTTGCTGACTTAAATCTGGCCCAGAGGTTAATTGTTTTTCCTTTTAAAGGTTGTGAATCTATAGTACCGGTAAAAGACGGATATCCTGTGGCTTCAACCCGATAGGAACTGTATGGAGTCGCGGATAAATCGACTAGCACCCGAAGTTCTCCACGGTTAATTAAACCCATAAAGGACTCATTTCCATTTGTATCGATAAAATACACCTTTGAATAATCCACATCAGAATGGACCAGATAATATCCGGTACTACCACTAATAAGCGCGGTAGTCTTTGTTGGGGTGGGTGTCAACACTTTGGTCTGGGTAGGGGTGGGACTGACCGTTGTCTGCTGTTTGGGTGGTATCGGGGTCAGATTTGCAAAGAGTGAAGTCTCTCCGCCAGGATTATATGATGTGATTTTACCTGAATATGGTACATACCCGTTAGCCGTAACCCTGAAAGATCTCATTGTATTAATTGGTGCAGTTACACTAAGCTGGCCCTTTGATATAACACCCTCATATGTCTCAAAGAGATTATAGTCTGTGAAATAGACCTGGGCCCCTTCAACATTACAGTAAACCGTGAAATAATCGGTACCACCGTTAGCCTGATCCACATTTATGTCTATAGTACCTGTTCCTGTTCCCGCGAGTACTGGTTCTGCGATAATTAATAAAATAAATAATAATCCACAAATTAATATCCTTTTCATCGATTAATCCTCCTATTAAATATTCATGAGTTTTAATACTAGAACAGCTTTTCTAACTTGCAGGTATTCCAACAATAGAGAATATAAGATTATTGCAGAATAGCCGTGTGTAATTAATCTCCCAGTAATCACTTTCATCTACAGTGTTGCTATTTTAAACAGGGAGATCTAATATAAGAGGGAATTCATGGCAGAGGTCAGACTTATCGGAACGGCTCACGTTTCGGCAAAGAGCATAGAGGAAGTCAGAGAAGCAATTGAAGAGTTTCAGCCGAGTCTTGTAGCAATAGAACTTGACGAGGGCCGCTATAAGGCAATTACAAAACAGGCAAAGGAATCGACAGTTGAAGATGTGCTCGAAGTTAAAAATTTTAATCAGCTACTTGTCCAGTGGCTCCTGTCTTACCTGCAAAGAAAGATAGGGATGGATGTCGGTGTCGAACCTGGTGCCGAGATGAAGGCTGCTATTGAAGAAGCAGAAAGGCACAATATCCCTGTGGAGATGGTAGACCGGGACATCAGGTTGACACTCATCCGGTTCTGGCAGTCATTGGGAATATTCGGCAAATTAAAAATGTTTTATGCCCTTATCCTCTCTATAGCTGAAGTTGACGATATAGAAGCTGCCGATATTGAGAAACTTAAGGAGGAGGATATGATGGACGTAATAATGGAAGAGTTCCGGAAATTCTCCCCTAATGGCGCAAGGACCCTCATCGACGAGCGCGATGCATATATCGCCCACAACCTTGTCAGGTTAAAAAAAGAAAGAGAAGGCCGGATCCTTGCAGTTGTCGGAGCTGGACATGTGCAGGGAATAACCCGCTACCTGGAAGACCCGGGTTCTCTTCCTTCATATGAGTCTCTTACAAGGCAACCAAAGAAATTTCCCTGGGGCCTCATATTCGGAGTCGTTGTTACATTCCTGTTTGTCCTGCTGCTTGCCTGTATTGCGTTTTCAGGGGTTGGGCTGAATGTACTCCTTTATGCATTCCTCTTTTGGGTTATCATACATGGTGTCCTTGCCGGAGTGGCTACACTTGCAGTAGGAGGTCACCCATATACGGTCCTGACATGCTTTGCTGTCGCCTGGATGACATCTTTAAACCCATTACTTCATGTAGGGTGGATAGCCGCGTTTGTCGAAGCAAAAGTAAGAAAACCGCCTGTATCAGATTTTCGCAGGATTTACCAGGCAGAATCAGTCAGGGAGATGATAAGGGTTCCACTATTCCGTGTTGTCCTTATTGCAGCAGTTGCAAACGTGGGTAGTCTTCTTGGGACTATACTGTATTTTGTATTTCTCTTCCCGGTTCTTGGTGTTGACCCGGTCACAGTGATCTCGACAGGTATGCATAATATCTGGACCTGGATTACCGGAATTATCTGATTTAATTTATTTTAACGGATTGGCACGTATCCCACAAAATAATACCCTTATTTCTTAAATTTTGCATAAAAATAATCATTTAATCTTCCTGTAAAACATTTGAGGATCCGTTTCCCCATAATCGGCAAATAATTAAGAGCCGGAAGCTATCCTAAATATCCCACGTTATAATAATATATTATGAATCATTTCAGACATGGCATCATCATTCTGATTATAGGGTTAATCACAATTTGCGGACTTTTTATAGTGCCGTCTTTCGCTGCCGGGGTAAGTCAGACAAATACTCAGATTACTTCACATTCTATACATGTCACTTCGTCAATCAGTGAAATTCCTCTAACCGATGATGAATCCTCACTCAATTCAGATGAAAATACAGTAACAACACAAACCCAGTCTAATCCGGTTAACCATTGGAATTCAGGGACTACGTCTCTTTCCAAACTCACGACGGATCAGAAAAAAAAAGTGAATAGTCTTATTAAAAAACCAATTAACCAATCTGTAAAAGACGCAACTCCACCAATTACCGTTCCTTCACATCTCCCTCAATCTTTTGACTGGAGAAATAACGGTGGAGACTGGACCACGTCAGTGAAAAACCAGGGAGAACAATGCGGGAGTTGCTGGGCATTTGCATCCATTGGAATTCTTGAGTCATACATGAAGATTACCAATCATAATCCTTCTTTAAATGTCGGACTAGCAGAACAATACTTGATTTCATGTGATTCCGATGACGATGGCTGCGATGGAGGGGACTTTGAGACGGCAATACCATATCTCGTCGATAAACCAGGCCCGGATGGAAAAGTAGGCACAGTACCAAGGTCGGATTATCCATATTCTGAAGAGATAGGATCATGCAAAGATCTCTCAGATTATCCCAGGTACCATGCAGATAAATGGGCTTATGTGAATGAAACCGGTGATGCGGAGAATTCATTACCAACAGTTGACGAACTGAAAGCAGCCATATATTTGAAGGGCCCGATAGCGGTCGGTGTTGAGGACGATGATGCGTTTGATAATTATGATGGTGGAATATTTTCTTCTGACACGATATACGATGAAACTAACCATGCTGTAATTCTTGTCGGATGGGGCATTGAAAACGGGGAAGATTACTTTATCGGGAAGAACAGCGTCGGAACAGACTGGGGAGAGGATGGCTGGTTCAGGATTGACGTACATTCGAACAGAATTGGTGAGGGAGCTGTTTATCTTGACTCCACCAAAAAAGTTCCCTCTAAAGCCCAGTTAAAGGTAACAACAATACCAGTTACTAAAAAGACAATCAGCCTATCTAAAACTACAACCACAGCTCATTCACTCGCGACATTGCTATCCGGGGTTAAACACATTGTTACAATTTCAATTAAAACCCCAACTCCTACACATTCAATTGCAACACTGCTACCAACAAGCACTGAAGACTTAGTTGATGAGGCTACCTCGTGAGATAGATAGAATATACTATATCTATTAGCAGGTTATTAATCCTGAATTCAAAACAAATCTTTTCTAAACTCTTTCACTTTTCAAAAACGAAACTTTGTCTTTTGAGATAAAATTGACAAAGAATCCTGGTTTTTTCTCTATAATTTCCAGATACAACCAGATAGATAACTCAGCAAGGTGGCGTATCAAGGCACATTCAAATTCGACAGGCGGTCCATTTTGTCCGTTCGTGAGCAGCATATGGGAAATACATCCTCCTCCGCACAGGTACCTGGCCCAGCAATCCTTGCAGCCAGCCCTTTGTTCAATAATACACAATTCTTTCCATCGGCAGTGGGAAACCCGGTTTATACCAGAACCAAGGTCTCCCATACAATACTCTTCCTGATTTTCTAAAGCAATACAAGGATAAAGTATTCCTTCAGGCGAAACTGCAATTAAGCCACCATATGCCCCGCAATAGTTCCTTTTCTTTTCACGTGCACACAAATTATATAAAAAGAAGATAAATGGGAATGAACGAACATCATGATAGTTGTCCATCTGTATCAGGTTAAGGGTATGTTCTGCGAGAAGAGTATACCCCCGGAGAAGGTCCTCAAGTGGCGGTTTATCCCATCTCTGGGTGTCTGACTCAAAATAGCAAGGGTAAATAAAAATATTATCCGGACCCAACACGGATAAATTTTTGTACAATTCAAAGACAAACGGGTATTGTGGAGTCGCGGTTGCCCTAAGGGAAAGTGTGGAACCTTTAAGAGCCCGGAGGTGTTCATAATTCTTCAAAATAATATCATATGACCCAGCTCCAGAAGCAAACGGACGATAAGTATTGTGATTATTTTTGTTTCCATCAATATCGATAAAAAAGTTCATTCGCTGTTCTTTGAAAAAATTTATTGCATCAGGGGGAATAAAAGTTCCGTTTGTTGAAATTTGCCATTCTATCTTTTTTTTATTAAATAACGCTACTTCATTTCCATATTTAATAAGGTCAGGGATATTCTTCCACCAGAGCATTGGTTCACCCCCAAACAGGAGGATTGAAGGAAAAGAACCCTGGAACCAGGAGAAGTAGAAGTCAATTGCTTTTTTTGCTGTTGCAGGAGACATTACCTGTTTTGATGGTTCTCCTAAAAGAATACGTTCAAAACAGTAGGAACACCGAAGGTTACATTCATTAGTCAGAATGAGGCCAAGAGTTTTATAGTCCGGATAGGACCCGGAAAATTCATTATTCGCGATTATTGTTGCTGAATTATCAGTTGCGGGTTCGAGGAGAGGATCGGTTGAGACTTCCAGGGTTTTAGAATGAAACCATATTTCGTGCTCCCCTATTCGAAATGTGTGAATATCATCTGATTGTATCATTAAAAAGGTATTTGCTAAAAAAACGATTATTCGGGAATACCGGCGCCATATGCACCAAGACCCGCTAATCCGCATCCACCAATCCCCATCTTTGAAATTCTCGTGTTCAGTTCATCGGAAATCTTGCCTAGATCCGATTCCTTAAGTGACGAAATCTGTTCGGGAGTTAAAGAATACCCTAGTGTTTTCACTGCCATCTCTGGATCGGCAATAAGATCTTCACGGAATTTCTTATCAGCTACTGCACGCCCTATAATTTCATACATCTCTTTTTCGCTTGCCATAATGATCTATCCGAAACTATTCCTATATACATCTTTTCTTTAAATGAAATAATACGCACTGAAACGTTTGGAAAAAAGAATTAACAAGGTCCCATCAGGGCAACACCAGCTATCCCACAAACAGTACCCATCTTTGAGATTCTGGAACTTAATTCCTCACTAATCTTTCCTATTTCTGACTCTTTTAATGACCTGGCCTGCTCCTCTGTGAGAGAATACCCCAGAGTTACCACTGCTTTTTTTGGATCCACAATAAGGGCTTCACGAAATTTTTCATCCGCAACTGCCCTTCCAATAATTTCATACATCTCTTTCTCTGATGCCATAGTATCAAATTCAACTTCATCTATTATAATCATTCAGATCTCACAGTGATTGAATTAATATAATGTGTGTCTGGTTCGCTCATTTCAATTGCAAGACTAAGGTAGTTATTTCCTGACTTGATAATTATTCTCTCGCTTAAAAATTGCTCCAAAATAGTTGTTATCTCGTCGCTACTTACCTGGAAACGATTTATAAGTGATTCAACTGACCTGGCAGCGTCGCAACAGAGATAGATTTGAGCTGCAAGCCCGCTATACAGGTATTCCCGCGTCTCTCCCCTGGTCCGGGTATCTACGAGATGAATAGAGTTTCCACTTTTGAATAGGTTGAAATCTGCTTCTGGATATGACTGCCACTCACGGACAGCATTCGTAAGGTCTTTTTCATACAATTCCGATTGATCATTGTAGTCCGCGTCAAAAATGTTACACTGTGTTTCGATATCATGGGGCGATAAAGAATGATATACATATTTATATGCGTTTTTCGGAGTCAGACGAATGATTCCATATGCTGCAGGGTCTCTATGGTATTTGCTAAACCTGTCAAAACGGAGATGATTGGGGCCACGGGGAGGAGTTAGATGAATGATTTTAGGTATCAACTCCAACATTTTCTGGTACTCTACAGGATCCTCTCCGGGAAAACCATACAAAAGATTCCAATTGACTGTTACACCATAATGTTTACACCATTTTAACGTCTGCAGACTTTGTACAAGGTTCGTCCCTTTTCGCATCAGTTGCAAAATCGAATTGCTCAGGGACTCGATACCGGCATGCACCCTTTTAACGCCTGCCGCTGCAAGAAGGGAAGCCTGTTTTCGGGTAAGATCTCCTTTCAATTCAAGAAATATTTCTAAACCCGGTATTGACGCCAGTGCCGGGATTACATGATTAAAATAACTTTTTGCGAGAATATTATCGGTAAAAGAAATATTTTTTCCATACATTTGTGATAAATACCGTACTTCTTCAATGATACGATCTGGAGATTTACTCCTGAATGTCAGGTCATTCCCATTAAATCCACAAAAAGTGCATTGGCTTTTTTCTCCCCACGAGCATCCACGAGATGTCTCCACGAGCACCTGATATGAAAAACCCTCTGGCTTCTCTATCCCGTTTAGTTGTGAGAAATAGTCTTTATAATCAGGGTACTGGAGGGAATCAAGGTTACATCCCAGACTTGCTGAATGTGTTAGTACTGAATTCTCCACCCGGGAAACGATTCCTGGAATCACGGGAGCGATATCCCCATCCACAATTGCTTTTGCCAGGGCCAGTACCGCGATATCTCCCTCACCGGTACAGACAAAATCAATAAAAGGAAATAAATCAGGTAGGTTTTCTCCCATCGAACCAAAACAGTTTGACCCGCCAAACAGGATTTTAGTATCCGGAAACCGGTTCTTGATACGTTTTGCAAGTGCAAGAGATGCACACTGCTGTTGAAATACTGAACTAAATCCAATAAAACCGTATTGCGACCAGTCTACATTATCTGCATATGTATCAAAAAAATCAGGAATCATATCCCTGATTCTCATAATGTTGTACATGACAGATGGTGAGAAGAAATCCGGGTATTCACCCCATAGAATTTCCCGCACAAAGTCACTGTCTGCACTGGAGTTTTCTCCAAAAAGTGCTGAAGAAAAGAGCCATTCACAAAAAAGTAAATGGTGAGGGATTTTTACTAATGCCTCATATAACTGTATTCCAATCTTTTTTGCAAACTCGAGATTAAAATAGAGAATATCACACTCAATATTCTCATTGTGAAGAGCAGTTTTGAATTGTGATATACCCAATGCAGGATAGGTACTTGATCCAAAAGGTGCATAGACAAATACTACCCGAAAACGACTCATGGTTTTATAATGTTATCCCGTAATGGTTAAGATATTTTTTCCATGTATTCTCCACATCAATGAAAGGAAAAAATGTGAAATTTCTACCTGAAGCGATTCAGGTGAGTCCGTATGTAAGAGAGACCCTGCACTATCATACCCGCTATAAAGGGGAGAAAGATCAATACTATCACAAGCGAAGTAAGGAAACGATCCCATTCGTATTTGTTACTAATAATTGTGGTCACAACATCCTCAACATGTGCCTCCCAAATATAGAGTCCTATAATAACCATAAAAAGTGTAAATAGTCCTCCACCTATCCCATAGAGCAGATAGATGAAACCCTGTGAATCCACCTGTTCCTGCTTCCTAAATAATCTTATAATTGAGAAGGATCGAATATACTGAAATGCCTTCGTTCTCAGATTAGGTAGTTCCAAAAGGTCGGTTAGGGCATAATACCCGTCAAATTCAAGGAGTGGGTTGAGATTTATGAGAGCAAGACAATAGGATACAAATGCAAATCTCCATATGCCAGTGCTATATGAAGTGTCCGGGAAAAAGAACACAGTAAGAGAACAGAGTGATCCAATAAAAAGATTAACTGCTGGTCCAGCGAGCGATACTATAATTCTAGCCTTCGGTGGTGCCATCCAGATATCTGTTGTGTCTACAAATAAGCAGGGTGAACCGTAATAAAGGACAAATCCCGCCTTGTTTATAGTTCTGCCATAGAATTTGCATGCTAGTGCATGACCACATTCATGCAGAATGGCTGAAGCGAGAACAGCAAGGTATGTCCATAGTATTGCGATAACGTGTGAATCACCCTCAAGAAGGATTGGATAACTGGGGAGTGGTTCTGTGATAATGAAATAGACAAATCCAGAGAGACAAATAAGTAAAAAAGAAAATTGCACAAACTGTGACTTAAAAAGCCAGGAAGTATTTCGGGATAGTTTTAAAAATAACCGGTCTATTTCAGGAATAGGAATTAAAATTTCCCAAAATCGCCTTTTATCAATGTATTCTTGTATTTTTGGAGAAGTGATGGAATACTGGGTGTTAAAAGTTCTCAAAAAACCATCAGCAGAGAGTCTGGAAATTAATTGTTCCAACCTTGCAAACGGCATCGAGTGGTAGGTATTCTGAAAATTAATCACAAGGTCAGTTATTGTCCGTTTTCCATCCATCAGTTTCCAGAGGAGATAATCCTGCTCATCAAGACGAAGATACGTATGTAACCGGGTCTGATGGATGATCCAGTACTTTTCCCCGGATCGAGTGTAAAAGGTTGCCTCCTCGATATCTGATGTCTGACAGAGATTTAGTTCATCCATTTGGAACGGTCCAATACGCGATGGTATTATTCATTAGTCAGAATGGAAATAAACCTGGAATATTTGTCCCTTCATCTTCCATATCTTTAACTAGCAATCCATATCTGTTTATCATATTATGTTATTCAAGTAAGTCCTATAAGCTAAATGCTCCGAGTACTGATGTTACTAGAGAGTTAAAAACATATTTCAATTCCATCATAACTATTCTTAAAATTGTCCTCCTTCTTTGGAACCTATAAATATGCCCTGGCATTATCAGAGGGCTTTAATCTTTTTATAACGATACCATCTCATTTTAATGTTGAATTTATCTGTGGCGAGATAGGGAATCTTAATAGGAAAAACCCTGATGAACAACTTTTTATTATAGCTCTCAATTCTCTTTAACAGCTCTTGATAAGCACGAAGAAGCGATTGACCTTCTAAATGAAGATAATACTCCATCAAACCTAGTCCTGAATATCAGGTTAGCACGGCAATTCATGACAACGATCAGATCAGACAAATCCTTTTTAGCCTGAACTCCCGATTGTTAGGCGCATAAACCGAAAGTCTCTAATATTTGTCGGTTTTTCTTATTGACTTCAGAAAGCATGGTCTCACCTTGAGATAGCTCAAAAATCTTAATTTTTTCAAGTTCAAGAAGGAGTTTTTCGA
>CAIYHQ010000024.1 GCA_903926075.1 uncultured Methanomicrobiales archaeon
CACATTGGAGACGGGGCCATTGTAGGGTCCGGTGATGACGAAATTAGTTTTATTTCTCGTCCTGAACATGGAGAATATCTCAATGAGATAGTGCCTCTAACAAGCAAAGAATGGATGAATCATCTCCGAATCAATAAACCAAAGAATATATTTAATGCTATAGCTTTATTTACAGACGGTTGCGAAGGGGCTTCACTTGAGAGGCTCGATTCAAAGAGGAATCCCCTACCTGGTTTTTTCTTTCCGCTCTTTACTTACATGAAAGATAACAAGGATAAAAGAAAAGTTTCGAGGGATATCACTAATTTTCTTAATTCTGAAAAGATGAGAAGCTCATCAGATGACGATAAGACACTGGTCCTGTGGGTTTCAGAATAATCTCTGGATTTATTGTTTTGAAAAAAGGAATTACATGAAAATTACAAGGTATGGCCGTAAATAACCATTGAAGTAATCCCTCCAAGAACTGCTATCAGGACTATTCCTGTTGTTACGGAATCATACCGGTTGAAACTGCGTTCCCGGAAGGTACTTGTCCGCTTTTTGCGGTAACCCCTCATATCTATCGTCAGACCAAGGACGTTTGCCCTGGAAAGAGCATTTGAAACCAGGGGAATTATAATAGGGGCCACACTTCTGACTTTGCCAAGAAGACCTTTTCCAGGATTATATCCCCTGGCCAGTTGTGCATCGTGAATCCTTTTTCCTTCAATCTGAAGGGTCGGAATAAACCGGAGGGCGATTACAAACATCAATGTATAATCAACCGGTACCCGGAATCTCTCCAGTGTATGAACAAGGTCTCTTGGTTGAGTCGAGATGACAAAGAGTTGAAAACCGGAAATCAGTATTATAAACCTTAATGAAAGAACAACTCCGAATTCAAGTGCACCAGTTGTTATCGGAATTGATCCCCCTATATATGGTATTCCTACGGGTATCAGGAAACCAATAGTGGTTCCGCTTGGGAGGGTCAGAACCATGAGGGCAATAAGGACAACACTCATCGCTAAAATAAGCAGGAGTTGCGAAAGGAGTTCATGGATGAGGTTGCTTAAAAGCGCAAGAACTACAATTATTCCGATAAGGAAAAGTAAAAAAGGAATATTTGTGGTTGTTATTGCAAAAAAGCCAAGAACGATAATGAGAAAAATTTTTGTGATAGGGTGAAGTGTATAAAAAAGGCCTTTCTTCTGGATATACTGAAGAATTTCAGCCATTCAGTCCTCCAGAAGTGATATATCTTCAATTATTTTTCCTGATTCCATTAGTACGAGCCTGTCGGCGCAATTGGTTGCAATCTGCCTATTGTGTGTAACAATAATTATTGTATGACCCTCCTCCTGAAGCCTCTTTAATACTTCCATAACTTCTTTTGCCTCATTTCCATCAAGGCCTGTCGTTGGTTCATCAAAGATGAGAATCTTTGGTTTCATTGCAAGGACACATGCAATGGCGAGCCTCTGACGTTCACCCCTTGAGAGCCAGCGTGGATAAAGATCTTTTGCATGGAGAAGATTTACTTCTCTTAATGCCTCATCTACAAGATTTTTATAAAGTGGCAGGTTAAGATTTTTGGGACCAAATTCGACTTCGAGCTCCACTGTATCTGCAAAGAACATGTGGTCAGGATTTTGGAAGACAAGACCTACCGAATGAGCAATATCAGTTACTTTTTTTTTCTCGATATCTTCTCCATCAATTACTATACGACCCTTGTCAGGTCTTAAAAGGCCAATAAGGTGCTTTATCAGTGTGGTCTTTCCTGAACCATTTTCCCCTACGATTGCAATAAATTCGCCATTATCTATTGTTATGTCCACACCTGCAAGAGCTGGAATTTCTCCATAATTGTGAGTGAGTGATTCAATAATTATGACAGGTTTACGGTCTCTATGCAGGTTCACTCCCTTCAGGCGAAAAGATGAAAAATCGGGAATTAGAGCATCGTGTACTGATTTATCTTTGAGGATCTTTTCAGGTTCGTCATGAGCTATAACTTTTCCTTTCTCAAGAAGAACGACTGTATCAGCTAACTCCTGGAAGCGATTGAATTTATGCTCAACGAGAACAATTGTCCTTCCTTCTTTCTTTAAAACCTTTAAAACTTCAAATATTCCGTCTGTTGCGTGTTCGTCAAGTTCGGACGTGGGTTCATCAAGGATGATGAGATCATTTCCGAGGGCAAGTGTTGCCGCAAGTGCAACTCTCTGCTTTTGACCTCCAGACAGTTCATGAGGTGGTCTCTCCCGGATATTCGTAAGATTTGTCTTTTCAAGAATACTTTCAAGTCTTTTTCCTATCTCGTCTTCGGATAGGTCCCTGTGTTCAAGGGCTGATATAATCTCTTCTTCGACTGAAGTAAAAATTAGTTGGGCCTCAGGGTCATCAAAGACAATTCCAACGTTTGCGGCGAGCTCACCGAGGTCCTTATAATCTTTAACGTCTTTCCCGTTTATAAGGACAGAACCTCCCTTTTTTCCTCCGTATTCATGATGCAGTATTCCCGCTATTGCTAAACAAACTGTGCTTTTTCCTGCTCCTGAAGGACCTGTAATCAATGTACAGGCTCCTTTTTCGATCTTTAATGATATCTCGTCAAGAGCACAACGGCCTGTATGTGGATATTTGTAACTGACCCTTTCGAGGGTTATCATTCATTTCCCCGCATTAGTACCCTGTTTGAAGGTATGTAGAGAATCTGAACAATTATTGCATTAAATAATGCGGTTATAAGAACGATCGGTACAAAAATAATTGCAAAACCGCCAATCGTTGCATACTTGGAGATAATCATTGGTGCTACAAAAATAATCGCTATCGCTGCAAACGAAAAACCGCTTACAAGCGTGACAATAAACGTTGTTACCGCTTCTGCACCAATGAAACGGCCACGGAAAACTGCATAAAATGCAAAACAAACCAATGCTCCGAGAGGTTCACTAATCAGGTTGGCGTATGGGAAGATTGAACCTGATATTATCATTGAAAGGATCCCGCTCACAATCCCTATTCCCAGTGCCTCATACACCTTTGGTCTGATAAGAATAATTGCAAGACAGTAAAACGCAATTATCATATTTGGTGTAAGCGGAGTGTGAAGCATTGCAAGGAAATAACGAAGAATCGCTCCGATGGCAAGTAATATCCCTACAATTGCAATATCCTTAGATTTCATTCTTCATCCACCCCAGGAGAAGGGTTTACACTAGTGTCCATAATTGATTTATCTGTTTTTTCAACCTTGTCAACCCGAGTTATGAAATTGTTATACATCAATGTATAATTCTATACAATGGTATATAAATAATTTTATCTTTTTGTCAGGCAATTCAATTCTCCATGATTGAATTCAAACCTTGGTTGAAGGAGAAAAATACAGTAGATAAATTATCCTCAATACATACATTTGGTTATTTTATTCTTTTTTCTATTCTCCTTCTCACTATCATTACTCCTGCAAGCGCACATCCTCCTTCATCGGTTCTGCTCTCATATGATAACGTTAGCTCAACCATGATAATCACAATAACACATATTGTTGACGATCCAGCCACTCATTATGTTAAATTAGTTAAAATTCAGAAAAACGGAGTCGACTTCACTGATAAAAGTTATACTTCACAACCTTCAAAAACTAGTTTTACTTATTTAATCCCTGTATCTGCAGTAAATAACGATGATTTCAAAGTAACCGCCGAATGTAGTATAATGGGTTCGACAACGAGCGAACTGCGGATAAGTCCCTCTTTGCAGAATTCAGTTACACATAATTCCATCGCTACAGGTTTTTTTTCGGTTCAACTTTGGCAGGTTCATGCATCATTGATGGTAACTGGTTTTCTTCTGACTCTAATTGCGTTATTGGTAATCTATTTTGTAAAAAGAGGTCATACATACATTCCGCATAAAATTATCGCAATAACCGGAGTGTTTTTTATCATCACGGGTGTTGCCATTGCTTTTTATATGGTAGGATCTGCATCCGGTACACACCTCCGTATTCCACATGGCGATATGGGAGTTATTACGATAATTGCATTGATTTTTACCATTGTAATTGCAGTCGCAAGGGAAAAAAGAAGATCGAATTTAGCTCTTTTAAGGCTAATTCATATCAATTCCGGTAGAATCTCCTTTCTTTTAGTATGCATCACTATCATAACAGGGATGATTTATACCGGACTAATATGAACTTTTATTTTATTTTCACAATAATTATAAGCCGTAACAATTCCAAGCAGTCTAAGATAATTAGAAAGAGTATGAACTAAGTAATTGCCAATAGAATATCAGGTTTTTAAGGAATTTAACCAATCATTTTATTTTTTGACTTAACATGCAGGAACTGCCCATCGAAAATGAAGAGTATGATTATGACGATATAGAATCATCACCCCGGATTTTTATAATAATAATTACCGTCATAATCGGTCTTCTTGTTGCAGTTATCGGAATAATTGTTTTTATTAGTTCTCCTCCTGCGGATACATCGATTATCAATATAACATATGAACAAAATTCCGGAGTTGTAAGACTTTTTCATGAAGGTGGAGAATCTGTGCCCCTTTCAAGTATGGAATTCCATTTATCTGGGCATCTAATATCTCCATCATCCGTATCTATTGAAGGCGGCGGCAGTGATTTTGCGATCGGAAAAACGATAAAAATTGAGACCGGCGAACAGGGTGGGTTACTTGAAGTATTTGTTAAAAAAGAGGATAAGGAACTGCCTGTCTCGTCCTTTACAATTATTTCTTCCCTTCCTACTGAAACAAAGAAAATTGAAAACCTCACAATAACAGTTAAACCAACGAAATTCAACTCAACTTTCAACTCAACTCCAACTCCTGTTACTGAAATTACAACCCTTTATACTCTTTATGCAGTAGAGACGGGAGAGGGACCAATTTATCACATCCTCCCAACTGTTACCCGGGTCATAACTGTTCCTACTACGATTCCACCAATGAAGACATCACAAATAACATACTCTCCAAAAAATGGAAATGCACCTTTGACCGTGCAGTTTACTTCAAATGCTGCAGTTAATGACAATGTTCTCTGGGATTTTGGAGATGGGGAGAGTGGAACAGAATTTAATCCTGTGCATATCTTTAAATCTCCGGGCCTTTATTCAGTCAGGTTCACACTCGCAGACCCGTATGGGCGGAAGGATACTATAGTATATTCTGATGCTATCGAGGTGCTGCCATATGCGCTCACAGATGTTTTTATAACCGGGGAGTCTGGCTCATATCTGAAAAAAGGAGGGCTCCTAAGTTTCCGTGTTATTGGTGAGGGGTCGTCTGTAAAAATTGGGGGAAGGATAGTAAAACTAAACCCTGACGATGAGGTTGATCTTAATCTTATCGAAGACGAATTCGGTTCAATAAAAATAAAAGGCACGACTATTGCAGGTTTTTCTTTCCCAAATATTAGAATGTGCATAAGTGACAAGGGATGTGCGCAGGGGATAATATCAGATGTTTATGTCCCGAACAGCCGGCTCAGGCTCTCTACATTATCATTAATATTACCTCCCGGAGTGAAATATGACGGGAGAATAAATACGACAACAATTACCGGGATATCTTTAAATCTGACCTTTTTTAGTTTAAAGCCAGACACATCAGGTGATATGGTACTTGAATCAAAGGAGGGCAGCAGGTTATACTATAAAGGTGGTGCAGGGGATATCCGGGGTCAATAATCCGGACGCGATAAATGTTATTTCGCGGGAGATTTTAGATACTTAAAGTAACACAATATTCAATATCGCGGAGCATGAGTTTGATGAATAACGAATCTGCACTTTCAGAGAATTTGCGAATTGTTTTTCTGGTGCTCTTAATTCTAATAGGGGCCATTGCTGCATTTCTTCTCTATCAGGCACAGAGTGTCCCTCCAAGTGTCAGTATGACCGCTGAACTTTCAGGAAATAAAATTCTTCTCTTTCATGATGGGGGAACTCCCCTGATAAAGGACAGCGTAAAGATTTTTGTTGATAATGAACAGGTAACATCTGATCAAATTTCATTCTATAATAACCAGGATTGGCCATTTAGTCAGGGAAAAACTCTTGTTATTACAAATAAGACAAATTCAACACCTGAGATAGTATATGTATACACTATAAAAGGCAATAATGACCTGCTTCTCTATAAAAAGCTCTTTCCAAAGCCGCAGGAGAAGATAATAATCGTTACTCAGGTAATAGATATGTCAACCCCGGTTCAGACCCTGATTCCTGTTGTTACATTGAATATAACTCCAAATATGGGCGAGCCAACTGAGCCCATAAAAGCAGACTTTGTCGGGACCCCGGTAGCCGGTAATATTCCATTACCTGTTCAGTTCATTGACAGGTCAACAGGTGTCCCTACTACCTGGTTATGGTCGTTTGGAGATGGAATAAGTTCTAACCTGCAAAATCCTAACCATGTATACTCTGCTCCTGGTCAATATGACGTGAGCCTTACGGTCAGCAACATTTACGGGGTTGTGAGCACAACTAAAAGAGCTTATATTCATGCTGGAATTATGCCTGTTGCAAATTTTGCTGCCGAACCTGTCAGTGGTGAGGCACCACTTATAGTCCAGTTTACTGACCTTTCGACAGGCTCACCTGTCCATTGGATGTGGAATTTTGGTGATAATACTACATCTGATTCGGTAAGCCCAAGGCATACCTATATGAGTGGAGGAAAGTATGACGTAAGCCTTAACGTCTCAAACATGTTTGGTTCAAGCGAAAAAAAGGAGTCCGGATACTTAACGGTTAACCAGTCACCTCTTATCGATGTGATGGTCCAGAACAGTATGTATGGGTCTCTTGTGCCAGGTGGATACCTCAAATTCCGGGTTACTGACAGTAATTCATGGATAAAAATCGGGGGGAAAATTATAGAATTCCCACCAAACTCAGTAGTTCAGCTTATACCAAACCCCGAAGGGGTTTATGACATATGGATGACAGACAGTGAAATTCTTTCATTTACTTTTGATTCTGCAAAGATGTATATCAATGGAACCTTTTCCAGCGAAGGATCAATTAACAGCATCAGAATTATGAATTACGATGCTATAGAGTCCACACTTACCCTCGTAATTCCGGGCAAGGATTCAAACGCTCAAGTTATGGTTTCAGGCAGGTGGCTGCCTTTCAGAGAGGATCAGAGCGTATTTATGTATAATTTACGATCTGATTCAAGCGGCACAATGCGCCTCCAATGCAAACCTAATGTATTCTTTTATAAGGGTGGCGCTTCACGCTATGATGTCAAGCCACCATAGGATAAGTACTTCTTTTTTCAGTGTTATCATCATTGCATAATAGAAGCTCATAATATCCTATTAAAGCAATATTATAATCCAATGGATGACCTTATGGTATTCGAGGCATTTGGCCTCTCCGGGGAGGTCCTGAAAGCGGTCAGTGAATTAGGGTTTGAAGAGCCTACACCAATACAGGTCCTTGCAATCCCAAAGATGCTTTTGGGAAATGATATAACCGGTCAGGCAGAGACCGGTACAGGGAAGACAGCAGCTTTTGGCATCCCTGTTATTGAAAAAATTGAGCGAAACAAAAGGGAAACTCAGGCACTTGTCCTATGTCCGACACGAGAGCTTGCAATTCAGGTTGCAGAAGAATTTTCAAAACTTTTAAAATACATCCCCAGTGTTACAGTACTTCCGGTCTATGGCGGACAGGCAATTGATCGTCAGATTCGGGCATTAAAGGGAGGTGTTCAGATAATTATTGCAACACCAGGAAGACTTATTGATCACATCGACCGTGGAACCCTTAACCTGAAAAATGTAAAGATGTTAGTCCTTGATGAAGGTGACCAGATGCTGGACATGGGCTTTAGGGATGAGATAGAGACTATCATATTTGAATTACCAAAAAACCGGCAGACAGTCCTTTTTTCTGCAACAATGCCCAAACCAATTCTTGAGATATCCCAGAAATTTCAAAAAAATCCGATCTTTATCAAAGTTCCTGACAGGGAACTTATCGTTCCCGGGATAGAGCAGTTTTATATTGAAGTAAAAGAGCAGGACAAGCTGGAAGTACTCTGCAGAGTAATTGATATGCAGAATCCACCCCTTTCACTAATATTCACAAATACAAAAAGAGCGGCAGATTACGTTACTCTCCATCTTAATACACGTGGTTATCTGGTTGAAGGACTCCATGGAGATATGAAGCAGCAGCAACGTGATCGTGTGATGGGCAGGTTTCGGGCACGAAATATAGATATTCTTGTTGCTACCGACGTCGCTGCTCGTGGAATCGATGTTGAAGATATTGATACTGTTTTTAATTACGATGTCCCTCAGGACGTTGAATATTACGTTCACAGGATTGGGAGGACAGGGAGAGCAGGAAAAACAGGTAAATCAATTACTTTTGTCTCTCCAAAGGAGATCTACAAGCTTCGTCAGATCCAGAGATATGCAAATATCCGGATAGCAAGGATTCCGGTTCCGACACTCAGAGACATTGAAGAGACCCGGACACAACAGGTCATAGAACAGGTCCGTGAAATAGTGATGGACGGAGGGGCCAGTGCCTATCAAAAGCTTGTTGAGCAGATGATGCAGGAAGAGTATTCTTCAATGGAAATTGCAGCAGGTCTCATAAAAATTGTCCTTGACAGCAAGGGTGATCAAAAAGGAAATGGAAAGGACTATAACGAGAATATTCCGGTCCATGCGACATCTTCGAACATGGAAAAGCTCTCGATTAATATAGGAAGGGAACGGGGAATACGCGTAAAGGATATTCTCGGAGCAATAGCTGGTGAGACAGGTGTTCCAGGGAGACTCATTGGAGCAATAGAGATTCAGGACAGGCATTCTTATGTAGAGGTCCCTTCAAGCGAAGCCTCTCATATTATAGAAGCCATGCATAACAAAACAATTCGTGGATATTCTGTAATACTAACTCCGGCCAAAAAGAGGGGTCAATATTAACGTTTGTTAAAAAAAGAAATTCTCTTTTTTCAATTATTAATTAAGTATCGCGCTTCAGGGTAATTTCAATACTTGATACGTTTGTAAATCCATCTTCAGTTTCAATCTTATCTGTTCCAGTAACAATAGACTTTTTTGATATATTTTGGAGGAACCTGCTTAATGCAATCTCAGTTGTGTCAACGGCACGTGAAATTGCTTTTCCCCTGGCTTTCACAATAACTTCCTCAGAACCATTGCTGAACTGGGTTACCACTGCGAGTACATAATTCATAACAGGTTTGTTTCCAATCAGGACTACATTATCTTTCAGCATCCATGACCCTGCTTACAGATACTTACGCTGTGAAATGAGTTCGGCATTCAGAACGGAAGCTCCTGCAGCTCCACGAATAGTATTGTGACCCATCGTAATGTAGCGTATCCCCTCCCGAATCCTCCCGACAGAAACGGTCATTCCGTCTCCACGGTTTCTGTCAAGTCTTGGCTGTGGCCTGTCTTTTTCCAGAAGTAATTCGAGTGATTTCTTTGGGAGCGATGGAAGACCTGATATCTTTGGTACGTAATTTCTGAAAGCGTCTTTGACTTTTTCAGGTGATGCCGGGGTATTTACCCATACTGCCATTGTGTGACCGTCAATTACAGGTACCCTGTGACAACTTGCACTGACCTGTATCGGTGCATCAGTGACAGAATCGCCTTTCAGAGTCCCGAGTATCTTAAGTGTTTCTCGCTCCATCTTTTCTTCTTCTTCACCGATGTAAGGGATTACATTATCATAGATTGACATTGCTGCAACACCCTGAAATCCTGCTCCTGAAATTGCCTGCATGGTAGCGACTTTTACATCTGAAAAACCCAGGGGTTGTATCGGTGTTAGTGAGGTTGAAAGCATGATTGTTGAACAGTTGGGGTTTGTAACAATGAACCCGTCCCAGCCCTCTTTTCTTTGGGCATCAATTAGTTCAAGATGCTCAGGGTTGACTTCAGGTATTACGAGAGGGATATGTTTTTCCATCCTGTGAGAACTCGCATTACTGCAGACCCCGATTCCGGCCTTTGCGCAATCGACTTCAACTTTAGATGCAATATCAGCTGGCAGTGCTGAAAAGACAAGGGACACATCGTCCAGTTCTTTTGGATCTGTCCTCCTTACAATAAGGTCACCAATCGAATCAGGGAATGCCACGTCAAGTCGCCAGTTTACAACTTCACGATAACATTTCGTTGCACTGCGATCTGATGCGCACAGTGCAGTAAGTTCAAACCAGGGGTGTCTCGCAAGGAGCTGAACAAAACGTTGCCCTACAGCTCCTGTGGCACCCAGTATACCTACCTTAATCATATATTCACTCTTTGATTCCTGAATTCATTCGAAAAACCAGACTATTCCATCTGAATTGCTTCTGATGGGCATACATCGACACAGGACCCGCAATCAACACAGAGATCCTGATCAACTTTTGCTTTTTCATTCTCCATCGTTATTGCTGATGCCGGACATTCATCGACACATGTTTCACAGGCGGTACATTTTTCAATGTTAACTATTGCAGCCATAGTAAGTATCCAGTCCTATTTGTTGAGGTGCGTAATATAAAAATTAATTGAATTATTTTTCCGGTTTTTTAAAGAGGTACTTTAGAGACCTAATACATCATTCATCCCATAAAGCCCTGGTTTTTTTCCGATTATCCACTTTGCTGCGAGAAGTGCTCCGCTCGCAAAAACAGCACGGTCGTATGCACTGTGTGACAGGGTTATAGTTTCATAATTTCCAGTGAACATGACAGTATGATCACCGACAATATCTCCACCACGTATTGCGTGAACTCCTATCTCTTCCCCTCTTGGGCAGATACCTTCCCTTCCATATACTTTTTTTCTTTCTCCAACTGCCTTGTCAATAATTGAGAGGATAGTTTTTGCCGTTCCACTGGGAGCGTCCTTTTTATACCTGTGATGTGCTTCCAGGACTTCAATATCATATGTGCTTAACTTTTGCGCAGCTTCGCGGATAAGTTGCCAGAAAATATTGACTCCTATACTATAATTGCTTGACATAACTGCAGGTACTTTACCCTCAATCGCAGCTTTTATTTCTGCCACCTGTGCCTCCACAAGTCCGGTTGTCCCGATAATCAGTCCGACATTATGAGAAGCTGCTGATTTTACATGCTCTACGGTAGGGTCAGGTGCGGTGAAGTCAATAAGTATATCCGGGGTTGTCTTTTCCAGGAGTGAACCGATCTCTGTTGCAGGTACTACCTCGACTCCAAAAAATTGTCCTCGTACTATATCTATACCACCGACAAGGGTGAGGTCTGGTGAATCATTGACAAGTTTTCCTATTGTTGTCCCCATTCGGCCAAGGGCACCGCAGATAACAATTTTAGTCATACCGTGAAAGCACCTCTGATAGAGATTTTGTCTTTTTCTCATCCAGTTCATCAAGTGGCAGCCGGACCGGACCTCCCGCCTGACCACGTAATTCAACTGCTTTCTTTACAGGTATTGGATTTGTATCAATGAACATCGACCTGAACAAGGGAGAAAGTTCATAGTGGATCTTTCTTGCGGTCTCGTAATCTGCGCTTTTCATAGCATTGTACATTGCCACCATCTTTGCTGGTTCAACATTTGCAGCAACTGATATCACGCCTTTACCTCCAAGTGCAAGGATTGGAAGAGTGATATTGTCGTCTCCCGATAAAACGCTGAAATCCCTGTCCTGTGTGATTTCTATTATTCGTGATATCTGACCGATATCTCCACTTGCCTCTTTAATTCCGACAATGCCAGATACATCTGCAAGTTTTGACACGGTATCCGGAATCAGGTTCTGGCCTGTCCTTCCAGGTACGTTGTATACTACAACCGGTAGACCAACCGATGCAATCTTTGAATAATGCTTGATAAGACCGCTTTCATTCGGTTTGTTGTAATAAGGGCTAATTATGAGAACTCCATCGGCGCCGAGGTCATATGCACCCTTCGTCAGCTTCAGGGCTTCTTCGGTATTGTTGGAACCAGTGCCCGCAAGAATCGGTACTCGACTGTTTGAAGTCTCGATTGCGACCTTTATAACTTCTTCGTGCTCATGAAAACTGAGTGTTGCAGACTCGCCAGTTGAACCACACGGGACAATTCCATGAACGCCTTGTGAAATAAGAAATTCAATATTTGATTTAAGTCCCGCGATGTCCAGGCTGCTTCTGGTATCCCGTAGAAAAGGAGTTACAATTGCAGGATAAACGCCTTCGAACATAGATGTTCGTTATGAGCGTCTTCCCCTATTTACTTTTCGAGTGACATATCCGGCTATACGGTTTCGTATGCCTTTACATTCTAAAGTAGTGACTTCAGAAACTATGTGCTTATTCTCATCAAAGCTGTTGGTAAATCGATCTCCATAGATTTTAAGTAGGGATTCCCCTGTGCTTTTGATATATGTTGGTTTAATTCCCATTAATTTTTCCACCAAAGTTATCTTTATCCATGTGCTGACTAATCTTAATAATCTTCGTCCTGACCTCAGTTGGGTTCTCACCGAATAATCGGAAAACAGGCGGTCTTCCAGTCCTTCCACGCGAGTAGATAACATCAGGGATGCCATCCTTCGCAGCAAACGCAACACCCCAGTCCATGATGCTTATTCCTGGGAGTTCGTTTTCATTTTCCAGTTCAGTTATCTCATATAGTAAATCTTCACAAACAGATAGTGCAGTATCATGGAAAAATAAATTCGCCACACACCGGATCCCGGGCTCAAATTTCATTGCTGTTAAAATGAGCCGGCTGATCTCGTTATCTGCTCCGAAGAGCACAGACCCGCTCCTGACTACTTTTCCCTCCCGGAAAAAAATTCCCCCGGATACTGAAGCGACTTCCGATGGTATCCTTGCTTTTCGGAGTGCATACCCAATATTGGCACCAGTGTTTGGGATCAGCGCGGGATTAATATATTGAAGGAGATCATCTACCACATCAATTAGTTCACAAATAAGTAGTTCACGTTCGTTCTCCATCATTTACAGGCTCCGGTTCCATTTTTTATAGAGAGGTGTTTTAATTATAAAACGCCAATATAACTGTATGAAAGGTTGGCAGAAGGATATAATTGCTGCAATAACTTGTTTTATTATTTTATGTCTTTGTATCATCATTCTCCCCCTCTTTGTAGGAACGAGTGCCGGTTACATCGCTGCTATCATCATCTTCATTAGTGTTCTTTCCTGGGCTGGAATCAGGATTAACATTCCGAAGGCCTGATTTTTCTCCCTTTTTTTTAATCAGTTCCTTCTTTTTTATTTTATAATACGTGAGCGGATGATTTACCTTCTCACACAGGGAGTCTTTGTTTGTGCAAATTCCGTAAGTCTGCATGGTCGCACATAACGGAGGAGTATAATCTGTCCCGTATCCGCTTCTACCTGAAATATGCTCGACCTGGTACTGGGTTTTCTCTATTGAGAAATCAGGAGCCCTCGAGAAGACTTCAATAATTCCGTCGAGCGAAAGGCCAATTGTATGAAGAAACGCGGTTAATGCAAACCTCGCAGTATGTGGGATATTGAAACCTTTCGTAACGGCTGTAATAATTGCCATCATACATGGCGGATAGGATGTTTCATCTACTGACCCGAATTGCTCAAGGATCTTCTCCTGGTGTTCCTTTATCACATCAGCAATAAAAGGCAGAATTTCTTCACAAATTGAGCCGGGCACAGCCTGATGAAGATTTTGTCTTTGAAATGAAAGGATCTTTGCCCTGATAAGTTCAATCTTCTCATCATTGCTTATTTTTACCATTCCCCTGATCACAGAACGGTTAACAAGTCTCCATTTAGGAAGAGAAATCTGGACCGCAGCCTCCACGTAAGGGATAAGCTGTAACTCATTTTGTTCAATTGTGAGTCCCATCCTGGATGCAACGTATTCTATAATATCATCATTCTCTTCAAGGAGCAGGAGGTAAGCACGGTCTGCCTCAAACTGAGTCAGGCGTGAAATCAGATACCTGTCTTTTGCGCATGATACTAGAATGCGTGAAAAAGCGTAACTGGCTATTTCAATCCTGACTCTCCCAGTATCATTTGAAAGTGATGCAATAGACCCCACAATTCCGGCATGACCTGATAAAGCTCTTTTTATCCTCGAAACGGCATGATTAAGAGCTATTTTTCCATTATCAGTCCTGATTAATTCATCAAGAGGAATCTTGTATTCAGATAAGAATGCCTGGGATTCTTTTAAAAAAGGATATTTTCCAAAGTCGCGCACATCAAGTGCGATCTTCATTAATCAGCCTCTATCCTCGGTGCAAGAAGGTATATGAAATGAGCATTTCCATTTGACATGTCAAAGATAAATTTGACCGGGTGATCTGTCCCAAGATGGACCTCAACAGAAGCAGATTTTCCAAATATTTTACCCATATCCTTAAGATAATCAATTGAGAAAAGTGAACGTGAATCTACCGGATTCACGAATTGTACCTCGGTCGGACCGAATGTTTTATTGATCTGGTCAGTGTCACCATCAGCGTGCATAAAGAAAAACGGTCCGTTCTTCTCTTGTGTATCAACGCCCAGTGCAATTTTATCAGAAATTAACATTGAGGCTTTTATTGCATTGTTTAACTCCATACCCGGGACTATAATTTTTGCAGGAAGTTCAATATTTGGCTCATTTGGCTCTTTTCGTATCGTATTTGTGTCAAGTAGCGCTACCGAATATTTATATCCCATAAAACTAAGTTCGAGTTTGTGGCGGGTTTCGTCAAGTTCTATTTTCACCTGGTCAGTTTTCCCGGGTGTCCCGAGGATATTTCGCAACTTTGTAATATCTACACCTATTTCACAGGATTCTGCCTCATATGACTGGAATGCGGTTTTTTGGAGGACAGCTTTTACCATTGCTACATTAGCCGTGTCCACTGCCAGCATCGAAAAACCGTCATTCTCTATATGTAACCGGCATTCGGATACCAGGGCAGCAATTGCTTCAATTGTCTCTCTCAAAATATCAGCATCAATTATTGCCTTTAACATCATGAACCCCTTAAGAGCACTTATTTATTAGTAATATCATCATATTTTAATGCATTGTGGCTATTTGTGATGAAGATTAAGGAAGTGGAGGCGTAAAATTTGGGTTCACAATGGAGTAAAGACGGGCCCTATCGAAAGGCAGTAAGAGAGGGGTATCGTTCACGCGCTGCTTATAAGCTCCTTGAGATCCAGGAGCGCTATTCGATAATCAGGGATGATGATAACGTGGTAGACCTTGGATGTGCTCCCGGCAGCTGGCTGCAGGTTGTCACGGAACATACCCATGGAATGGTGCTCGGTGTAGACCTTCAGATAATTGCACCGGTTGAAGGAGCAAGAATAATTGTTGGTGATATATCTGATCCACATCTAAAGGAGATTGTAACTGATTTACTCGGTATAGTGAATATTGTTCTATGTGATGCTTCACCAAACCTGAGTGGCCAGTCTTCTTATGATCAGGCGAGGGCGATTGGTCTAGGCGAGGACGCACTGAACTTTGCACGTGAAGTTTTGAAAACAGGTGGTAATATGGTAATAAAATCCTTCCAGGGCGAGGATTTCCATGACCTCCTTGTAAAAATCAAACGATATTTTTATAGTGTCAAGACTTTTAAGACAAAAGCAACACGGAAAGGGAGTCGGGAAATTTACATTATTGCCAAGAACTTCTGTGGTAAGGAAGGATGCACTTAAGAGATCCCTATCAAAGGCCGGTCTCTAACATCAGGGTCAGTATTACATCCAGGTGCAATTTATCATGCATGTATTGTCACAGGGAAGGTGAAATTTCCCCTGAAGAGGAAATAAGTCTTCCAGACCTGGAAAACATTTTTCTAGTAGCTAATGAACTTGGGATTACAAGTGTGAAACTGACTGGAGGTGAACCGCTCCTAAGGAAAGATCTGACCCAGATTATAAGTTCGATACCTAAAGGTATGGAGGTCTCACTTACTACAAATGCAACCCTGCTTCGCGATATGGCACAGGAATTAAAAGATGCAGGTCTGTCACGGGTTAATGTAAGCATTGATTCACTTTCACGGGACCTTTACAGGAAAATTACAGGTAAGGATTTTCTAACGAGTGTAATGGATGGAATCGAGGCCGCCCTGAAATCCGGTCTCACCCCGGTAAAACTAAACATGGTTGTTCTAAAAGGTCTGAATGAGTCGGAAATTGAAAATTTTATAGAATATGCAGGAAGAGACCGTAACCTTATCCTTCAGCTTATAGAACTTCTGGATGTAGTGCCATGTCCGTATCACTGTGACCTGGCTCTTATTGAAGAAGAACTCATGTTCAGGGCTGACAGGATCATTACCAGAAGAATGCATAACAGGAACAAATATTGTATTAAGGGTGCAGAGATAGAAATAGTCCGGCCTCTCCATAATACAACATTTTGTGCCAGGTGTAACCGCCTCAGGGTTACATCAGATGCAAAACTTAAACCCTGCCTGCTGCGTTCCGATAACCATATCGATATCCGGGGAAAACGTGGTGAAGAGTTAAAAAATCTTTTTCTTGAGGCAGTTTCAAAAAGAGAACCATATTCGCGGTGAACATTAGACTTATCCGGAACAAAACTTAATTTAGAGAGTAGGTGCAAGTGATCAGGCAAACATGAATGAACAAAGTGAATATCTGCCTGTGCTGCATCATCTTTATGAGAAATCACTTATTCTCCATGATACCTCGCTCTTCAATAAGGTACTCTATTTTTTCCTTATTGATTCACTTGCCCATATTGACTATACAATAAGCCTTCTTATCTATAATTACCAGTCTCCGAAGAACATCATGGGAGCTGAATACCTCAGATGGAGAATAGACGAAGAGAAAAAAGGTGACAGGCCGAAATTCTCAGGGTTTATCAGATGGTTGAAGAAAAAATATCCTGAAAAATACGAAGTTCTCCCCTTTCTCTGGCGAAAAGTTTATGACCCTGATGAACCGGGAGCATATCGAAGTTTTCGGATTGTTATTGACCCGGAAGGTTCCAAAGCCCAGGCCCCGACTGCATTCTACCACATGATAGAAGATCTTTTTGAACCGGATTTCCTGAAAAGTCTGTACACTGAAAACTCACTTGACCAGCTTTTTCGTGAATATGAGGATGAAATAAAGTAAGAATCTACCAATGAATGTACGAACCCTCTGCAGTGAACTTGTAAAGATTAATAGTGAAAATCCCCCTGGATCGACAATTGATATTATTGAATATATCAGGGAAATCCTCCATAGTCTTGGGTTGAAGCCGGAAGTAATAAAAGCATCCAAAGACCGTCACAATATCCTTACTGGTAAGAAGGATGCCCCGCTTTTACTTTGCGGCCATGTTGATGTTGTCCCTGCAATAGCAAATGACTGGACCTATCCGCCTTTTTCAGGTTTTGATGATGGCAATGATATCTGGGGAAGAGGGTCGACTGATATGAAAGGCGGGTGTTCTGCCTTAATATCTGCATGTAGTGAGATTCTCGAATCTGAATCTTCTGAGTTAAATGCAAGGCTTGCATTTGTCTGTGATGAAGAGACGAACGGAACCTGTGGGATTCAGTATTGCATAAACAAATCACTCATTAATCCATGTGACTGTATCATAGCTGAGCCCTCCCTGCCACTTCACCCTCAAACTGGTCAGAAAGGACTATGTCGTTTTTCAATTCATTTTTCGGGGAAGCCCGGCCATGGTTCACTTTACCCGTTTGTTGGTGAAAGTGCAATAATGAATGCAAATTCATTCCTCACTTATTGTTCAGGTTTATCAGATACAGTTTACTCTGCAGGAAATGAGGTAGACGAAATCATTGATAAATCATCCGATGTTTTTGGCGAACTTCGAAGCCTTCCAATGTCTTCTTCTCTTCTTAAAAGGATAATGTGGAATCCTGGTATTATCAAAGGTGGGGAAAAATCAAACATAGTTGCCGAGCACTGTGACCTGGAACTTGAAATGCGGGTCCCATGGGGATGTAATATTGACGAGGTTATAAAAGGCCTCAGGGCCCAAGCCAAAGGGGCAAAAATTGAAGAGATAAGCATCTATGGACCAAGCATCACTCCACCTGATTCCCTTATTGTTAAAAAAACCTGTGAAGCAATTACCAAAGTCTTTCAAAAAACTTCCTTCCCTGTTGTCCAGTTCGCAGCAAGTGATGCAAGATATCTTAGAAAATTTGGGTTTTCAGTGGTTGAATATGGTCCCGGTTACCTCGATAAGTTACATGCAATTGATGAAAAAGTATCGATAGAAGGCCTGAATAATGCAAAATCAGTATATAAAAACGTGATCAGGTCTTATTTACCAGGAAAAAGCGGCTTATATAATTAGTTATTAAAAAATTATTTCGGTTTCTTCCCCAAAAACGGTTTTTACATTCTTTTCAAGTTCTTTCCTGCGTTCAGGCAGAGAATCCATTATCTCTTTATACTCGGTCTCCTTTTTCCTCTTTTTTTCCTCAAGTTCCTGTATTTCCCGTTTTATCTTCTCTATCGCATTATTTAACGAGATGATATCTTTTTCTGTGGAAGATTCATTAATTTTATTCTTAAGGCCCGAAATTTCACTGGTAACTCTGATAAATGAAGCTTGTGCAAGTGAGATCTCACGGATTATCGAGTAATCTGGAGATATTATAAGTTGCTCATCTTTCCCTTTTAAATGGATCTGGCCGCTTTTTGCAAGACTTTGAATAAGAGGTAGTGTTTCATCAAACAATTTGCCGAGTTTTTCAGTGTCAAAAGGAGGAGAACCCTCTATAATATCTTTTATATCGTCAAATGAGCGAATAACCCTTGCTGTACCGGTTTTGGAAATAATATTGCGGGATTTTCTGTATGCAGTAATGATCGGGTGAATAACTGCATTAACCCTGCAATTTTCAAGGCTGATTTCCTGTTCACAGTTTTCAATTTTCTTTTTCAAATCTTCTATCTCGCTACTTTCTTTACTGGAGTGTAGGCTGGAAAGATTTTCTTCGTTTAATTTTTGTTCATTTTGCAAATCTACTAGTAGTTTATCGATATCTTCAATTTGTTTTTTTGTCTCCTTGTCTTTTGACGAGGCTTCAAGGAACTTCTCTATAAGAGTTTTCGTATTTTTTAAACTTTCACGACTCTCGCGACGGTTTTTCAATGCCGATGTCATCGAGTTCACTTCGTCACCAATTAAGCCTACAAGCCTTCTTATTCTTTTCATCTCGTCAGAAAAGATAAGGTGAAGATATTTTCCAGGACCCTGCTGTGCTTTGACATACTGGCTGAGAAATAGTGTAACATCTTCGTAATATTCATCGGAATTACCTGAAAATCTGGGAACGCGGATATGTTCCATAGATTTCACAAAATTTGGCAGGGCGGTTTCTCCTATTTTCTCAAGTTTTGGATGCGAAACTTCTTCTTTCTCTTTTATTTTCAGGGCTGCTATCTCTTCTGTTATCTCATTAAATATCCTTGCGAAATGATCTTCAGTCTTTTGAAACTTTTCAGTCAGGTCTTTTTCGGCCTTTTTTTCGTCATTATTGATAGTATCAAGAAGTGAGGAGAGGGTAACACTTTTTCCTGCTTTTTTTTGCCCGAATATCTTATTGAACTTCCCAAGCATGGTTTTTTCCCGGGGTAAATCCCCGCTGTTAATTTTTCTCTATAAAATTCAGAGAAAAGCTCTATCGATCTTCGCATCCAATATCTTACGAATTACTTTAGTGGTCTATATGAATGGGTATTATATGTTATTTGTTTTAATATCAGTATCTCTTTGTGGAGTCTTATTTGCGGGCTGCCTAACTCATTCAGAGAATATCCAGTATAAAAATGAACTGCGTATTGAGAATAAAACCCAGGATGTCTTACAAAATCTGACTGAAGATATCACATCCCTTTCCCAAACTAAATTAGTTTTATTGCCCACAAATCAATTAAATAACGGAATTATTAGCGGGATTAGTTATTCACAGGATAATAAGGGCCTGATACTTGAAGGTACTGCAAATCTCAGACCCGGAAGAAGGCTTATTATCACAATTGAAGATCCCTATTTCGGGCCTGAAAATAAAATGGCGGTTAAGGAATATTACGGTGTATCCGGAGTTGCAGTTGTTCAGAAAAAAAACAATTCAGAAAGAAATTACTGGAACATATCTTTTCCTGGTAAATCTCTCCCTCTGTCTACATACCTCCTTACTATTGAATCTCCAGGAATAAATAAGGTAAAATCTGAGTTAATTGTTAAAAAAATTTAAATGAAGTATAAAAATTTTTTATTGCCGGTAATATCTCTAAATAATTTTTATATGAACCGCTGTACCTGATTATGTAACTAATCCTGTATATATTTGCTTTATCTGGAATGATTGTTATAAAATCAGTTCCTCTTCTTCTATCTCCCGAATTCGTAATATACTGGTATTCAAAAAGGGTGCCCTGCCAGTTACCTATTTTTGAAATTGATGCACTGATTGGGATTAAACCTTTAAATGTCGAGTAATCTTGTGCTATAGTCATATTGACAAAGTCATTTAGTGGCAGATATGTTGTGTTTGTAAGGATCTGGAAAATCGTGTTTTCTTCATTGCTTTTATTTATGCCAGATGAAATAAGCGTGGAACGGTTGTATATCTTTGTGGGTGAATATCTGTAGAAGAGTTTCTGTGGGTCATATGCTTTTATCTCCCAGCCTTTTGGATAAAGAAAACTGAACCTGTCTTCAGAGTACTGGGTATAATTTGTAATTGAGCCGTTTGATAAAACCGCTCCATATGCAGGAGAAAAGAGGGATAAAGACAGTAAGGCCAGTGTGAGAAATACTAAAGCTTGTTTTTTTTTTTTTTTTTTTTTTTCCAAACATAGAAATAATATTTTGAATTAATTAACTAAATTATTAACGAATGGAATATGAATAATATTATATCAAATGAGCCAGTACTAAAACTATCGAAATTAGTTAAATAACTCGTGATATCCTGCAATGAATTGTTTAATATAAATCTGTGAGACCTGGAAAAAAATGGCATTCACATATTTCTTTCGTGATTATCAGACACTTGATATGATAAGGCAACATGTTCTTCCTGTTATCGGGACTCGCAGATACATCAATATCTGGAGTGCAGGTTCTGCGATGGGACAGGAGCCCTATACTGTTGCTATAATTCTGCGGGAAAATATGGGGGCAATGATCTTTCGAAATGTAAAAATTTTTGCAACCGACATTGACACAAGCAATCTTTTTGGGAAAATTATTTCAGAAGGAAGTTATCCCAACGAAGAACTCCAGAGAATTCCAGCTAATATTTTTGCCCAGTATTTCAGTCCGGACCCGGAAAATCCAGGCAGGTGCGTAATTTCAGAAGAAATTCGCAAAAGGGTTGAGTTTCATAAACATAACCTGCTTTCATTTACACCTATCCGGACAAGCCTCGGGTTAATCATATGTAAAAATGTTCTGCTCCATTTCACGGAAGAAGAAAGAATAAAAGTATATAAAATGTTTCACGAAGCCCTTGATGATAACGGGTTTCTATTAACTGAGCAGACCCAGAAGCTTCCTCCTGAAGTGAGTCATCTTTATACCCCTGTTGTGATGAATGCCCAGGTCTTCAGGAAGGCGTAATGAAGGTCTTTAACCTGACAAAAGGGAGCAAGGTATATACTTCAAATGTTTTCCTTGTAACAGGCTCATGGAATGCCATCTCTGATGTTAACACTCTTATTGATGTGGGACGAGACCCGGCAGTTTTTGAGAAAATTCTTTCAATACCTACCGGATTTGGTAAACGCAGGGTTGAACAGGTCATTCTTACACATAGCCATTATGACCATGCAAGTCTCCTTCCGAAAGTTTGTGAAATATATAATCCAGTAACTTATGCATATTCAAAATATCTAGGTGGAATTAATCACACCCTTAAAAATTATGATATGATAAAAGTAGGAGACCGGATGTTTGAGGTTATTCACGTTCCTGGTCATAGTAATGATTCAATTTGTCTATATAATTCCAATGATAAAGTCCTTTTTGCAGGTGATACGCCGATAATTATCCAGTCACAGGGAGGGACTTTTGAAGAAGGGTTTTTAAAGGGGATTGAGAGAATTGGTCACCTGGACATTGAGACTATTTATTTCGGGCATGGAGAGCCCCTTCTTCTAGATTGCAATGAAAGGATACAGAGAACTCTTGAAATTGTCAAGAGTAACTTAACGGTCACATAAATTTTAATATTCTTTGAAGATTTCCGATTCTTTTGATTTTTAAAATATTAATTTACTATATTTTAGGATCAGCATTTATATTGATCTTATTTAAGTTGTCCAAGGGATCTCACCTTGGTTCGTAGTAAATGGCTATCTATATTACATACAACACCAGATATCTAATTGAAATCCATGACTTCTACACAAGTTAAGGATATGAATCTGGATCGAACTATTGTCTGTATATATGAAAACCATCTTATCCGACCACTTGAAGATATAGATCTTGTGGATGGAGAAATTATCCAAATTAAAATAAGACGGAAAATCAAAATTAAACCAATAAAACTCTCTCACGTAGTGACTCACGAAGAAGTTAAGAAACTTAAAGGAGAGACATGGTTACCTTTTTAGATAGTTGTTTTATTGTACCTCTCCTTATTGAACATGAATCTACTTATAGGGCAGAAAAGTTATACTCATCCTTTAATGAAGAGGTGACAACATCTATATCAGTCTTTGAAGAGGTAGCATTTATCGGGTGTCGGTTACTTGCTCAGGAGATGGGTTTAAATAATGCGTATCGTCTTGCTGAGCATATCGAAAAAGAGGGCCACCAATTCGCAGAGGAATTTTTTGTGAACATATCTGAATTTTTTGCAGATATTCAATTAGTTGAAGACTCACGAGATGTTGTCGCTATTCTCTTAAATGCTCAAAAATATCGGTTGCTCACAAATGATGCCTTGATTGTTACAACCTGCCAACACCAAGGTATTTCTCAAATTGCATCCTTCGACAGAGATTTTCAACGAGTCGATAATTTTGTTGTCATCCCAATCAGGTAATCAGCCTTAAGATCATCTTATTAGAGACATCAGGGAATGATTTAAAAAATAATTCTATCATTCTATCCTATTTCCGAATAATATTTCCACTTGAGAAGATATACCACAATTATCATATACCGAGATGTGGGAATAAAATAGTAGGATAATATATCGGTTTTGTGGTTGCCATGTTGATTAAGAAAGTGAAGTCCAGGATTAAATCCTCAAAAGATAATGAAAGAGGCGTTTCGACCGTAATAGCAGTTACACTTATAGTTGCCTTAGTTATAGTTCTTGCGGCAGTTATCGCAGCAATTATTTTCGGCTCGGCCATTTTTGTGCATAAATCAGCTTTTGTTCCTGTGAATGCAACGATTGACCCTAAATTTCATGGTGGAAATGTGGTAAATGTCTTTAATAGAGGGGGGGATGTTACATTCCACAACATTTCTGCAAGCAAAAACCTGACTCCAAAAGTCCGCTTTGAAATAGACACTCCCAGTGGTGGCTGGTGGA
>CAIYHQ010000025.1 GCA_903926075.1 uncultured Methanomicrobiales archaeon
ATGTTCCGCTTGAGCATCCAGCCGATTCCCAGGACAAAAAGGAAATATACGATCAAAAGGATATAATCAATTGCCCCCATTGCAATAGTCTGCATAGTACCCTCCATAATTCAACGGATATACTGAATTGCTATTTCGGAAAAAATATTGATTAATATAAATAAATTTTTCATTATCTTGATATTGTTGTAATACAATCTTATAAATATATTATATGAAATTTCTTTATTGGGAGGTCTTTATGCAGGCACGTTTTACATTGGCTATAACGGTCATCTTCTTTCTTGCGGCAGCCGGCTGCTCTTCATCTAAAAGTACAGACCCGGAAGGCACGGTTGCTGCCCTTTCATCAACTCCTACCGATTATCCTTCAGTCCTTGAGGCTCAGGGCTACAAGGTAATCGATTCAATTACAACAGGCAGTGACACCGGGTATCTTTCAGAAAATGCAGACGGCAAGAGGTGTATTGTTCTGAAAGGAAGCCCCTACAACATGGGGTACCAGTTCGGCAGGCTTCTGCCTGAATCTACCTAGTGTCCGTCCTGAAACTTCAAGCTGTTGAAAATATTATTGAAAAGGTCAAAAAAAGCATTGATAAATCCTCTCAATCTGGTAGATTAAATTTATAAGATATTGATATTGTTAGAGAAGGCAGATTAGGGAGGAGTAAAAAGTGAGAAAAAAGCGCAATGCCCAGATGAATATATTCAGCGTACATCCCGGGAGTAAAATAGCGGTGGAACTTGAAGCCATGTCGAAGATACTGGATGAGAATTCGGGCATTGTGGATGTTGTGTATGAGAACATGAGCAGGTTCCGTAAGATGGATGCCGGAAGGAAGGGCATGACCGCGGAGCAGATTTTGAGATGCGCAGTGCTGAAGCAGTACCGGGAACTGAGCTACGAGGAACTTGCATATCATCTTGAGGACTCATATTCGTTCAGGGAATTCTCCAGGATGGATTTTTCGCAGTATCCCGGCAAGTCTGTACTACAGGACAATATAAAGTCTTTGAACGAGGAAGTGTGGGAGGCTATAAACAGGATACTGCTTTCATATGCCGAAAGGGAAAAGCTGGAGACCGGGAAGAAGATAAGGATAGATTCCACTGCGGTCGAGACCAATATTCATTATCCGACGGATTCGACGCTGCTTGAAGACGGAGTGAGATTTATAACCAGATGGCTGCATCGGGGTAAGGAGCTATCTCCGAAACCCTTGTATGAATTTTCGGATCATACCCGTGTTATAAAAAAGAGGGTTATGACGATACTCAACACGAGGAAAGACAAGACGAGGACTGAAGCATACAGAGATATTCTTCATTATGCCTCACTGGTCAGGGATTATGGGATATCCGCAGTAAGAGAGCTTGATAAACACCCTGACTTTTTCTCATCAACCGGTATTATTGCAGAGCTTGACAGGGCAATTCGTATACTCGAGAAGGTCATGGACCAGACCCGCAGGAGGGTTTTCAAGAAAGAGACCGTTCCGGCGTCCGAGAAGATATTTTCTTTTTTTGAAGACCACACCGACATCATAGTGAAAGGTCAGAGGGACACACAATACGGGCACAAGGTATATCTTTCCGGCGGGGCTTCAGGGATGATACTTGACTGCACCATTGAAAAAGGCAACCCTGCCGACTCTGAACTGTATACTCAAATGCTTGCCCGTCATTCGGAAATTTATGGCCGCATGCCCCGTCAGGTCAGCGCCGACGGTGGGTTTGCATCAAAGGACAACCTTTCTTATGCCAAAGGACTGAACATCAAAGACGCTGTCTTTGCAAAGAAGAGGGGCCTTTCCATAATTGACATGGCGAAAAGTCTCTGGGTCTATAAAAAGCTTCGCAACTTCAGGGCCGGCATAGAGTCCTGCATATCGGCGCTGAAAAGGGCATTCGGTCTTGACCGCTGCACATGGACCGGTTGGTCAGGTTTCAAAAGATACGTATGGAGCAGTGTTTTCTCCTACAACCTTCTTGTTCTTGCCCGTCTCAGGACAGCATAAAGCTGACCGGTCCAATCCGGTGGAAATGCTGCAATCAGATATGTGTAAAATGGACAGGTCTGTCAAAATTAAGCTCATTTAAAGCCTTTTCTTTCAACATTGCTCTAAATCATATGGGAATTGTCAATTCCTCATGGTAAATATATTGTCAGTTTGTTCTTGGGCCTGTGAAAAACCACTTTTCAGGACGGGCACTAGCTATAAGACCCATTATTCCAACCCCAATTGATCCCATTGAAAAAGTCCAATCAACATAAGCCTTATCTTCATCTTCATTCTTATGATCTCTTATATAAATATCATATAAGCCCCAGGTTAAAGATATAAGACTAATAACGATGGTTATAATTATATATTTCATGATGCTCTCCTTATTATGCCAAGGCTGTTAAGTCCCTTAAATAAATAAAGGGAATATTGATAATGCCAAGACACATAAGGAAAAGTAGGATATCTTCTAGTCAAAATCTCTACTGATTGCTGGATGATAAGCATTTACTGATATAATGTTGCACATTGTCTCTGATGAGAAATACCTCCGAACCCATTTATGCCAGTAATCATTGGGGAAATACGATATTTAATAGTGATAATGCTACTTGCGGTTTTCTTAGTAGAAAGACTTCATACTTACCACCTGCGTTATTTCAGAGTTTATAGCCCTATCAGCCACTGGAAGAGATAACCATCCATCCTACTCACCCTGCTTTAAAATACTCCTCAGGTTGCCATAAGAGTCAAAGAAAGGGGTACTAGCAATATGTTGAAAATAACAGGAGATGATTTTTGAAGGGTTGGATTTTTCTCATCACAAATCAGGCTCTAACAGGAGTTAAAATAGGCCATTCTGAAGATTCCCCTGAGTTTCTTGTGAAAAAGCTCGATAATGCTGGTGGA
>CAIYHQ010000026.1 GCA_903926075.1 uncultured Methanomicrobiales archaeon
ATGCGACTTTGCTACAATTGAAGAACAGAGGATCCCGTTTTTAAAACCCGTCGGCACAACTTCGATGGGAAAGGCAATAATTCTCGCAGCAGATATCATTGAAAAGAGAAAACTGGAATACAGAGAACTGGGAATGGATTATTATCGCCCCTGGATCTTCCTTATAACCGATGGTGAACCGACAGACATGAAAGAAGGAGACAGTCTCTGGGAAGAAGTGCTTTCCCGCATTCATAACGGGGAGAAAGAACATAAATTTCTTTTCTGGGCCCTTGGAGTAGATAGCGCCAATATGATAGTACTGAGATCGTTATCCCCTCCAAACCGGTCACCGCTACTTCTAAAAGAGGCACGTTTCACGGATATGTTCATGTGGCTCTCAAAAAGCCTGACGAAAATATCAGAATCAAGCATTGGTGACCAGGTAATTCTTGAAAACCCGATAAGTCCCGATGGGTGGGGGTCAATTCCATCAGGATGACTATTTCTTCACAACCATGCCTGACCTGTAAAGAAAACAGCATCCGTGTTACAAATCTGCAAGGTTCAGCCGGAACCGAGAGTGAGCTCTTTATTTCAAATACCGGTGGCGGGCTTCTTACAGGTTCAATTGATGCCAACCGTACATGGATAACAGTTGAACCTTCACAGGTCAGGACAGAAACATCCCAGAAATTTTTGGTAAGGGTAGCAACCGATTCTATAAAGGGGGAAAGAGTTTCTACAGGAACTATTCGGGTAAACACTAACGGGGGTGAAAAAACAATTCTTGTTATTGTCACCCATAATATGGGGACAACCGCAAACATTTCAACAAGGCAAAAAAAGGCCATACGAATTACCGTATACGATGAAAGCGGGAAAACCTACCATCTTGAGAAGACACGAAAATCAGGTGGAGAGGGAGTTATCTATCTGCCTGTTCATGCACGAAACCTCTGCGCAAAATTGTATCACCCACATCACCGTACAAAAGAAAACAGCAATAAACTTGGGTTCATGACAAAAGAACCCATAAATATTACAGATCCTGATATTATTGTATCCTGGCCGATTACACGCCTCTATGAGGACCGTGAGCATCAAACCTTTTTGGGGTTTCTCATGGATAAGGTCGATATGACCCGCTTCCATGAATTCCACCTCTTATTTGATAAAAAGGACAGGGTCATAAAATTTGGTTACCATTTTAACTGGAAAATGATACTTGCTTCCGCTTTGAAGATAGCAGTTCTTGTCTCGATAATTCATAAAAACGGACACCGGATAGGAGACCTTAATGACAGGAATATACTCATTTCACGCGAGGCAAAAGTTGCTCTCATTGACTGTGACTCTTTTCAGGTTACCAATGCTTCAAAGCATAGTACCTACCAGACAAAAGTGGGGACACCCGAGTATCTTCCACCCGAACTCGCCCGAAAAGGAGCATTAAATACTCCTGTTGACCGGCTCTATAGTGACAGGTTTGCTCTCGCTATTCTCATATTCCGGCTCCTGATGGACGGTGTCCACCCGTTCCAGTCAAAGGGGTTCAGAGTAAGGAATGCAAATAATACGGCAGATAAAATTCAGCTGGGTTATTTTCCTTATACCGGGAATGTCGATGGGGTTATTCCCCCCCTTTTTGCTCCACCTTACTCAAGGCTTCCGGTTGGAGTTCAGGCGCTTTTTCACCGTTGTTTTGTTTCAGGTCACAAAGACCCCAGACGCAGGCCTGCTGCAGAAGAATGGGTAAACCTTCTCGAAAACGAATTGAATAACCTTAGAGTATGTAAAAAAAACAGTGCACACCTTTTTAGTAACGAATTTCCAATCTGTCCCTGGTGCGAGACAGAAGAGAAGGATAAATCAAGAATAAAAGTCACTTTAACCAGGAAAATTATCGAAAACGAAGAGGTTTTACCTGAAAAATCTCCCATTAAACGAGCTCCCTCACCCCAGGCAGTTGAACTCATTGAAAATGGATGCATGAGTGAAAACCCTTTCACGAGAGAGCGTTCACGTAAAGACCTTGAAAAAAACGGAATTTCTCCAGTTGAAAGGACGCTCGCCCTTATAAATGGCAGAGGACGTCTCCAGTACAGGGCTCTTATTCAAAACCTCGCTGATTGCGGACCTGAAGGAACAAGAGCAATCATTTCCCTGCTGAAACATGATGATTCCGCAATTTCGGACTATGTAGTTTCTTTTCTTATCTCTAAAGGAATTTCATCCCTGCCTTACCTCATTGAATCACTTGAGAACGACAATTCTACAGATATCTCTCAATACGAAAGAGTCTTTCTGAAAATAGGGACAGGCTGCAGCAGGTTCATTGTAAGAGAATTTCCGGGAATTTCCGGAAAAAAACGTGAGATACTTACAGATATTCTTATAAAAAGGGGAGAAGATTCTATTCAGCCTGTCACAGAACTTCTATCCAATGATGACACCGGGATACGAAGTTCTGCTGAGACAGTTTTAATTAAAATTGGTGAGCCTTCTGTACTCCCGCTTATCCAGGCCCTCTCTCATAACGATAGTTTTCAAAGAGAACAGGTTGAAAGAATAATTAAAAAGATCGGAAAGCCTGCAATATCTCCTTTGAGCTCTCTATTAAGTGCTAAAAATCTGGTAGTACTGGAATTTGTTCGTGATATTCTTACGTCATTTAGGGAGGATGCGGTCCCCCAGTTAATACAACTTTTAAGTTCAAAAAACCCTTTTGTCGTTGCTGAGGCCTCAAATTTGCTTGTTACAATAGGGAACCCAGCCATCCCGGACCTCCTCTTGCTTCTGGACACAGGCAATAAACAACTAAGTGCATCAGTTGCAGTCATACTTATCGGACTTGGAGACAATGCCATCCAGCCATTAATTAAAATGCTTTTTTCAAAGCACAGGTTACAAAGGGCCCATGCAGCTGAGGCCCTGATAATTATTGAAAGGCGGGCACTGCCATATCTTATAACCTCGCGAAAAGTTGCAACTCTTGACGAAAAGAAAGAGATAGACAAAGTTCTTTTAAAAATAGGAGTTCCAGAAATTATTTCCTATTATTCTGATAAATCCACAAAAAATTACCGGGATTTAAATGAAATCATTAAATTGTTCCCTGATGAAGGATACGACGCGATAAATAAGATAATATTCGGGACAGGTGGGCCGGTTCAAAAATGTGCGGTTTTTTTTCTTGTTTTATGTCGAAAAGACTGGTATCCACTCTTTCTTGAAGAACTTCTTAATAGAGACAATGAGGTGCATGCAGTTATCCTTAATTTAATAGCTAAGATAGGACAACACGGCATCCCGTTAATTAGTGAGATCATCCATTCAGGTGATGAAGAGATCCAAATATTTGCTAAAAGAGTTCTCCCGGAAATTTGTACTGATGAACAGGTATGCAGGACTAAAACAGTTTCTGAAGTGATTGATAATGTCACTCTTCCTATACAAAAAGAAGAACCGGTTCCACCTCTTAATATCGAACAATTGTTTCAATCCTGCCTGATTTTAAATGATGAAGGTACCCGGAAATTTATATCTGAATGTGAAAGGAAAAGTCTTGATCCTTTGCAATTTCTCTTTTTGAGTCTCAATAATTGCGGATATGATGAAAAAGTATTCGCAGCTTCAGTTCTCTCACATTATACTCGCGCAGTCCAGGGACTGATACAACTGCTGGACAAAGATGAAGACACGAGAGACTTCGCTCAATGGGTATTAACAAGAATCGGCGGCCCCGCTGTTAGTCCCCTTATACAAACACTTGGGTGTGATTCAGTCCCTATAAAAAATGCAACAGCCTCAACATTGGGAAAAATTGGAATTCCTGCAATCAGGCCTTTAATAGAAGCAATGAAGGACGATAATAAGGGAGTAAGATCAGGATCAGTTGCAGCGCTCCTGAAGATTGGAAGACCTGTTTTAATTCCATTAATCGAGTCAATCCGAAATAAATCAGCCCTATGTTCAAAAGAGGCCGAATCTTTGCTTGTAAGGACAAAATCGCATTCATTGCCATTATTAATCTCCCAGATTGGTGAAGACCCGCAAGAGTGCAGTCTTTTCTTTTCAGGGTGTATCGAAAAGATTGGAAAGTATTCCCTGCCAGTCATCCTTAAAAAAATCTTATCCCTGGACGAATATAGCAGGAAGACTGAGCCATTAATCCGCCTTTACCTGAAAATATCTTCAGGCGAAGGGCTGGAGATAAAAAGGCTCGTTAATAGTATTTCTGAAACGCAGAAAGATATATTATTCAGTTTAGTTACTGGCCCTGGTGACTGGTCAGTACCAATCTGTATTGAACTCCTGGATTATTCAGACAAACAGCGTCCCAGGTTGAAACAGAAAATAATAGAATATCCTGATATTGCAGCCCCAATACTTATCCAAAAAATTCTGAATGCCGAGGAAGAAGTTATTCCGCTTATAGTTGAAATTGCACCATCGCTTGACATTAATTGTATTGACCTGTTGATTAGTGGAGTGAAAAGCAGTCAAAATACAAAAGCCAGAATTAACTGCATCAATATCATATCAGAAATAAAAAATGAAAAATGTATCCCTATCCTTCTCGATACACTTCCAGACAAGGATTTTGCAGTCAGTAACTGTTGTGAGAGAGCACTCATAGCATTTGACGGCCTTGCAGTAATACCGGTTATTGAACGAATGAAAAATGCCAGGGGAAGAGAGAAAGAGAAATTTCAGGCAATACTTCTTGGAATTGGTGATCCGGCAATAGGCCCATTAATCTCATCATCAGAACAGAAGAATAAAAGTTTTCGTAATGCCGCAATAATGACTCTTGAAGCCCTGGGCCTTAAGATTGATAAGCTTAAAAACGAGATTGGATAATCACTTTCTATAGAAGGGTGAAGACCTTTATACTTTTCAGGATAAACCGCAATTGTGAATCTTTCACATCATATCAGACTGAAATTAATTAAAAATACAGAGTTTCATTACCTTCTTGCAATTTGCTATCTAGCTGTAGTTAATGCATTTTTTTTAAATGACATCAATGCCCTGAACACATTTCAGATAGGCTACCTTATAATGGTTTCAGGTGGAGTTCCAACATCACAGCTCCCTCCCTACACACCACTCTCAATAAGTTTTTCATTTCATTTCCTGCAGTTTATTCTCTATCTCTCTATTCTTGCTGTTCTCTACGTATTCCTCTATTTTATACTAAAGAAAAACAGGATGCGGATATTACTTATTCTCTTTAATTCATGGCTGACTCTTAACCTGATTTATGCAGTAGTTCTTATGTTTTACAGCCTTTGGAACCCAAATGTACCTGCAATTGCATTCTTAAGGGACGCATTCCTTATCCTTGCAGTGACAATAGCAATTTTTAGTGCCTGGTACTGGCTTATAGATTCATATCGTCAGGAAATGCACCTGAAAGATCCTTATGTCAGAAGGCATTTTATTTTCCCTCATCACTCAGGGAATGACCCTGCCTGGGAGGACTGGTCCCCCTCTTTCCCAGATTATATATATCTCGCTTTCGGGGTCTCAACGAGCTTTTCTCCTTCAGATGTAGTACTTTTTAGCTGGACTGGAAAGACTATAGTAGTAATTCAGGTAATCTTATCAATGGTAATCATTCTCATGATCTTCTCAAGGGCAATTAGTATCATCTGACCGCTTTGAGGGATACCTTACTTTTTTATACTCAGACTACCAGTTTTGTACGGTGCAACCCACTATGAGTGATTGCTTTATTAGGCGATAAAATTCGCTTTTTTGATACAACGTTACGTGATGGTGAACAAACGCCGGGGGTCTCACTCTCTCCTGATGAGAAACTCACGATAGCA
>CAIYHQ010000027.1 GCA_903926075.1 uncultured Methanomicrobiales archaeon
AAATATATAGTAATTATATTAAAAATAAGACATTTTTACTCAAAAAAAATTTATTGAATTATGATAATGAGTGTTTAATATTATTCTCGACTAAATATAAAGCAATTATTTAGCCGGTTCTTCTCCTTTGGTCAACCAAAGCATTGCTTTCTCCATCCAGTCCGGTTGTTTTGATGCGTCAATAAAACGTTCAAATGCAATAATGTCAGTCTTCTTTGTTATTCTCTTGAACTGAAGTGTTATAGATAACCTGTCAAGGATAACACAGGAACGTTCCATACCCATTAATTTGAATATTTTCTGACCTTCTTCGAGTACAGCCTGAGCTTCCGGGACTAGAGGGTCAAGACCCCTCATATCAATTAGGACCTGAAATTTTCCTTTTGAACTTTCTAACTGCTTTTTCGATTCATTAAGCCATTGTTTCATCTCGTTTGCAGTCAGGGTTCCAGTAAATGTGTTCTTGAATCCAAATATTGTCTTTTCCAATTTTTGCATTTCTATACCTCCATTCTTTAATAGCATTGAATCGGTTAGATGTCACATATCATTTGATTTTTTTATTAGTTATATAGAGGCTTAAATAAAAAAATAGTTTATCTATTTAAAATAAATGATCTATATATAGAACACAAATTATCCAAAGTTGTATCGTCACGAACAAGATAGTATGTGAAAACCTATGATAATGCAATTAAGAATTGGTTAATTCAATAAACTGTAAAAAAAGAAAATATAATCAAATTAATTTTCAAAGGAAAAATATGATTCCTTTAGAGATTTTGCATTAGATACTTTTAACCGCCACCGCAACAGGTACCATCATTATGTGCTATTTTTGTTCGATCTAGGATTATTGTCCCACCCTGGGTATCACCTGATACTGATATCCCGCCTAAGCCTGTGTCGGCAATTAGGTTAGTGTCTTCAGCTTGCAGTTGAGCCACCAGGGTAACAACTCCTCTTGCTATAGGATATTGAGGTATATCTGCACTAAATGGATTGAATCCTGTAGCTTTTACTGAAAAGCGTTTATAGACTTGATTTGACAAATCAACCGGGAATGACAACTTACCGCCCACTATTGTACCGGCAGGTGTCTCCTTTCCGTCAGCTGTGATAAAAGATACGGATGCTCCTTCTATATTTGAAGTAACAAGGAAGTAACCTGTTGTATTATCTTTTGACTGGTTCACTGTGCCATTTTTTAAAGTTACTTTTGTAGTCTTTGGCGTGGGTGTTGTCTTGTTTTTTGTTGCCTTCGGTGTAACGGTTGTCTTATTTTTTGTTGTTACAACAATTTTCGTCACGTTTGATGTAACTTTCTTTGTAGGGCTTAAAGTAGCATTGGGAGTCAAAGTTACATTTTTATCCTGTGTTGATACTTGAGGCGCCTGAGTTGTCGGTGTCGCTGCACTGGATGATATATCCTGTGCAAAAGAGACAGAACAAAGGCACCCTACAAGGATAGCAGAGCCTAATATAAAGAGAATAATTTCTCTGTTCATCTTTATCTATTGACAGTGGTCAGTAATAAGGATATTGAAATGTGCAATAATTGCCTTTAAAATCATTCTGTCCTTTTTATTACAAGAATTGTGATATCATCGAATTGTGGATTTTCTCCGACAAATTTTTTGATACCGGTTATGATTAAATTTGAAACTTCTTGTGCAGTTTTAGATCTGTTTTCATCAATGGTCTTAATAAGTCGGTCCTTTCCGAACATTTCACCTTTGAATGTTTGTGCTTCAGTCACTCCGTCTGTATAGCAAACTATAAAGTCCCCTTTTTCAAGGCTTACATTTGCTTCTAAAAATTTTTGACCTTCCAAAAAACCGATGATAGTGCCTGTCCGTTGCAGCTCATCGTGACTTCCTTCCTTCTTAAAGAGAACCGGTGGAGGATGACCTGCATTGATATACTTTAAAACTCCGTTTAATGGTGATATTACTCCATAGACCATTGAAAAGAACATTCCACTCTCTGCATATTTAGAGATGATTGTGTTCACCTCCTCTGCAATACTGGAAGGAGCACGTATCCAGCCTGTAGATATTCTTATAGCTGTACAGGAGAGTGCCATGAAAAGGGCGGCCGGGACGCTTTTTCCTGATACGTCAGCAATCACGAAACCGACTTCTCCATCTTCAAAGTGAATAAAATCGTAGAAATCGCCCCCTACTTCTCTTGCCGGATACGTACTGGCACTGATATCGTAACCACTGATGGAGGGAGCCGTTTTTGGTAAAAAACTTTCCTGGATCTCCTGTGCAAATTGTAATTCAACCCGTTCCCGTTCAAGCTCTTCACGATTCTTCTTTTCATTGGTATAATTCTTATAAAAAATAGAGAAAATTGCGATTCCGAAAAGATAAAGCGGGAGCATGATTGTCCACATGTTATCAATTATCGCCATAACCTCCGGGCCATCTCCTGCAATAAGGAAAATAAGTCCAAGGTGGAGGAGTTCTATTAATGAAATAAATATTAATGCGTAATAAGTCCCGATATATCTCTTTTTATTAATTATCCATACAATACCTGCCAGAGTTCCTGCAAGGAGTGTTGTAAGCGTGCATGGTACAGCGGTTATACCTCCAAAACTATAACGAAATATTGCCCCGATAATTGCAGATCCAAGCCCTATCCACGGCCCAAAACAAAGTCCTGCAATTACTGGTCCCAGGTCCCTGACATTGGCAGGGGACCCATCAAGAACAATATTGCTCATCGTTCCATAAATGGAGATTACCCCAAAAAAGAGAATGATAAGTATTTTATCTTTTATCGAACCATTCTCCTGGATAAGCCGGTTAAACACATCAGTACGTATAATAAAATATGAACAGAGAGTGATAACTGCAATTATCTGAAAAAGTTCCCAGGCGACAGGAATTATCAGGTCAAACATTTGTTATTTAGGCATCCAGGAATTGTACTGCACTCTCAACATCGGCAAAGATCTTAAAGCCCACATCAAGCCCTGCAATTTCAAATACTTCTTTTATAAACGGTTTTAAGCAACAAAAGACCATTACTCCCTCTTTTGATTTGATTGTCCGGTTCGTCTTTAGAAAAGCTCTCACTCCTGCACTGCTCATATATTCAAGATTTGATAAATTAAAAACAATCTTATCTGGCCCGCCCTGGATCAACAACGAGATGTCCTCTTCAAATTTCTGGTAGTTTGAGGCATCGAGCATTCCTGATACTAATATTATCTGGGCATTATCTCTTTTTTCAGTTTTAATCTCCATTTATAAAATCCTTCTTAATTTATTCATATTCGTTTAAAAGAAAAAAAACTTCAGCTACCGGCATAAGAAATAAGTGTCAGTGGTCAAAATGAATAAAAATATGCGAGAGGTCGCCTTTCTTTTGTGAACTCACTTTGTCCGCGTACCTGTTGAGCATGTAACTTGCAAGGTCAGCTATTGCATTCTCATCTTCCTCAATTAATTTTTCAGAAGGACGGCTGGTCTGGACTTCAAAAGGACTCCCCTTATAACTGATATCCGCATCAAGGTTCAACTCGTCAAAAGTCACTTTGACATCCATCCTGTTAATGTCAGGGTTCGTGAATGAAACTGCTTCTACGGCTTCATTGATTGCTGACATGGCCCTGGTAATAATTTCCGGCCTTGCACCCCAGATCCCGCCCTGAATTTTCATAAAATCAAATATCTTTTGAGTATTGTTCTCCTTTGGATTAATCTCAAGGACTTTCGATGACTTGATACCTACCCTCATAATTAAATTGAGCAATATAACTGTAATTGTCGCAAGTGAAAGAGTTGAAGCAAAAATCGGCCTTATTATTTCCGGGACATTTGAATAAAACACAGGTGTCATTGCTGACAATCCCACAAGAAACGAAAGTCCGACAACGAAAGTCTTTCTTATGTCCATCATCCTGGACATAATTATCTGAAGCCCTGCCATGACCATAAAACAGACAGTATAGAGAAGCGCTGCACCCATAACAGGCGATGGCATTATGACAAATAGCATGGCAAGTTTTGGAAAACATGAGAGGATAATGAGAACTATCCCGATTGAGTAACCTATATATCTGGAAGTTGCCCCTGTTCCAATGGATAGACCAATATTACTTGAGGATGTGGACTGGCTGAATGTACCCAGAAGACCACTTATTACATCTGCAAGGCCGTCGGTCAGGATACCATCACTTAAATTTTTCATATCAGGCCGTCTCCAGTCAAGGTCATTTGCACGCTGGCATGTTGTAATATCCCCTATCGATTTTAAGGTTGAACAGATCATTGCTATAAGAAACGGGATAAGCAGGGTTATATTAAAAGCCAAACCGAAATGGGAGAGGTCTGGGAAACCAAGCACTGGTGCGTCAAGTATCCTTTCAATATGCGAGTAATTCAGTATACCCAACATTGCTGATAACAGATATCCAAAGATCATCCCGATAAGGACGCAATAGAGTTTTATCTTCCCTTTTGTGTATAGGTTCAGACTTATCATTATCGCGAGCGTTACAATTGCAATGAAGAGATCAGTGGTATTGATGAACCCTGTTTCAGCATTATAACCGATAAACCTCGGGAATGCTATCGGCAGAACTGCGATTCCTACAAAAGTTACAACAACCCCTGTAACTTCTGCAGGAAAAAGGACACGAAGCTTCGTAATTACACGTGACAATAATGATTCAGCAATACCTGACAGAAATATCATCCCATAAAGGAGATGCAGACCCCCGGTCTGTGCTGCCATTACTGCGGATGAAAGATAAGAAGGGCCGCAAAGTGATGGGCATAAATACCCTGAACCGATACCATGTTTACCATATGACTGAAGAATTGTAGTAAGGCCTGCTGCAAGCATTCCCATACTAACCATAAACATTGCATCAGCATCACTGCCTCCGATTGTTTTTACAATAACAACCGGAAATATCAGGCTTATTGAAATAATAAAAACATGCTGAAGACCAAGGAGAAAAAGAGGGACATTTGAGGGCTTCTCATCTACACTATAGATCAGTTCAGGCGGCCTTCGTGCCATAATGATCATTCACAAAAGATAATATTTAAAGGTGTGGTCATATATAATCTCATGATCCTTATAAAAAAAAATTTGGAGTAACTAATTATTAGGCTTTTGCGATTAATCCCGGTTTTTATAATAATTGTTGCGATTTTTCTAAACATTTCTACCGCAGCCCTTAATGAAAAAGCACAGGTTAAACTTCCTGACGTCAAAGGGAATGTATTAGGTACTCACGCCAATACAACCACATACTCTATAGTACACCTTTCAGATACACAGAACCTTGCAAGTTTTTACCCGGATACCTATGATTATACCTTCTCTTACCTCGACTCAATCAAAGGACGTTACAACATTTCTGCCATCATTATTACAGGTGACCTTGTGAATTCATGGAAAAAAACCAGGGAATGGAAGGCATACACTCATGCAATAAGTGAAACATCAATTCCGGTTTATGTTATTGCAGGCAACCATGACACGAAATCCGGTGCAAACTATACATATTACACGGCTTACACTGGAAACGGGAAAAAAAGTTACGTGAGAACATTGGATGATTTTAATCTCGTGGGAATAAACTATGTCTCAAAATCCCTCTCTTCCGACGAATTTGCCAGGATAAGGCAGATACTTACTAATTCGTCGCGTAAATTCACAATAATCGCTACACATTATTACATGGACCCAGATGGTACACTCTCCCGTCTCGGAACTGATATTGACAAACAGCTGATAATTGATCCTACAATTGTTATGACAGGTCACATGTTTACGAGCGTCATAATGGAGAAGAACATCAGCGAATATCCTGTAATTGAAGATTTAACTAATTACCAGAACGGTGCCACTGGTGCAAAGTCCAGAGATAATTATTCTGCAGGTACAATCTATACTGTGACAGCTACTGGCGGAATTGTTGAGAAAATAACCGCAAGAACCTTGAATATCTACCCATACCAGTCCTTCGGGATAGAGAAAGTCCTCTATAATTCTACCCCTCGGGCCTCGTACCACTAAACAAAAAGTTCTCTTTCTATTGAATACAAATATGTTGTTCACTGATGAACAAATATGTCCATGGCTATAATGAGAGAGAAGCTGAGAGACTCGCTGACCAGGCAGATACTTTAACTGATCTCCTTCACAGGGACACAATATACCAGGAAAACTCTCTTGTTCTTGAGGCAGGATGCGGGACCGGAGCCCAGACAATAACCCTTATCAGGAACAGCCCTGGTGCCAGGTTTTTCTCAATTGACGTTTCAATTCAGTCATTGAGAGAGGCTTTTATGCGGTTTCCTGACAGAGCAGGAGTTAATGTGGTTTTTTTTCAGGCAGATATTGATTATCTACCATTCAGAAATGGGACATTTGATCATATTTTCCTCTGTTTTGTCCTTGAACACCTCAGGGACCCTCTCGCCAAACTCTCTCGTCTTAAAGATGCACTGAAACAAGGAGGAACAATAACAGTAATCGAAGGTGACCATGGGTCGGTTTTTTTCTCACCAGATAGCAAAGACGCGAAAAAAGCAATAAATTGCCAGATAGAACTTCAGTCTGAAGCAGGAGGAGATGCGAGCATCGGGAGAAAAATATACCCGCTCTTATGCGGTTCAGGATATGATGAAGTCCAGGTATCGCCCAGAGTCGTTTATGTAGATGGTTCTAACCCGGGTCTCATTGAAGGCTTTACCAGGAAAACTTTTATTGCTATGATAGAAGGGGTAAAAGAGAAGGCACTTGCAGAAAATTTAATTGACGAAGTGACCTGGAAAAAAGGAATTAACGACCTTTACAGGACCTGCGAACCAGATGGGACATTCATCTATATGTTCTTTAAAGGGACAGCGATAAAATCAATCTAATGAGATTAATCTAAAGATCAAGAGCGAATTATTCAAAAAAAATTGTCAGGTTTCCATAAGCGGTTTATTAATTTACTTAGATAAGTACATTGTCCCAAACAACCTTTTACCGGATTCTGTTTTGAAAATGTTATTATAAATGTTGCTTATTGCTGCCTTATTCATATCATCTTCAAAAATATTCACAAGAAAGTCAGCTTCGACAATAATCTGGAAGTCCATATCATCAATCTTCGAGTAAGAATGATGATTTCCGATAATAAAACATACACGGTCGATGATTTTTTCGTCAATACATAAATTAGTTAGTATCCGATGGGCAATAGGTGGTCCTTCAATTTCCTGGTAGTTTCCAGCTGTTGAATTATATTTTCTTTCAGCTTCTTTTATACCAATATCATGGAGTATTGCGGTGAAATATATAGTTTCGCGAGTCTTTCGGTCAGTTATAATCTCTTTGGAGAGAATATATGCGAAATCAAGGACTTTCAGGGCATGATTAATACGCCTGACATCACTCTGGAAATGACTGATCATTTCTGCCATAACTTCCTTAATCATGATATCTTAAGTTGAATTTTTCAATTCCCCTGCAGTTACCGTTACATTGCTGGGTTTTCTTTCAACCAGAACCAGTTTATGTATAGTCCCATTACTGACCTCGATCTCTTTTACCGCAAGCCTTGCTCCCTGTGAGACGTTAATATTGTAATTAGTCCCGTTTTTTATAGATTCATTTATATTAGAAGTTGGTTGTGTTACAGCCGGTATTTGACCGGACCCATGATTTGTGACACAAAGTGAAGTACATAAAATTATTGCAAGAATTGATACAATAATTAACGAACTGGAGTTTATCGAGAGTATTTTCATTATTGAATAGTTATTGATAATCAGTAAAATCCTTTTGGATACCATTATACTTTAATGCAGGTGAATCCCATTAGATATCATGCGAAAATTTTTCACATTGACGTTTGTTATCTTATTTATCCTTCTTTTTACTCTGAATGTAAGCGGCCACGTTCCAGTGTTGCCCGGAGAACACAACACGCTAGATAATGCAGTGCAAATCAAAGATCCAGCAATATCATATGCAATTTATGGAACTTTGCATGAGGCCGGAGAGGCAGATTATTATACAGTTACCCTCCGGAAGGGGGACCCTATGGAATTCAGCGTCCTTACGCCCGTGGCTGGAAGCTTTGCCCCATGGCTTATAATAACCGGCCCCGGAATTTCCCCAAATGGTACCGTTCCCCAGTCTGTTGTAGTTCCGGCAGGGGAGACTACCACGGTTGTTACAGGTTTTCGATCATTAAATCCTGAATATGAACCATTTACGCCAATGGCGATGTATAAAACGGCAATGTTTAATGGAAAGGCTCAGGCAGATGGCAAGTATATTGTAGCGGTTTATACACCTATTGAAGGGGGCCCTTATTCACTGGCTGCAGGTACGGTTGAATCTTTCACTGCCACAGAATGGATAATGCTGCCAATTAGTGTGATCAATATCCGTTTTTGGCAGGAACAGTCACTTTTGCTGATCTTTGGACCATATCTGTTAATAATTGCGATAGGGTTAGTTCTTTTTTTCCTGCGTCCAGGAAGAAAAAAGATAAGCCCTGCAGCTTTTTGTGGTTTTCTTGCAGGCCTATTATACATTGGCACCAGTGCTGAAATACTTCTCCAGACAGGTATTTCTCTTGCGAACTCTACTGCAGGGCTATCTGTCCTGGTAACAATGACTTTTGCCATGATTGCTCTTATTGCAGGTGCAGTTGCTGTCTTAAATTCGATCCGTTTGCCTGAGCTAAAACCAATAAAATTCAGGGTTCTGATGATCGTGATCGGGATAGTAGGGCTATTAGCCTGGTCTGGGTTGATAATAGGACCAGTTCTCGCGTTTCTGGCGGCAATTATAACAGAGATGGATTATAAATTTTGATTTCCAAATAAATTCCTTTTTCTCCTGCAAATAACAGAATTTTACACGGAATTCTGTATGCCCTCAATATCCAAACTGTATACCGAAATAATAGATTCTTAAGTGTGAAAGACTAACCAGTATCTCCGAAAGGACAAACTACACTTTGAATTGAAAATCTACAATTTCCAGTAGAACAATTTTTTCTTTTAATGGTGAGTCTGGAGATGCGATACTTTAATATATTATTGGATATCCATAGTATATCCAATGAAGAAAGTAGTACCGGAACCAGCAAACCGAATTGAAATCGAAAACATTCAAGGATTTCTGATTCGAAAAGTTACTAAATTTGGAAATAGTGCCAAGGTTGACTGCCCAAAGGAGTACCTTGATCAAATTGTATATCTGGTCATAACATGAAAGTCAGCAATGCACGATATTTCAGGACACTAAAAACACTGGATACGTTCGTCGATCGCTCCCTCGAACTTCAGTATAAAGGTCCAAATTTATCAGGATTCCATTATAATCGCGATTTACTAAAAGCTGCAGTTGCTAATACCTATCTTGAAACAGTTGGAAATCGGGCAGACTCCATACAACTGGCAATCAAAAAAGTTCCCATTTCAAATATTATTTGGGAACTTAGGAGCGCTGTAGAACATGTTGGAACAAGGTTTGACCTCAACCAGAAAAATGTAATTCTCGCACTAGATTACACAGATGAAGATTTTTATGGCGATCCACAAGGGATGTGGATCCATGGTTATACCGGAGCACACGGAGTCACTGGAAAATTCAAATTCCTTTCTTGTTCGATTATCAATTCTGACATCCCTCAAAGAATTTTCGATTAATTTGGCAATATTTGATCGCGGATTCTATAGCAAGGATCTCATGTTAACCCTTGCTCACTCAGAATACCCATACTTTATACTTGTTCCTAAAACCCACAAATGAAGGCAGAACTCGCATCTCTTGACATTGCTGAAAAGAAAAAAATTCAATATTCATTCAAAGTCAATAAAGAGATGACCGTTTTTCGTGGAGAAACCACACTCGCTTTTCTCAAACAAATCTTCGATAAAAAGTCTGAAAAATTATTTGATTGG
>CAIYHQ010000028.1 GCA_903926075.1 uncultured Methanomicrobiales archaeon
ATCTGAAGGGTTAATTAATTCCACCTGATCTGTATTTGCCTTTTTACCTGGAAATACCAACCAATTACAGGGGTAATTTACTACAAATTTCTGATTATTTTTATATTCCAATGTTCCGTGTAAAAGGCCATTCAATCCTGATCAGGGGTATATAAAGTCGCGCTCATTTGTTTTTGACCACCCTATTTAAAGCCAAGAGACAATTCCCTCCGCATGTGAAAAGGAGGGATAAGTAGGTGAAAAACATGGTTGACGTACAGCAAATGGAGACGCTATATCGGCTCTATGGTTCTTACTCTCAAGTAGCAAGAGAGTTACACACCTCCCGAAACACCGTAAAAAAATATCTTCGCCAAATCGACGAAGTTCGTGAAGGTACTCGGACTGAGATATTACCTGAAACCCGTATTATCCATCAGCCCAAGCGAATAATCACAGATGAGATCGTCCATCAGATCCATCAGTACCTCAAAGAGAATGAGAACCGTCCGAAAAAGCAGCGAATGAATGGAAAACAGATACATCAACGTGTCATTCAATCGGGTCATCAGATTAGTTACACCACCATCAAACGAATCATTCAGAGATGGAAACAGACCGAAAAGGCACGCGAAGTTTTTATCCTTCAAAGTCCTGAACCCGGATATCGTGCAGAATTTGACTGGGGTGAATTAAGTCTTAACATCCAGGGTGTCTGGATTAGGGTTTATCTTGCAGTGATGGTTCTGACCGATTCACTTTATAGATTTGCCCGTATCTACCGTAAAGAGAGTCAACAGGAAGTCATTGACTGTCATATGCAGTTCTTTAATGAGATCCAAAGAGTTCCTGAAGTGATCTTTTATGACAATCTACTCGCAGTATACGACTATCATCGAAAATGCTTTCAGGATACTTTCATTCGACTTGCCACTCATTATGGGTTTTCGCACAGTGTCTGCAACATCAGATCACCACACGAAAAAGGAACTGATGAAGAGAGTGTATGCTTCATCCGGTCCCAGGCATTTAGTGAACGAAATACATTTGAATCATTTACAGAGGCGCAGAACTGGCTTATCTCTTCGCTGAAAACGATTAACGAGAACCACGTCTATCGCCGTGAATTGATTCCAGCAGAAGGCCTGATTCAGGAACAGGCTCATATGAAACCGTTACCTACTTTGGAATATTCAAACTATATTACCAGAACGGCAAAAATATCCAAGTATTCACTGGTTGTTTTTGATAATAACTACTATTCTGTTCCTGATACGTTTCGCTCACGATCGATAACTTTGAAGGCATATGTTGATCGAATTGATCTCACGGATGGATTAAATCTGGTAGCATCTCATCAGCGATTTTATGGAAAAGGGAACTATTCACTTGAGATAACTCATTACCTGAAAACATTTGCAAAGAAACCTGGAGCACTCCGACATTCAAAGGTACTATTGCAGGTTCATGAAAAGATTCAGAACCTGTACCATGAGCATTATCTCGACAGGCCTCAAGAATTCCTCGAGATATTGGGGTTGATCAAGGACTCATCTCCTGAAGGTTTGCTCTATGCAATTGATCACTTAAGAGAGAATGGAATAGTTCCTGGATATGATACTTTACGGTTGATCCTATCTCAAAACTTATTTCAAATTGTTGAACCGCTTGAAATTTTTGATCCGATCACTGTTGATGAACCTGACCTCACCGTCTATGATTTATTGATGAGGTGTGAAGCATGACTGAAGAACTCGAATCACTCTGTAAACAACTCCATATCTCTGGAATGTATCAATATATACTGGATCACCAAACAGAAAATAATGGAATTGAAGAGTTTCTTGTCGCGGCATGCCAATCTGAACTTAATGCCAGATTGATCAGCAGGCAGATACGAGCACTTAGATCAGCAGGATTTCCTACCCAGAAAAGATTTGATGATCTGATTTCTGATGCACTTCCGGAGGATGGAAGAATTGCTATCCCTGATTTAAGGTCATTAGAATTCGTTGCAGAAAAAAAGAATCTGATTCTCGTAGGCAACTCAGGTACTGGAAAGACACACCTCGCTGTAGCTACTGGTGTTTGTGCTTGTGAGCGAAATTACAAGGTTTTATTCAAAACTGCTGCAGGATTGGTCAACGAACTACTCGAAGCAAAAAGAGAGGAGAGAGTTACCATTGTATTGAAGCAGTTTAAGAAGTTTGAATTGCTAATCCTGGATGAATTAGGATATATCACATTTGACCTTGAGGGAGCTGAGTTGTTATTTCAACTTCTGGCGGCAAGGCATGAAATTGCTAGTACCATCATTACGACAAACCTGGCTTTTTCTGAATGGGTCAAAATATTTCATGATAAAACACTTACCGCTGCTTTATTGGACAGGATTACACACAAGGCCATGATACTCAACATGAACGGATCAAGTTTTAGAAGAAGATCTAATTGAATCTAATCAGTGGAATTACTCGCGTTATAACTCACCGACATGAAGTATCCCCCGGCGAAGGGGGAATGCTTGCCCATTCCCCCAAGCCTATCCTAATTGGGGGTGAGTTCAAGAGAGGGGGCGAAGCCGCCCTCTCTTGATTCTTTTTTAGATATGTTTATCTTATTTGAGAATGACATTCAACTTAGGGTATGGTCAAAATTCAATGGGCACACCTGGTCAATTTTGAATGGTGAAATACAGTCAAGTCCAAGTTTTACAATATCTTTCGCAATTTCCTCCATATAATAGTCACATTTTGGATTTTGACAAACTACTTCAATCAATCCTCTCGGTCGGGCCATACACAGTTC
>CAIYHQ010000029.1 GCA_903926075.1 uncultured Methanomicrobiales archaeon
AGATTCAACTGGCTATCAGGTATTCATAGGCAGATAGAGCGGCCTTTGCGCCTTCGCCCGCTGCAATTATTATCTGTTTACCCTTGACGTTTGTACTGTCTCCCGCAGCATATATCCCTTTTTCAGATGTATTGCAATTTATATCGATTATTATCTCGTTTAAACCATTTAATTCAACGAGGCCGTCAATGAATGCAGTATTTGGGATCCAGCCTATCTCAGTAAAAAGGCCGTCTAAAACAATGTCAGACTCAATTTTTGTCTCTTTATCCATTATCCGGATCATATTAAGCATATCTCCGCCTTCAAGACTTGTGATCATGGTCTCTTCATGAACAGTTATATTTGATTTTTCACTCAATGATGTCTGATAGACTTCATCCGCTTTAATTGTACTCCGGACAATAAGATGAACCTCTTTTGCTATGGAACTCATCTCAATTGCAGTCTGGAGGGCTGAATTCCCTCCTCCAACAACTGCTACAGTTTTGTCCCTGAACAGAGGACCATCACAAGTTGAACATACTGAAATACCGCGGCCAAGGAACCTGTCCTCGTCATTTACTCCGAGTTTTCTCGGACGTTTCCCTTGGGCAAGAATAACAGCTCTTCCTATATATTCCGAATCATTTGCAGTTGAAACCCTGAAATTTCCATCTTCTTTTGTAATCTTAATTACAGAACTGAGTTCGAGGCCAACATCCTGTTCTCTGACCTGCTCCTCAAAGCGTTTCATAAGTTCTTCGCCTGATACCATCCGGTATCCCATATAGTTCTCGATTGCCCAGCTTTCAAGAGCCTGTCCGCCAATGTTTTCAGAGATCAAAAGTGTCTTTACCTGTTTTCTTGCACAATATACCCCTGCAGTCAGTCCTGCAGGGCCGGCACCGATTATGATGATATCATAGATGTTTCCAGTTTCACCTGGGGTGAAGATCTCTTTTAATCGCTGCGCATCAAATCCGATTATCACTTCTTTGTCCACAAGAATGACCGGTACTCCAAACTGGCCTGATAATTTGACCATTTCTTCCGCTGCAACCCGGTCTTCACTGACATCAATATTTCTGAATTCTACCCCGTTTTTCTCGAGAAAAGCCTTAGCCATCCTGCAATAAGGGCAGTTTTGAGTGGAATATACGGTTACTTTTTCCATTACCCATTTCTTTGTAGGGAAGGGTATAAACGTGTTGAGGAGGTGGGACAGGAGAAGGTATATTGAGAGGTACTCAGTAACATGATAGGGTTACATATGAAAACTTTAAATTGGGCCGTTCTGCTCATATCAATTGCATTAGTACTTGTTTCAGTGCCGCTCTTTGTCTCTGCACAACCAAATGATCAGATTCTGATTCAGTCAACTGCAACAGTTCCACCAACCACAGGTTTAGTAGAGAGAGCGGGCATAGGGATCTCCAACGAAGGAGATGTCCTCCTCGTTGGTATGACTACAACACCAGTCACTGTCACACCTACTGGGAATGTTACTGTCACACCTACTGTGAATATTACGAATGTTACCAAGAAAGTAACAACTGCAGTTAAAACACCTACTATAAAACCGACCAAAAAGGTTACAACGACACGTAATGTTACCAATGTCACCCGCACCGTAGCGGTGAATGTTACTACTATGAAAAATGGGAATAATGCTTTTGTAACCGGAACTGCACCGGTTCAAAAGTATAACGGTCCGGTACTGACACCTTTTACAACACTGATTGTCGGATTTACAACTAGTCCTGCCTTAAACTCGAGTTCCTATACTCACACCCCATTCCAAAGCTGGATGTGGCAATAACTCTTAACTCATTTTTTAAATAAGTTACAAAATTGGTATCAGGTTTGATACGAACCTCAGTCTCCGATATTATACCCTGTTAGTACTCATATAGTTTATAAATTGAAGGAGACTAAATATCACAATTAATGGATGGGGTTGACCGGGCAATCCTTGAAGAGCTGATGAGCGATGCGAAAATCCCAATGGCTGACCTTGGGCGGCGTATGGGTATCGCTCCATCAACCGTCTTTAAAAGGATTGAAAAACTTAAGAAGGACGGTGTTATTGAGCGGTTTACTATTGCAATCGATCCAAATTTTATCGAGGATTCGACAGTCGCATTTCTCTCAATCAGGATTGAACCCGGTATTCGTGACACTATAGAGAAGTTCCTGCTTAATAAGAGGCAGGTGCGTGAGGTGTACGAAGTGCTGGAACCAAATGACTTTCTTGCAAAGATTACCGTGAAGGATATTAGTGAACTTAAATCCGAAATTCTTATTCCTCTTGGTGAAATGGACGGCGTGAAAGAGATAAACACTATCCTTACTGTTAGGAAAGTTAAGGAGCAGGCATATATCGGGTGACAGAATGGAAGCGAAACTATTGATATCCGGCCCTAAACGTCCCTGGAGTGGATGAAATGGTCAATGCAGAGTTGATCTATGGAATACTTGCAGTTATAACGCTCCTGCTTGGGGCAGTATTGACCGTCCTTATTTACATTGCATATACCCGGGTTAAAGAGCGAACTCTCCTCTATTTCAATCTGGGCCTCTTCATTCTTGTTATCGGGCTAATATTTACTGACCTTTCAAACTTTGCAGGAGTTTCAGACAAGATTGTCTTTTGGACTGCAGTGTGTTCAAGGATACTTGAGATTACAGGGATCGGCATCATGATAATTGCAGTAATTCGCTAGGTAAACCGGGGGAGACTGATGGAATTCTGCTCAATGTTTGGAGATAACTGGAGAAGAATAAAAGCCTCAAAACTCTGGAACCCATATGATATCAGTGATGCGCTTATCCTGAAAGTTATGGGTTCGGGTAATATTTCGGCAGTAAATGAACTTTTGAACCAGGCCTATGTTCTTGGAATGGAAGATGGCATCCGGATGTTTTCAAGGGCTGGGCATGAAAAAAGCAGACTAATGCTCGCAGAGAGTTTTCTTCTCATGTGTGGCGTCCCTTTTGAAAGAAGCTCTGTTGACACGTATACTGGCACAATCCGGGTCAGGTTAACCCCTCTGTCGCACCATATCTCAATCTTTTCAGAACCTGATGTGAGGGTAGCATATATTAAAGGATATTTGTCGTCCCTGATTCCGGATGGGTCATTTAAGGACATGGAGGATGAATTTCTATATACATACAGGATTCCCTCTCAATCGGTTTGAACAATTATTAAAATCCAGTTTAACTATAATCTATCGAGACAGGCTGTTACTTCCTCAATAAACTGATGCACATCATACTTTCCCTCATATATATTTGTGTAAACCAGTTCATCATTCAATTTTGCATATCCATGGACCAGGATGTTTCGAAAACCCTTCATATTACGTAACTTGTCAGATAACTTTATTGATAGCCAGTCTCCTGAAAGACTATCCAGTATCCCCTGCATCATCACCAGGTATTCCTGCACAGGTTTCCCGGTAAAGCATAGAGCAGATGTCAGTTATAAGTTCGATAATTAATAACTAAATTAAAGAGCATATCGCGGTCATTCATCAAAAGGATCTTCCCTTCTCCAATAACCCTCACTTTAATGTAAAGGGGAAGGAGCGAGAAAAGAGAGATATCCAGAGGTTTCTCTCCTGATGCCCCATATCTCCCGGAATAATAAAGAAATCTTTGAAAAAAAGCTGATTTTTCAACTAATGATGATATTATACAGAGATCAATATCACGAAAACTCTCATCTGTAACGGAACTTCCGTAGTGGTAAATTGCGAGAATACTAGGATCTTCTCCTGCCTCACGAAGAAATTTTAGTAATAGCGGATTTGTATCTGTTCTCGTCTGATTTCGTATCTGCATAAAAGTCATTTTCTCAATTCAACGTGACTCGTTGGATTCATAATTCCATAAATATATGTATCTTTTTTTAAGACTCGTATTAACTTTCCTTTGTCAGAGGAAATCCGACTCAATGGGACTTTCCGGTTACGGTGATGTAATCACGCGGTCTTATGTATTCAATCACTCCTTTAAAAAATTCCGACATTTTAAAAAAATGTGCATCAGGTCATTAAGGTCTAGCGCAATCCATTGGTTGTTCTCATGAGGACGGTGTGAAAATGACCGGGCAACTACCAAAAAAAATTCTGTTCGCTTGTCTTTATGCCAGGATACACCCGAAGCTTTTATTTCAAGATCCTTAATTATGCGTTCTTCATTCAATGATGATATTGGTGTCCCCACGTTCCAGAATGTCAAAATAGGGGTTAACGAACCTGAACTAGAAATCAAAGAGGTTGAGAGAGATAATAAAGACCTTTCCTGCTCTTTGAATTTTCTGTAACGGATCTTTCTATATATAAGGTGGAGATCGATAAGAACAGAGAGATACTTATTCACAACACTTTTCGATAATCGCGTTCATTCTTTTTTAACTACCTGGTTTATCGCGAAAAAGTTTCGGGTAATTAGCGAAACATGACCTCATTCGACAGTTACAAGGATAAGGAGATCCATATAGATGATAGGTTTAGATATGAGATTCCTTGATGTTAAGACCGATTTTGCGTTTAAAAAAGTATTTGGGTCTGACAACTCAAAAGATATTCTTCTCTCTTTTCTTAATGCAGTTCTCGACTTTGAGGGCCACCTCGTTGATAACCTTGAGATTCTTGATCCCTACCAGATCCCGCTTATAGATGGGATGAAGGATTCATATGTGGATGTCAAAGCCCGTCTTGATAACGGGACACATGTTATTATTGAGATGCAGGTTCTGAACTATGAAGGGTTTGAGCAGCGTATCCTCTATAATGCAGCGAAGACGTACTCAACTCAGATTGTCCGCGGCGGTCAATACTTCTCTTTGATGCCTGTAATTGCACTTACTCTGACTGATTTTATTATGTTTCATGATATTCCGGATGTACGTTCTGAGTACCGGATGAAAGAGGTCAACTCCCATAGGGAATACAATGGCGATCTGCGTCTTGTTTTTTATGAGCTTCCGAAGTTCACAAAGACTGTTGATGATCTGAGTACACTCGAGGAGAAATGGTTGTTTTTCGTTAGCGAAGCTGGCAGCCTTAAACTCAAACCGGAAACTCTTACAAACATCCCCGAGATAAAAAAAGCCCTTGATATTGTTAATGAAGCAGGAATGTCACTGGATGAACTGGAAATACAACGAAAACACGAGGATTTTAATATGATTCAGCGGGAGTCACTTAAAAAAGCTCAAAAAGACAGTTATGCAGAAGGAAGGGCAGATATCATCCGGTCTATGATCAAAGCCGGGATTACCATTCGCGAAATCGCCAGGATCACAGGGCTGCCAGAGAACGAGATCAATCGATGTTTAGTGGATTGAGACACTTCCTGGTCGAAACTAGTGAACTCGCATTGAGATCAGGCCTACTTGCATTATTTTAATAGTGGACAAGGAATAACCTGATATATTACTAATTTTATACGGATTTCATAACTAATTGGAAATTCCTATACAAATATTCGCTGGTTCATTTCAGAAACTGCAAATATTATTAGTATAAAATTATTATTTTGAATTTCGCATCAGACCGATTTGACCATTGGTCTTTCCGGGAGATGAGGAGTCTTGCAAGGAAGGAGACAGGGTAAGATATGGGAGAAACAGTGCATTCTTCGGTTCATTTTATAACGAATGAATCCGGTGAGAAGATATCGGTGGTTTTGCCGATAGACGAATATAAAAAGATGATTGAGGATCTTCATGACCTTGCCGTAATTGCGCAACGCAACGATGAGGGTACCATATCTCTTGCAGATATGAAGAAACAGCTAACTTCAGTATGACCGGGACTTTTACTATAGAATTTCGGTCAGGTGTTAGTAAAGATCTAAAAAAAAGGAAATAGAAGTGAATTTACATTGAAATCAGGCCTACTTGTATTATTTTAATAATGGATAAGGTATAACCTGATATATTACTAAGTTTATAGATATCATATAACAAATTGAAAATTCCTAAACGAATATGAGGTAATGAGGAATTATGACACTAAAATTTCAAAGAGGTGTTATTACCTTTGATGAAGCATCCAGACGCGAGGTATTATCCTTCTTTGGTAAGACTATAGATTCAGAGGGATATCTTGTTGAGATAGAGAATCCTAATTTAAAAGTAATTACTCAAGAGGGAGAAGAAATCAAAGAAGAAGAATTTGCGGGTATAAGAAACGGGTCTGAGATATATATCAAATCTGATCTTCCCTCATTGATAGAATTAATTGATAAGCTTAGTTGATATGGTAACTCTATCTATTCTTGAACGATTATCACAGTTATTTAAGATTGAAATAAAAAATATTAGTTTTACGCTTCTAAATATTCAAATACATAGTAATAATGCTACTTCTGAAAAAATGAGAGTATTGGATGAAGGAAAATCTTTAGAGATAAATCTCAATAATCTTTCAGATCATGAAAAAGAAGAGATCAAACCTTTGTTATCGGATATGGTTAATGAAGGGATGATACTTCTGGGAGAAGAATCAAAAGAGAGAATTGAAGATATTGAATTAAAAGAGAGATCAGACGATGAACAGTCAGTATTATCCTTTTTTAAAGATAAGATCCCACATGACGACTTTACTGCTTTACGGTCGGCCTATTACCTAAAAAAACGATTTGAAGAAGGTGCTGATAGAAAAGAGATAGCAGGTCTAAAATCAGATATAATTAAAAAATATTCCAGACGTGGTCGAAATATTAGTGATTTATGCAGCTCCGGATATTTTGAGAAATTAATAAAACCATTATACATTGAAATAAGCAATGATCCAGATTTTTCTGATGATAGATTTTTAGAAGTCTATGATCTAATTGTGGCAGAAGGAATTCTCACAATATTTGTATCAGAGGGGATGTCTTCTGATCAGGTTATAATTGAGACTGAAACCAGGATTAGAAGAAATAAGCAATATGGTTTGAATCGAGTACATTTACATGGGATCGGGCGGGAAAATATCACAACAATAAGAATGGCAATTGTCGATCTTAAGGAAAAATATCAAAATATTCGCTGGTTCATTTCAGAAACTGCAAATATTATTAGTGTAAAATTATTATTTTGATTATAAATCGATTCGAACGTTGGGCTTTCCGGGAAATGAGGAGTCATTTAAGGAAGGAGATAGATGAAGTCAAGGAAACACCCAAAAAAAAAAAAATTAATCTTTCTTCAATAAGAGGGTGCTGCCTATTTGCAATTAAAATGCTATTTATATCCGGACAAATAAAATTAATGAGTATACTTGACGAAAGCCTACAAAAATTATATTCTGTAATAGGCGAATAAATGAAATATCATTTCCCTTATCGTCAACATCTGATAGCAATACTTCATTCCTCAAAACATTCACAGCCTTTAAATACATTTGTCAGTGATTATCTCTTAACTCACTCTGCGGGCGACCGCGGGTGAAGGGGTGTAGAAAATGAAGAAAATGAAGCAATATAGAAATGATGAGGCAGTTTCGCCAGTCATCGGTGTTATCCTGATGGTCGCGATCACCGTAATCCTTGCTGCAGTTATTGCAGCGTTCGTATTCGGAATGGCAGGCAATGTTAGTAAGACAAAGAATGTTGCGTTTACTGCGTCGAAAGGAACATCAAATACAATCACTGTTACAAATAACGGTGGTCAGGATGTAACGTCACTTAATAACCCAGTATCAATTAATTTAAATGGTGCAGTACCTACTCTGATAGGTAGCAGTACATTTTCTATCAATGGAACTGGTAATACGACTCAGTTTACAGGAACTGCTAGCAAGGATCATGTAATTGTAACAGGTTACTTCAACGATGGTTCTCAAGCGGTTCTGTTAGATACTTACGTATAAACTAATCTAATCATTTCTTTTTTCACTCAAGCGAGTTTAATTGATGTTAAATTATGATTTTAAATTTTCTATATTTGTGCCCCTGATATTTCTTTTTTTAATTTTGCCAGTTAATATCATTATTATTGGAACAGATCTAGGAATAGCTATTCAATTTCCACTTTTCCGGGAACAATGGACAAATTATGGTTTTAGTGATATCGAATGTTTCACTGATATTCAATATATCCTGAAGGGAACACTATCCGGTAAAACTGCAATATCGATAGAGTTTTGGCAAATTGGGAATCTCGTTTTTGTCCTGACGATCATTGCTCTCGCCTTGCATTTGAGTGAAAAAATTTCAATTAAGATAGTAGCGTATAGTCTCTTTGTCACCTCCTGCCTGTACCTCACCTCAATTATCATCCAGTACGGCCCACTCTTCCATGGCCCTGCCGGAGTGGCCATCCCGGTTGGCCTCCCTCTCCTGTTCTTCCTGAGTTACTGGTTCTACTCGCTTCACAGGAAAAACAGGGAAGGGTGCCAGGAAGAATAAAAGTATTTTCTGGAAATGAGTGTCTCAACTATTATTGGTGTCGCCCTGCTCAATCGTCCTTGTCACCCTCCTGTCGGATACAATCTTTGGGATAAAAATGAGATCCCTGATAGTGGTCAATAAGTCAGCCCCTGATTGCGATTGTCAGCCGATCTTCCGGATTCTGAATTGCTCATAGTACATAAATAAATATTAACGATTTTTAACCGCATTTTTGTGTAACTCGTCGAGAATGTTAATTATTGAATATCTGGAATGCTTTGGAATTTCTTTTTACAGGTTTCCGGAGAAACACATCAAGGAGGGGGAGCATCCCCACTTCGCCGGGAGTCGGTTCTAACCGCAAATATTGTCCTTAATTCACCTCTCCTGATTCAGAGTCTGAAAAAAATACCGCCCAAAGCATCAGGTGACAAGGATACAAACATTACGACCGTAATTTTTAGGGCACATTAAGGGAAATGTGTATTAACAGACTGTTGTGGTCTTTTCAGGAACAATGGAGATCCTCTGAATGAAAAAGATAAATTTCCAGAATTATGACCTTGCTTTCAAGGAATCATTTTCTATCTTTGAAAACAAGACACTCGACTTTTTAGGGCTTGACCTCCCGAAAATCACTAAGTTCCTCGAGACTGAATTTGCCGAACTCGAGACCCATGATAATTTCATGGATCTGAATTTTCGACTTGAGGATGGTTCAATCCTTCATATAGAAGAAGAGACACATCTTTCAGAAGGCGATCTGGTACGATATGCTCACTATGATCTGCGGTTATACGACCGGTATAAAGCAATGATTCATACGGTTGTTCTTACGCCCTCATCCGGATCTCCTGGAACCAAATCATTAGATACGGGAACAATCCAATACACCATACAGCAGATAATATTCAAGGGCAGAAACGCGGATGAGCTTCTCGAAAAGATTCGCAATGCATTGGAAAAAGGACAGCCGATTAATGAACTCGAGCTCATATTCCTGCCTCTCATGCAGAGTAGACTTCCGAAAAATGAACTACTCCTGGAAACTATCAAACTTGAAAAGCAACTTCCTGAAAGAGACATCCGGACTAAAGTTCTCGGATTGACTTTGGTAGTTTCAAACAGGATTGTAGATAAAAAATTATTTGATGAAATCTGGGAGGAGGTACGTATGTTGAAGATTATGCAGTATGCAGAAGAAAAAGGAATTGAAAAAGGAATTGAAAAGGGACGTGAAGAGGGAATCGAGATAGGCCTTGAAAAAGGACGAGAGAAAGGAAAAATGTTTATCATTAAAAAATTGTTATTCAAAAAATTTGGTATGCTGCCAGATGAAATAAGCCACCGAATCGATACCCTCGATGAGATAATGCTCGATGAAATAAGCGTTGCAATCCTTGATATGCAACAGCTTGATGACCTAAAAAAACTGATTCACTGTACCTGATTCCAGGGGATGTTCGATACTCATTGAACCACCGGAAAAATTTCCCCTCCCTTGACTCTCCCCTTTCAAAAGATAGACTCTTGGGGATAGGCAAACATCGCCGGGAGTCGGTTCTAACCGCAAATATTATCCTTAATTCACCTACATGAAATAAAGAAGAGACTCAACTAAGGAGTTGAGGGTGTTCAGGATAAAAAAGTCAGACGATTCATTTGAAACGTTATATGCACCCCGTAAACGATTGAAACATGGTATCCCATGTCATGTAGAAAAAGTAACTAAACAAGCGAGAATATTTTACGATATCCGGGAAGATCGTATCTACATATTGCACTGCTTCGATACTCATAAGGAGTACGAACAGTGGTACAATTCCTATAAATGATCTCCTATTTGCTATAAAATTTCAATTAAAATGGTAGCTTAAATTCTATTTGCCACCTCCTGCCTGTATCTCACCTCAATCATCATCCAGTACGGTCCACTCTTCCATGGCCCTGCCGGAGCAGAGATCCCTGTTGGCCTTCCACTCATGTTCTTCCTGAGTTACTGGTTCTACTCACTTCACCGGAAAAATATGGAAGGGTGCCAGGAAGAATAAAAATATTTTCTAAAAAAAAGGGTGTCTCAACTATTATTGGTGAAGCCCTGCTCAAACGTCTTTTTCACCCTCCTGTCGGCTGCAATCTTTGCGATGATAATGGGACCCCTAGTAGTTTCAATAAGTCAGCACCTGATAGCGATTGTCAGCCGTTCTTTCGGATTCTGAATATGTTAATGGGGAATCCCGGGTTTCAAACTTTTTTTGATTGAACCGGGTGAGATGCGATGAGTGGCTCATGAATCTTTCAACAGTCTTTTAAGTGTGTTTTGGACTCTTGTATTAAGTGGTCGATTTCATTAATTGCTTTTTCTGCTTGTTCCGGGTTAATGTGCGGCTTCAGTTTATTTATCTCATTTATTCTG
>CAIYHQ010000030.1 GCA_903926075.1 uncultured Methanomicrobiales archaeon
AGCAGACTTCTATCTTCAGAAAGGTGGCGAACCTGAATCACAATTTGCCGAACTCTCTCATAAAACTCATTCAGCGGTCTCCCAGAAAAGAGCTGATGAAGCGCTGCTGAAAAGTACCGAAGAACTACATGCAGCCTATGAAAAACTGGCTGCAACTGAGATGAAACTCCGTGCCAATTTAGATGAACTGACCCGGCAGGAACAGGCGCTTCGGGAGAGCGAGGTGATGTTCCGATCTCTTGCTGAAAGCAGTCCGGATTACATCATGCGATATGACCGGCAGTGTCGTCATATATACATGAACCCTTCGGCACTTCGGGTTTCCGGAAAGTCTGAAGACGAAATAATAGGTAAAACCCATCGTGAAATCGGGTTTGACGAAAGCCAGAGTCAGTTCTGGGAAGAGAAGATAACCGGGGTCTTTGAGACTGGGAAACCATACCAGACTCAGTTCGAATGGGAAAGTGTCGAGGGAGAAATGGTTCTTGACTGGGTGCTAACACCAGAATTCAAAGATGATGGAACGGTTCTATCTGTATTAGGTGTATCAAGAGATGTTACTCATCTCAAAAAGGTTGAAGAGGAAGTGTTGGAAGCACAGATGAGAACTGCAATGATTCTGGAGGGTATTGCGGATACATTCTATTCATTGGACGAGGCATGGCGATTCACAACAATCAATCCGGCAGCCGAAAAATCTCCCTTTGGAAAGCCGGCCTCTGAATTGCTAGGGAGGGTCATCTGGGAGTTATATCCGGATATCGTGGGCACACGTATCCACCGACATTACCTCGATGCCGCTAAAAACTATACTATGGAGCATTACGAGGCGCAGTCACCGCTGAACGGCCAATGGTACGAGGTATTCATGCAGGGACGGATGAGTGGGGTCGATGTTTACATGCGTGACATCACCGAACGCAAGCGGGCGGAGGAGGAACTGAAGTCATCGGAGATCCGGTATCGTCGGTTCTTTGAGGCAGTCAGAGATGGTATTCTGATTCTCGATGCAGAGACTGGGATAATTCTGGATGTGAATCCATTCCTGATCAAGTTACTTGGATTCACCCATGAACAATTCCTTGGCAAGAAACTCTGGGAGATAGGGATTTTTAAGGATATCGCTGCCAGCAAAGATAATTTTAAAGAATTGCAGGAGAAGAAATACATCCAATTTGAAGATCTGCCACTGGAGACAATAGACGGGCGGCAAATCTACTCGGAGTTCGTCAGCTTCGTCTATGACGTGGACGGCAAGAACGTGATGTAATGCAACATCCGCGACATCACCGAACGGAAACGGGGAGAAGCGGCACTGCTCACAAAAACTGAAGAACTCCGGGCCCACCAGGTTGAACTTGAGACACAGGCAGAAGAACTTCGACAGTCCCATCTAGCACTTGAGGAATCACGGGATAAGTTCCTTAATCTTTACGAATTCGCTCCGATCGGCTATCTAACGCTAAACCAAAAGGCACTAATAACTGGAGCAAACCTCACCAGTGTGAGGCTCCTTGGGATAGAGCGGAGCAAACTGGTCAACCATGGGCTCGGACGTTTCATTGCTCCAGAAAGTCATGACGCGTGGGACCTATATTTTGCAAACGTGCGGCAGAACGCGAAGAAACAGATCTGCAACCTCACTCTCATACGTGGTGATGGTTCATTGTTTCAGGCATGGTTAGAAGGGATCAGGTTTATCGACGGTGAGGGGGTGATTACAGTTCGTATCGGTATCAGTGACATCACCGAGCATAAGCAGGTGGAAGAAGCATTACGGGAGAGTGAATACAAATACCGGACCCTGATTGAAAATTCTACAGATGTCGTGTTTACTGTTGATAAAGATGGGCGCTACCAGTTTGTCAATAATGTGTTTGCATCAACATTCGGCAGTACACCAGATTTTTTCACGGGAAAATCATTCTGGGATATTTATCCAAAAGAACATGCGAACCAGCGCTTTGAGGCGGTCACCAGGGTATTCCAGACTGGGAACGAGGTATCGGTTGAAGTTGCGGTACCTCTGCCTGACAAAACATTATGGTTCCTTGCAACGCTTAACCCAGTGAAAGACGATAAAGGAAATGTGGTCCAAGTTCTTGCTCATTCAAAGGACATTACTGATCGCAAAGCAACAGAAGAGGCGTTGCATCAGAGTGAGCAACTTTTCCGTGAGGTTATTAACAACGCGAACGATGCGATATTCCTGCTTGAAAGGACCCCGGAGGGTCCCGGTAAGTATCTTCTTGTGAATGATAAAGCCATCCGAATGCTGGGATATTCAGAGAAAGAGATCCTGGAGTTTTCCCCCCGGGATATCGTACCAGGATATATAGCGAAAAAAATCATGCCGGATGTCATAAAAAAACTTCTCAAAGACGGACATGCTACCTTTGAGTCTGCGCATCGGCGAAAAGACGGGAGTATCTACCTGATTGAAGTTAGCACCCATACATTCCGCTACAAAGGAAAGGATGTTGATCTTTCAATTGTCCGCGATATCACCGAACGTAAACTTGCAGAAGATGCACTTCGCATAGCGAACCAGAAACTCACCCTTCTCTCTTCAATCACCCGCCACGATATCAACAACCAACTTACGGTGCTGATGGGATACATCAGCATACTCGAAAAGAAGCAGCCCGATCCTTCACTCAACGAGTATTTCGGAAAAGCGACAACTGCTGCACAGCGAATTTCTGCCATGATTCAATTTACTAAGGAATATGAGTCGATCGGTGTCAATGCTCCATCCTGGCAGGGATTATAGCATTGATCAATCTCCAGATCGGTTCAATCACCGATTTGGTGCATATCTCCTTCTTACAAGATCTCGAGACACGGATAAGAAGTATGGAGTTTGTCCATGAATTGCTTTACTTATCGGATGATATCTCCCGGATAGTCGTCAAAGACTACACGGAAATGCTATCTCAATATCTGTTCCAGGCGTATAAGACAAAAAGCAAAGTCAGTTGCAGAATTGATATGGAAGATTTCATATTGCCTATCGAAACCGCAATCCCATTAGGACTGGTAATGAGCGAATTCATTACTAACTCGCTGAAATATGCATTCCCTGACATATCCTGCTGCAGAGAAGAACCAGGTAAGCCTTGCACTATTACAATCAGCCTGAAACGTGAGGGCAATGATTATCTCCTTATAATAGCCGATAATGGCATAGTTCTACGAGAAATGGAAAATGTCACCACTTCTAATCCAACCTCGCTGGACCTGATCAGGTTCATTATAGAGCACCAGTTACAGGGGAACCTTGAGATCAGTACTTCAGAAGGAACATTGTATAATATCCGGTTTCCAGAATCGACGTTAATGAGGCACGATTCCAATGGACAAACCTAAAATCCTTATAGTTGAAGACGAAGCCCTCATTGCAGCAAGCCTTGTCCAGACCCTTTCATCACTTGGTTATACAGTTCAAAAACCGATTGCAAAAGGGGAGGATGCTATCAATTCGGTTAAACTCGAAAAACCCGACCTCATACTTATGGACATAGAACTCCTTGGGGAGATGAACGAATAGAAGCCGCAGAAAAGATCAGGGAAATTGTAGATATTCCCATCGTGTACCTGACTTCGTATACCGATGACCTGCGATTTAAGCAGGCACAGTTCACTTAAGCCATACGGATATATTGTTAAGCCTGCCCATAGCAGTGAACTTAAGACCACAATTGAAATGGCCCTGTACAAGCATAAACTTGATCAAAAACTTAAGGATAGCGAGGAATAACTTCGCCAGGCAAAGGAGCATGGTTCGAGATCACAGTGCTGAATGGAAAGTGGCGTATCGGAAATGACGAGAGTTAATTTGCCGTTGATCGCTCCGGTTATGCTTCCATCCCCTCAGGTATCTTCGGGAAGATATAAATGGGGCAGAAATGTCTCATATCCACTCTGCACAACCTTTAAACGTGCATACTCCAATCATCACTATACAAGTGCACCAGCGCCGAAATATAATTGGGTTCCCAATGCTTGTGCCGGGAAGTTTGCATAGGATATCATCTATATCTCAGGCACCCATTCCTGATGGAACTATGGAAAAAAACAAGACCGGGTCCTCACATGGATAACAATCAAATCAAATCAAATCAAATCAAATCAAATCAAATCAAATCAAATCAAATCAAATCAAATCAAATCAAATCAAATCAAATCAAATCAAATCAAATCAAATCAAATCAAATCAAGACAGGGCAGTACATTCTCTTTTTTGATAGAAAATATCTCACTGCCCGGGACTCTGGAAGCGGTATGCAACCTGGCAAGATGAATAGGAATGATGCATAATGGTAGATACTATCCGGGTCCTCTATGTCGATGACGAACTTGGTCTCCTTGAAATCGCGAAACTTTACCTTGAGGAATCAGGTGAATTTTCTGTTACAACTATTGATTCGGTATCTGCAGCATTAGATCTTTTAAGAAAAGAAAAATTTGATGTCATCATTTCTGATTACCAGATGCCTGGCAAAGATGGAATCCAGTTTCTTATTGAAGTAAGGACACGCTTTGGAAAGATACCATTCATTCTGTTCACCGGCAAAGGCAGGGAAGAAGTGGTAATCCAAGCTATCAACAGCGGAGCAGACTTCTATCTTCAGAAAGGTGGCGAACCTGAATCACAATTTGCCGAACTCTCTCATAAAACTCATTCAGCGGTCTCCCAGAAAAGAGC
>CAIYHQ010000031.1 GCA_903926075.1 uncultured Methanomicrobiales archaeon
ATCCTCCATGTCAATAGGCAAAAGAAATTGTTGAGTTCGGGGAGAACATCGTTGATTGTAATTAGACTGCATACATTATATTGATCTCATAGGTTAAATACTTATTGTTTATTTATCAATAAAGTTAAAATATAATAGTGAGATTCATGCGACATCCTCTCAGAAGGAAAAATTAGAGCGACAATTGCACAAGGTGTTGATATCACTGATAGAAAGAAAGCACAAGAGGCACTTAAAGAAAGTGAGGAAAAATTCAGACAGTTATTCATTAATATGCCAAGTGCAGTTGCAATTTATGATGCAGTGGATGGAGGAAGCGATTTTATTTTGAAAGATTTCAATAAAGCCGCAGAGGAGATAGAAGGAATAAACAGGGATGAAATTATTGGAAAACATTTAACTCAGGTTTTTCCGGGTGTGAAAACTTTTGGTATATTCACAATATTGCAGAGTGTGTGGAAAACTGGTCAGCATGAGTACTTTCCACCGGCAATATACCAGGATGAGCATCATCCTGAAACATGGCGTGAAAGCTGGGTTTACAGACTTGCGAGTGGTGAAGTTATCTGCATTTACCGTGATGTAACCAAACAAAAACTGGCAGAGAAGGAGCTGATATCAGCTCATGAAAGATTACTGGACGCACATCGCCTTGCACATATCGGGACTTGGGACTGGGAGATGGAAAACGATACTGTGATCTGGTCAGAAGAATTATACAATATTGCAGGGAGAGATCCTTCCCTACCTGCTCCTACGTATGCCGAACATCCATTGGTCTATTCACCCGCGAGCTGGGAACGTCTCAGTGAAGCGGTTAATTTTGCACTTAGTACGGGTGAACCGTACAACCTTGAACTCGAGCTTATCCGCCCAGATGGCAGTTTAAGAACTATAAATGCATTCGGTGGTGTGAAGTGTGACGGTAACGGCAAAATTATTGGGCTTCATGGCACATTGCAGGATATAACAGAGCGCAAGCAGGCTGAACTGGCCATATGTATCCAGGAAGCCAACAAAAAACTTAACCTGCTTGCAAGTATAACAAGGCATGATATCAAAAATAAAGTAATAACAATACAGGGCTTCCTTAAGTTCGCCTTGAAAAGAACTGCTATTGAGGAGATTCGTCCACTACTTCTAAAAATAGCTGAATCGGCAAATGCAATTGAACACCAGATAAATTTCACAAAAGACTACCAGAACCTGGGAGTAAAATCGCCTCAGTGGCTTGATTTTTCAACTTTGGTTGCGTTAGCAGGCAATCCACCCCTTGAAATATTAAATGAAACCCGAAATCTGCAGATATTTGCAGACCCGCTATTTGAAAAGGTACTTTATAATCTTGTTGATAATACAATAAAACACGGAGAGACTGCAACCAAAATTAAAGCATCACTTATAACTGGTTTAAATAATATCAGGATAATCTGGGAGGATAACGGAGTTGGTATACCTGCCTGCGACAAAGATAAGATCTTTGATCGAGGGTTTGGAAAAAACACAGGCCTTGGACTATTTCTTATCCGTGAAATAGTCTCGATTACCGGAATTACCATCTCTGAGATAGGAGAACCTGGAAAAGGAGCAAAATTCGAGATGGTAGTGCCTGATGGAAAGTGGCGTTTCACAGAAAATCACTGATAATAGCCAGGAGTCCGGCGAAGTTGAATATGAAGGTAGTGTTATCCCCTATAAAATCAGAAGAAATCCCAGGTCAAAGCGGGTTATAATAAAGGTGACATCAGACCGCACTGTTACTATTGTCGCTCCACCTAAGTTCCAGGCATCAAAAATACATACTTTTGCCATGGAGTGGGCAGCCTGGATCCATAAAAAAACTTTAGGTTCACCCCGTCCACTCCCTCCAGCAAGAAAATACTGCATTGGAGAGGTCTATCCCTGGTTTGGAGGGGAGATACGACTAATGATTCTAAAAGGAAGGGAAACTTCTGTTTCAGTTAATGATAAAGAAATTGTTGCTTTCATCCCTGATGGATTGAATAATTCTGAAGAAGATTTTTTGGTCCGGAATCTTCTTTTGTTCTGCTTTCGTAATGCCCTGTATAAATACTCACTCCCTTATTTCAGGGGATATTCGGAAAAAATTGGAATTCCTCTTCCAATTTTAAAGGTTAATGATAAGAAGGGCAGCTGGGGTACGTGTACCCCGAAAAGTATTATTTTGAACCTCAGGCTCTGCATGGCACCACCTGATATAATTGCGTACGTTATTGCTCATGAACTCTGCCATAAAATAGAACCCAATCATTCACCCAGGTTTTGGAAGACTCTTGAGAAAGTTCTTCCTGACTATAAGGACCGGATGACTTTTTTAAAAGAGAATGGATATCTCTGGACTTTATAGAAATGACTTCTTTATATCTGGTATTAATGTGATATTAAGGGTGAAATTATAGAATGTTTTCACCCTTTGACCGGATTTATACCGTATGTATCTGGCACCCGTTAGATTGAGGTGTATTCGCATTCTCTGGATTAAATAATGATTGTAAAGGTCCTCCGATTATCCTTGATACAGGTATCAATATAGCATCTACAATTGTTGCTTTGTCCTCTGTAACGAGAATATTCTCATTATACTGGTTATACCCTGAAGTTGTGAGTGTTATTGCATGACATCCGGAAAGGACATTTGAGAACGTATATGGTGTTACCTCTTCGGTATTCATTCCGTCAAGCATAATAAATGCCCCTTGTGGGTTTGAGGATATCGCTACTACTCCGCTTGGCAGTTCAGGTTCGAGATTAACGTTTACAGACGAATACTGACCTTTAATTATTAAGACCTGATCAGAAAATATTTCATATCCATACTTTGTGAGATTAAGGATATGATTACCTGGATTCAGATTTTCAATAGTTGAGGGTGTTAATTTGCCGGTATTAATACCATCAAGAGATATTGCTGCACCCGGGGGAAATGAAGAGATCATGAGTGAACCAGTCATAGGTTCAGGCTTTAGTTCCAGGTATACAGGTGTGGTGTCCTCTGGAGCAACAAAAGCAATCTGGGAGACATTTTTGAAACCGTATTTTGAAAGAGATATAGTATGTTCTCCAATTGGGATATCAAATAAAAAGAAGGGTGTAAGATTACCAGTATCTTTACCATCAAGTGAAATTAATGCTCCTTGTGGGCTTGAATCTACATGGATTGACCCGTTTGTGTATTCTTTTGAAAGATAAGCAGTTACAGGTGTAGTTATATTACTCTGTACCTCAATTGCCTGACAGTATAATTTGAACCCGGATTTCAGGATAGAGAGGGTATGCGGACCAACCGATAAACCGTTTGTGGTATTCGGAGTAATGAGATTTGTATTTACTCCATCGATAAAGATATATGCTCCTGTTGGAACTGAAGATGCTGCAATAAAACCAGGTAACTGAGGGATAAGCTGGAAAAAGGCATAAGTGGTCTCACCAACAGTAACATTAACTGAACTTGAATTTTTATAATATCCGGTCTTTAGGACTGAAACATCATGCATCCCAACAGCCTGATGTGTCAGGGTTGCAGGAGTAACCTGGTCTGAGTTAAATCCGTCAACCCGTATTGAGGCTCCTTCAGGGCTTGAATCTACAAAAATAGAACCAAAATTTACAGGTACCGGGACGAGGATAGCTGACAAAGATGTGGTCTGGCCCTGGTTAACTGTAACCGTACTGGAATAATCAAGATAGCCCGTCTTTCTAAGTGTTATATAATGTGAACCAATGGCCTGGTATGAAAGAGTCCATGGTGTAATCTGGTTTGTATTAATACCGTCTATCCAAATTGAGGCTCCCTGAGGGATCGAGTCGATAAAGATAGACCCATAGCTAACTGGAGAAGGCACTAAAGTTGCAGATAAATAAGTGGTCTGACCCGGATTAACTGTAACCGTACTGGAATAATCAAGATAGCCCGTCTTTCTAAGTGTTATATAATGTGAACCAATGGCCTGGTATGATAGAGTCCACGGTGTAATCTGGTTTGTATTAATACCATCTATCCAAATAGACGCTCCCTGCGGAATCGAGTCGATAAAGATAGACCCATAGCTAACTGGAGAAGGCACTAAAGTTGCATATAAAGAGGTGGTCTGGCCCTTGTTAACTGTAACAGTACTGGAATAGTCGAGATAATTTGTCTTTTTTAGGATGACATTGTGTGTTCCAACAGTCTGATTCGTTAAAGTTGTAGGGGTTATCTGACTCGTGTTGACTCCATCGACCCAGATTGAGGCTCCCGGTGGTGTAGAATTTACAAAAACTGACCCGAAGTTATCCTGGAAATTTACATTGATTGTTTCAAATTTGTGAACATAGTTACCTGCAGATAATTTTTTATAATCCATATTCATTGCAAGTCGGTACGTTCCCTTTGGTCGGTTGGGAGGGGCACCCCAGCTATTTAACACGAGCCAATACCACTTCGAAGGGTCTGAATTTGTATCGTCATATCCAACAATCAATAACGCATGAGCATTTACCCCATTTTGATAAGAATCAGGATACCAGATTGTAGATTCGTCCTTGTTGTTCCAAAAGGTTGAAAAGTCAGGCTCAGGAATCGGGGTATAACTATAATGAACGGGATGGTTTTGATATAATTCATACTTTATAGCGTTTATGGCATCACTTTGATTAACTGTGGTAGTATCAACTCTGTTTGAATCTAAATTTCTTACCTGGTAATTTGGGATTGTTGAGATCTGATTTGCTGGCATTTTAGTATGTGGACAGTTATTATACAAATCACAAGCATCACCATCAACATATTTAGCATTTGTATTAGACCAGGGTATCACGACTTGAGCGGAATTATAAAATTTAGTAAAATCATTTACGTATCCACCAGTACAAGCCCACTTTATACCCTGACCTGGACCGTATCCTGCATCATAATTTGAATTCAAGTACTGGATAGAGAGGCGATTATTAATCCCTGATTTAATTGTATGAGCAATCTCAACCGCCCCTGTAGCTGCCCAAACCCAGCAATCCCCACATGTCCCTTGATCTCGTTCAACAGGCGTGTAATCAAGGAAAGGCAAAAGGTTGATTGATCCATGTGGGACAGTGATAGGTGGCTTATCGAGTGCCTGGGTATTCAGGTATTCATCATTCCACGTCTTCAATTCATCCGGACTGGCATGCATCACTCCAAGCACGTTTTCTGTTTTGTTATTACTTTCAGCAGACGCAAAACAGTTTAATGCACATACAAATATTAGAAATAAAATAATTAACCCAAGGTCCTTTCTTACCATTCTGTTATTACACCTCTTCAATAATTATGCTCCAATTAATACACGGAACGCAATGTTTCTTATATATTAAAGTAGATTGTCACCAAAGTTATATAATTGTAATTAAAAAAAGGGAATTCCTGGCATTTTTTATTATCAGACATTGATCTTAAAAGTAAAAAGGAGTTTTAACAGATCAAACATTGAATGATTTTTACGGATTTTAAATATATCCCGATATGTGGAAGGTATTTCAAAATTATTTGCAATTGTAATTTCACTTCCCAGATCAAAGGTTCGATTGAGCATTGAAAATAAGATCATTGAAGCGGCATAAAAATTCCGCATGTCTTCTAAATGTTCAATTTTTTCAATTTCAAGGGCATTCAAGTCCCTGACGAAAATATTATAGTATATTGCAATACTTTCTATAATATTAAGTCTAATATTACTATATGGTAAATGTCGAACAGATAGAGATTATAAAACACATTCCAGCTTCAGAATTGTCGCAAAAAATTAAGGAATATTCACTTGGTGCAAAAATTTTAAAGAGACTATTATTTATAAATATGCGATATTCTGGTAAAAACGTTGTTGAATCCTGTAAATTGATGGGTGTATCACTTGCAACTGGGTATAAATGGCAAGAAAGATGGAACTTAGAAGGTTATGCAGGATTGGCTCCTAAGTATGCAGGTGGAAAACCTTCAAAGTTAACGGATCAACAAAAAAAGACATTAGAGGAAATATTGCGTTCACATGATCATTGGACAACAAGTGAGGTTAAACAGCTTGTTCAAAATGAATTCAATATTATTTACAGTTTAGACCAAATTAGGCGTATTTTACGTAAACTAAAAATGCAATTTGGAGAACCTTACCCTCAGGATTATCGACGGCCACCCGATGCCGAAAAGCTTCTAAAAAAAACTACCCAAGATGAGTAAAAACACTATTATCGGATTTTTAGATGAAACATCACCCCAAACAACAGCTAATACTCAAAGGGTTTGGTATTTTGAAAATACGCCTATAATTAAGAATACATCAAAATTCAGAGCAAATACATTTGGTATTTACACCCCTAATGGTAATTCAATATTGACCTTCAGAGAACACTCAAAAAAAGAAGATATTTGTGATGTTTTAAAAGAATTTGTGGTTGTAAATCCAGGGAAAAGAATTGTTCTAATTCTTGATAATTTCTCATCGCATCGATCAAAATTGGTCCAGGAATTTGCACTGCTAAACAATATTAGATTAATTTTTCTTCCCCCATATTCTCCTGATTTAAATCCAATAGAACAAATATGGAGAGCAATAAGACGATATCTTTCAACATTATTTATTCAGGATGTAGA
>CAIYHQ010000032.1 GCA_903926075.1 uncultured Methanomicrobiales archaeon
ATCCTCCATGTCAATAGGCAAAAGAAATTGTTGAGTTCGGGGAGAACATCGTTGATTGTAATTAGACTGCATACATTATATTGATCTCATAGGTTAAATACTTATTGTTTATTTATCAATAAAGTTAAAATATAATAGTGAAATTCATGCGACAGCCTCCTTCGGGAAATCAATATACTTGTCAAGAGTTCCGGCTTCAATTCACTAACTCAATAATTAAGCATTCATTATGAAATTCTCGAATTCCTCAAGACGTATTAGTTTTACCTGATTGATCTCCAGAGATAACGGTAACTCAGTTACCTTCAACAGCTCATCCAGCGAGGAGGCTGAAATTGTATCAACGATTAGCGGCGACGAGCGAAGGGCGGGACAGAGCCGGTAAGTAAGTAAAATGATGCAATAATAGTGCTTGTACAGAAATTTGGCGCATACATTGGCCAAATGATGAAAGAAGCAAACAAATTAGATTCCTGAAGTTTTTACGGTCTGAAGTTATTCACAATAGTATCTTCTAAATTATCCAATACCATTGAAACGTTACAGCCTGAAAAAAGTAGGGTGTTAACCAATCCATGGGGTTACAATTATTGGTGGTTCAGTCACTATCGGTGTATTTTTTGGTGGTTCAGCCACTGTAGGCACATTTGTTGTAGGGTTTTTATAAAATCCCAACCATGGTCGGTATGGATACCTGATACTATCTTTTATCTTATTCATATGGGAAACAAGTGTGCTATCATTATTTATTACATCATAATTTCCATCTGGAAACTCTAAAATCGTATCTCCTTCTTTTAGTACCTCTGGAGGATATGCGGCCCCGATTGAAACCTGAATTGGTTTACTGGACTCGTCTATATATATAATCCTGGTTCCATCAGTATAAATTAATTCTATTAATTCAGACGTTCCGGTTCCTTTCATGGTGGTAAAAGGATTGTTATCCGTTCTGTTCCAGTATATAACAAAATCATTAATGGTTGTTATATTGGCATTTTTATCAATGATGAAATATGAAGTAGAATATTTCCCCTTAACCCATGCACATGACTCCCTGAAACTGACTGGTTTTCCAAGATGGGAGTCTGTACTTTCCAGGCAGGAGTTCGACCTGATATCGATTACGTTGTAATTATCGCTTGAATAATTTGCTGCCACTTTTCCCATATAATACTGTGGGTTTTCCCATGGAGACGGGATATGTTTGGTTTTACCTTCAGAGGTAGTGAGGTCATTACTGCCATTGAGATTAAATGTCAGACTATCGTCTTTATGGACTACATATTTTATTCCATAAAGAGAGATAGAAAAGTCTTCAATACCTTGTAATACGTTGAGGTCATCTTCGTCAGTTAAAAATTCTCCGACCTTTTTATTGTTAAGGTAAAGAAAATCATCAATTGTGGTTGTTTTAGCCTGATTAGATATACTAGTGGCCGTAGTTTTCGTGATATGGGGTGTCAGAACCGACTGGGTTTTTGTTTGAACAGATGGTGAAATTAGCGTAACTAATCCGGTATTTCTAGTGCTCGTACCGTTTACTGTTTGTTTTCCTCCAATATTAGGAATATTATAGTTGCAGTAAGAATGACGAGTCTGCTCATAGTCTTCTCTTTATACACTTCCAGGGAATACTGTTTGTCCCTTCAATTGATATTACCTTGGTACAGATGCAAAATTATAAATTGTTTTTAAAATTTGTCAGGTTCGACCGGAGCGATCAACGGCAAATTAACTTGCTTCACTTCCATAACGCCAGTTTCCATTCGGCACCGTGATCTCGAACTGTGCTCCCTTCCCTGGTTCGCCGGTCTCCTGTATCGTCATTCCAGTAATTGCAAGAATTTCACGGATAAGAAACATGCCAAAGCCGGTGTTTTTCCCAAAGCCCCGGTTAAATATCATCTCCTTCTCTTCAGCAGGGACTCCAACACCATTATCTGACCAGATAATCCGAATGTCATCCTTATCGGTGATAACAGATATATGAATCTCGGTTGCAGTCTCTCCATGACAGACTGTGTTATCGACGAAGTTATGCAACACCTTTTCAAAGAGCGGGTCTGCAAATATCTGTAGATTTCCGGTTCCATCTGTAATCTGAATTACAGGGTTACTCGCTAATATAATCATATTCGATAAATCCAGCCATTTTGGTGAGTTAACGCCCAGATCCTGATAATCCTTCGAGAACTTAATCTGGTGTTCTATGGCCTTTGCAGAATCTTGTATTTTGTCGAGGAAAGGTTGAATTTCGTAAATATCTTTTGCTTTTCGTGCAAATCTTAAGAAACCCTGTATCGTTATCACTTTATTCATCAGGTCGTGCCTGGTAATACCGGAAAGGAGGTTGAGTTTTTTATTAGCCTGATTGAGTGCTTCCTCTGCCTGTTTGCGTTCAGTGATATTCTGAAAGGTACCGGTGATCCGGAGAGGTGACCCATCCTGGTTCCAGTGGGTTATTTTTCCTTTGCTTTCAACCCATACCCATTCACCGGAAGCATGCCGCATGCGGTATTCAGATTTAAAAAATGCTGTGTCCCCTTTCAGACAATCGGCAAGCCTTTTATGAGTCTGAGGTAGGTCTTCTGGATGCAATAAAGAATCCCAATCAGTACTGTGAAGCCCGATATCTTTTTTCTGGTAACCGAGAATCTGTGCTGCCTGATCATCGATTGCACCTGTCATAGAGGGAATATCCATCTCCCACATACCTGTTTCAGATCCGGAAAGTGCCATCTGGAGTTTTGTCTCACTCTCCCGTAGCGCTTCTTCCATCCGCTTACGTTCTGAGATGTCATTGATAATAGAGAAGAGGATGGTTTTTTCACCCATCTCAATCGGAGAGGAATGTACTTCCACAGTCCGATTCTCCCCACTTGCAAGCCGGTGGGTGAACGTGAAAAAGTTGTTCTTCTCCCGCGCTGCTTTCTTCATCTCTTCAGCAACCTCTTCAGGAGAAAGGCAATTGATATCATTAATGGATTGTGCACAGATATCTTTCCGTGATCTGCCGTAAAAGTGTTCCGCGGCCAGGTTTGCATCAATAATGTTCCCTGTTTCAGGATCGATCAGGAGCATGATGGAATCATGCCGCTCGAACATTGAATGGAATCGCTTTTCGCTCTCTTTCAGCGTTTTTTCCACATTTTTGCATTCGGTGATGTCCTGCACCGTGCCATGCAGCCCGATAATCTTCCCTTCCCCGTCACGATTCACGCCACCGAACGCATTTGTCCATCGTATATTGCCATCGGGTCGGATCATTTCGAGCTCGAGATTGTACGGTTCACCGTTCGTAAGTGCTCTCGTAACAGCACCACTCAGACTTTCCCAGCTGGCAGGTGTATAGACCAGTGGAATCTCTGCATAGGTGGGAGCCGGTAGTAATGGGTTCCATCCTGCTATATTGCACAGTTCCTCTGACCAGGTCACCGTATCGGTTTCTATAACCCAGTCCCAGATTCCGATGTGCGCAAGACGATGGGCCTCTTTCAGACGTTCCTGAGTAGATACCAGTTCCTCCTCCGCCCGTTTCCGTTCTGTGATATCCTGAGCGATTTCCACAACACCAATAAGATTTCCTTTTTCATCGAATATCGGCTCACCCCTCTCATCCCAAACTCTACCATCAGGGGTATGCATAATTGTATGTTCCGATTGTTTGGTCTCAAAAACCCTTAATGTCGGGCAGTTTTCACAAGGTCTGGACGGGTCCGCCCAAAGAGAGTAACAGGTGTGGCCAATCATTTCGGCAGGCGATTTATTAACAGATTCTGCGGCTATTTTATTTGCCCACAGAATCCTCAAATCTTTGTCTACAAAGGCAATATTGGTGGTAATGCCGTTAAGGATGGCACTTTTTTGTGCCTCGCTTGTTATAAATGCCTCTTCAGTCCGCTTTTCACCTGTGATATCTACCGCGATTCCCATAGCACCCGAAACCATTCCTAAACTATCGAAAATAGGTGTGACAATCGTATCAAAGAAAATATCCTTCACATGGCTGATCCCCGACCAGAGTTTTCCTGATAAAGCGGCCCTCATTCCAGCGGTAATTTCTGGCACATCTTTGTAAACGTCAAACACCGATAATCCGATGACCTGCCCTGGCTGGAGTCCTAACAATGAAAGAGACTTACCTCCAGAGAGAAGAAAGATCCCTTCTTTATCAACAAAGAAGATGACTCCATGCAGATTGGTCACTACGGTTTGGAGTAGACCTTCACTTTTTAGCAGTGCCACATCTGTCAGCTTCCGGGAGACAGCCTGTTTAATCTTATGCGCCAGTTCGGCAAACTGTGAGACCGGGTCCCCGCCTTTCTGAAGATAAAAGTCCGCTCCGCTGTTAATCGCCTGAATAACTACCTCTTCCCGTCCTTTGCCGGTGAACAGAATGAATGGAATCTTTCCAAAGCGTGTCCGCACTTCAACAAGGAACTCAATACCATCCATACCTGGCATCTGGTAATCGGAAACGATGGCATCAAATTTTTCCTTATTGAGGATGTTGAATGCAGCAGGTGCCGATGCAATGGTCGTTACAGAAAATTCGCCCGATTCCTCAAGGAATAATTTCCCGATCTCAAGAAGATCGGATTCATCGTCAACATAGAGGACCCGAATAGCATCTGCCATCATACATCGTTCCTATCCATAATCCTGGTTTGCATACCGCTTCCGGAGTCCTGGGCGATGTAACATGTTCTATCAAAAGAGAATGTCTTGTTCTGATTGTTATCCATGCTGGGACTCGGTTTAGTTTTTCCCACAGTTACACTGGGAATGGGTGCCTGGGATGTGGTATTCTTCAATTCTTATATGCTGTGCAAGCTACTTTCAGCATTTGTAGAAACCTGGTATAGTTCGTCAGATGCACTAATATAGTGATAATAGGAATATGCACTTTTAAAGGTTGTGCAGAGTGGATGTGAGACTTTCATCTCATTTATCTTTTCCCGGAGATACCAGAGGGGAAAGAAGAATAATCGATGCGAAGCGGGGTTCGACCGGAGCGATCTATAGCAAATTAACTCCCATGACGCCACTTTCCATTCGGCACCGTGATCTCGAACCGTGCACCCTTACCTGGCTCACCGGTCTCGCAAATAGTGATGCCGGTGATGTCAAGGATCTCCTTTACAAGGGTTAATCCAAGCCCTGAGTTCTTTCCAAAGCCATGCTTGAAGATATCTTCCTTATCTTCAGTAGATACACCCTCACCATCATCCTCGCATATGATCAGATGACTATCACCCGATTCCTTCATAGAAAATCGAATAGTAGTAATTTTTCCTCCGTGCCGAACTGCGTTATCAATCAGATTGTAAAAAATCTTCCCTATAAGCAGATCTGCGAATACTTCTACACTGGAGGGGAGATCATTTTCCACCACGACTTGCCTTAGCTGGATTTGCTTTGTAGCAGTATCCACAAGTTTGTGGCATTCCTGCCATGTGGGTGCAATGACACCGATCTCCTCATATCCTTTGGTAAACCGGATCATGGCAGAAATTCGCTGTGCAGTAGTTGTTACTTTTCCGAAATACTCGTTGAGTGAAGGATCGGGTTGCTTCTTTTCGAGAATGTTGATGTATCCCATCAGCACCGTCAGTTGGTTGTTGATATCGTGGCGGGTGATTGAAGAGAGAAGGGTGAGTTTCTTGTTCGCTATGCGAAGTGCGTCTTCAGCCCGTTTACGTTCGGTGATATCGCGGACAATTGAGAGATCAACATCCTTTTCTTTGTGACGGAATGTATGGGTGCTGACTTCAATCGGATAGATACTCCCGTCTTTTCGCCGATGCGCAGACTCAAAGTTAGCATGTCCGTCTTTGAGAAGTTTTTTTATGACCTCCGGCATGATTTTTTTCGCTATATCCTTTGGTACGATATCCCGGGGGGAAATCTCAAGGAGCTCTTTTTCTGAATATCCCAGAATCTGGATGGCTTTATCATTCACAAGAAGATATTTACCGGGACCCTCCGGGGTCCTTTCAAGCAGGAATATCGCATCGTTCGCGTTGTTAATAACCTCACGGAAAAGTTGCTCACTCTGACGAAGTGCATCCTCTGCATGCTTGCGCTCGCTGATGTCGATGATTGTGCCTTCGTACAAGAGCACCGCACCATCCGGACCCAGGAAGGCCCGGGAAGTTATCGAGACCCAGAAGCTTGTACCATCTCGTTTAAGGTGCTGGGTTTCATAATTCTCAATTTTCCCTTTTTCCACAAGAATATGAAGCACTTCCTGCCTTTCTTCCGAATTGGCATATGGTGGGCTGCCAACATCCAAATCGGAGGTTAACATTTCTGCAGCACTTGAAAATCCGTACATGTGGGCAAGAGCATCATTTACGTTAATCAGTCGACCGCCGGGGGCAGTCTGGAATAACCCGATTACTGAATTTTCAAAAATGTCGCGGTACCGCTCCTCGCTCTCCCGCAGCGCTTCTTCTGCCTGTTTCAGTTCGGTGATGTCCTGGGCGATTTCCACAACACCGATGAGATTTCTTTTTTCATCGAATACCGGCTCGCCCCTCTCGTCCCAAACCCTGCTGTCGGGGGTGTGCATAACGGTATGTTCTGACTGTTTTGTCTCAAATACCCTTAATGTCGGGCAGTTTTCACAGGGTCTTCCGGGTCTGCCCAAAAGGTGTGACAGGTATGACCGATCATTTCGGCAGGCGATTTGTTAACAGATTCTGCAGCGAACTTATTTACCCAGAGTATCTTCAAATCTTTGTCTACAAAGGCAATGTTGGTGGTAATGCCGTCAAGGATTGCGGTTTTTTGTGCCTCACTCTCCCTTAAAGCCTGTTCCTGCTGGGTCAGTTCATCTAAATTAGCACGGAGTTCCATATCAGTTGCAGTCAGTTCCTCATAGGCTGCATGTAATTCTTCGTTACTTTTCAGCAGTGCTTCATCGGCTCTTTTCCGGGAGACAGCAGAATAAGTTTTATGTGAGAGTTCGGCAAATTGTGATTCAGGTTCGCCACCTTTCTGGAGATAGAAGTCTGCTCCGCTATTGATAGCCTGGATTACCACTTCTTCCCTGCCTTTACCGGTGAACAGAATGAATGGAATCTTTCCAAAGCGTGTCCTTACTTCAACAAGGAACTCAATGCCATCCATGCCTGGCATCTGGTAATCAGAAATGATGACATCGAATTTTTCTTTTCCCAATAGGTCTAATGCTGCAGATA
>CAIYHQ010000033.1 GCA_903926075.1 uncultured Methanomicrobiales archaeon
GAACCGATAACGATAACAAGTGATTCAAAAGCAGCAAGCAGTGATGTTTTCTCTCAATTTACGGGCCTGGAATTTACAAAAGGGACAGGAAATATCACGCAACCGCTTTCGCCTGCAACACAGGACCCAAATACACAGACCAATGAAATCGGTTATTATGAGATGGGGCAGTCTTTTGGTGGTGATTCACACTATAGCGGCTCACTCAATCTTGATACCGGAAATAAAGGGTCTACAGAGCAAAATCTTGAGACTCAACGCCAGCTGAGTTATAATGGAAGCGAAGGTGGGAGAATTTCATTTCGTGAAGATGTGAGCAATACTGACATTGCAAACTCAGACATTGCTGAAGTTTCTCTCTGCCCTGCGGATTCAAACAATAATTCAAGTCCTGATACAAATTCTGAAAAAGTATCGTTTGGGGGGGAAGTTGATTCAAGTAATGTGTCTCTATCCTCTTCTTCAAGCGCAAGGACAATATCTGATACCGGGGCTCCGGTTGGAGTTACATACGGAATCCATGCGCAGGGTGCTGGAAATTCGGTAAAAGGCGTGGGTAACGCGAAGAGTGAGGCCCATGTTTCAACCATGTCGCAATCGGGAGATACAACAAAGACTCTTAACTATGATGATATCACAGAAGTTAGCGGAATCTTTGAACTATCAAAGACCTTCTCCTATTCTTCCTGACCTTTTTTTAACTTTTAATAATTATCCGTAAAAGGAATAATATTAAATCAGTCCAAGATCTCGGTCAGTGTCCCGTCATCAAGATTATAGTATAGCCCGTGAATTTTAATAATGCCTGATTTTATTGCCTTTTTTACCAAGGGATATTCTTTCAGGTGTCGAATTTGTAGTTTAATATTCTCTTTCTCAATTTTACAGGATCGTTCTTTTCTCTCTTCTTCAGTAACAGCTGGTTTTTCTATCGAATCAACTGTATCTTTTGCAGCCCTTGCATTATTTATCCACAATGAAAGATAAGCGTCATCAATATCCTGGTCAAGTGCTTTTATTGCACCGCACTGCGAATGACCACAAACAACAATGTCAGTTATTTTGAGATAATTTATTGCATATTCTGTAACTGTCGCAAAGTTCCAGTCATGAGTGGGAACGATATTTCCAATGTTTCTGTGTACAAAGATATCCCCGGCATTTACACCAGTGATACGTTCAGGAGTCACCCTCGAGTCTGAACAGCCCAACCAGAGTATCTTGGGATTCTGACCAAGAACAAGATTCCGATAGAAATCTTTGTTATTTTTGTATTCATTTTCCTGGAATATTTTATTTCCTTCAAGCAACAGGTCAATCATTTTTTTCTACCCTTGTGTTGACACTTTTATTGATAGTTCTCTTTTTACGATCTACCTCCTTATATCAGTTACCCTGACATAGAGATTAATATCTTATCAGTACCGACTATACAATATAGGTAATAGGGTTCACCTTCAACCGCTTTTCTTTGCTGATGACTCCTGTAACTCTCTAGGTGGTGTACATTAGATATAGACATTATACCACTCGTCATGGCGATTATCATCTTCATATATTTTGCCAGTCTTGGAGGCGGTCAGGCAGTACTTCCGACATTTCTGCTTGGGCTCTTTATGGGAAAATATCTCGCAGAGCATGAAAATAACCGGGATGTCACGATGAAACTGCGGACTGTTGCATATGCATTCATAACTCCAATCTTCTTTATCATAAGTGGGATGAATGTCTCTTTCCCCTTAATTTTAGCGACTTTTGGCTTGTTTTCGACGCTTTTCATCCTGAAAATGGTTATGAAGTTTGCAGGTGTCTACCTGCTTGCCTGCAAGTATATTCCTGGCGGGGCGATGTACTCCACCCTTCTCATGTCCACAGGGCTGACATTTGGGACAATTGCCAGTGTTTTTGGTCTGCAGATGGGACTCATTAATCAGGGTCAGTATTCAGTTCTAGTTGGTGTAGTCATTGCAAGTGCGGTGATTCCAACTGTCATTGCTCAGAAATGGTATAGACCTGTGCACTCAGAAGATATGCCGATTGTGTGATTAAAACTGTAAACTCTCAAAGAATATTATTCGAGTATGAGGAGATCCATCGCGTACAATATTGCCTGATGAGAAGTACAAATGGAAATTATCTCCTCTCTCCTGTATTACTATCTCAACAAAAGCATTATTCTTCTGAAGAACTTTATATAAAAAGGCAGTTCATGCCCATAAATTATCAGCAACTTTTTGTAGCAGTGGAGATCAGGAAGGAAAGACATGATAAGGAAAAAATTAAGTGAAGAGGAAATTTCTTCCTCTATCCGCTTCTCACTTGAGGTTGTAAAAGAAAAATATCACGTCGATACAATTGCCATATTTGGTTCCTGGGCCCGGGGTGAAGCAAAAGAAGATAGTGACATTGACCTCCTTGTTGATTTTTGTCCCGGTGCAGATCTCCTCGATCTTTCTGGTCTTAAGATATATTTCGAGGATATGTTTGGGAGACCGGTGGACGTTGTACCACGTCGGGCTATTCGTGAAGAACTTAAAGAAGCAATTCTAGCAGATGCGAAATACATATGAGATCCTGGGCAATGTATCTCCATGACATTGATGATGCCATTTCTACAATAGAAGAATTCATTGCCGGAATGGATCTGGAAGAATTTTCACGGGATAAAAAGACCTTGAGTGCTGTAAGGGATCAGATAATGATTATCGGAGAAGCAGTCAACCATATTCCAGACGAAATTCTTGCAAAATACCCTTTTGTCCCTTGGAGAGAAATTGTTGGGATGCGTAATGTCCTGATTCACTCTTATTTCCGAACCGATCCCGAACTTCTGTTTTTGGTCGCAACCGAGCGACTCTCGTCACTATCACCAATTATTAATAAAATGTGCGAAATGTATCCAATATAATCTTCAACGAAGGCCATTATGGAAGCGTCATGTCCTGGCCAGGTGTGTAAACGAACATCTTCTTAAGTTCTACCAGGTTTGCATGCATATAGAGTGCATTTGGGATCTCCATCGGGCAGGCTTCAATGCATGAGTAACACTTGATAAAGCGTGAAGTGTCCTGTACTATCTTTTTCCGACTTTCTCTCCAATGACACATCAGTTCCCACAGGCAGTACTTCCGCCATTTCTGCTGGGATGAATGTCTCTCTCACTTTAATTTTCGGGGCGTTTGGCTTGTTTGCAATGCTTTTCATGCTAAAGATGGTTACAAAGTTTGCAGGTGTCTACCTGCTTGCCTGTAGGTATATCCCTGACTGAGCGATGTACACCACCCTTCTCATGTCCACAGGGCTGACATTTGGGACGATTGCCAGTGTTTTTGGTTTGCAGATGGGACTCATTACGCAGGGTCAGTATTCAGTTCTTGTCGGTGTAGTCATTGCAAGTGCGGTGATTCCAACGGTTATTGCTCAGAAATTGTACAAACCTGTGCAATCAGAAGATATGCCGATTGTGTGATTAGTAAAGCCAGATTTAAAAGAACATTACCTGAGCATGAGGAGATCAATCGTGTGTAAAATCGCCTGATAGAAGTACAAATGAATGACACCATATTTTTTTGAACCTTAACAGTTATCAACACTTATCATGAAAAGTCATTGGACCGCCGTCTATAGTATTTTTACTGCCGAGCGTCTGGTATATCTGCGGAAAAAATTAATGCTGAATAATTACAAGTCCATAATGAAAGGTGAAAGATAAAAAATGAGTGAACAAGAACAAACCATCGCATATCGAAAAATGTGGCTAACTCCATCTTTAATCATCCTTACACGTCAAGGAGAAGAAGAGAATATTTTGGTCTCGTGTAAGATTGAAGGAAGCCATACTGGCTCCAATTCCTCTGAATATGACTGTAACAACTATATTGATCCAGATTTGGTTAATTGTAATAGTTTAACTGCTAGTTAACCAAAAAAACATTAGTTTTTTTTGGTATTCATTTTTAAAAAAATATCAGGTTAGTTATAAAAAAATTCAGGGGATATATGGCCGAATCTGGGAAAATAAGGCTTTTTGCTCATAAAGACAGCGAAAATGTCAGGAATAGTGTATGTTTGCGGACGGCAATATGAAAATTCAGGCGTAATCCTGAGCCTGTACATTTGAATGAATCATGAGTGAACCACCCTCCATCTCATCTGTTATCCGTGGATTTATCATCATGAAATATGAGACCCATCGGGCAGTAAAACTCGTTTTTACATATACTCCAGGCTGGACTGCGGTCTCAATTCTCCTTATTGTTCTCCTTGGAATTCTGCCGCAATTTCCATTATAACAGTGATGTGCAGATCATTCTCGTCCTATGCGACTGAAGTCCAGTCCCTGATAATGACAGACGTGGTTACTGACCAGATACAGGCACATTCCATTCAGCTCGATCTTGCATATTATGAAAATCCAGATTATTTTAACGATCTCCACATGGCTCAGATGGAGGGGCCCAGTCGTCCTGCAAATGTCGTCAATGACATTGTCCAGATTGGCCAGAACGGGATCTCGCTCGTGGCAATCGGGGCGCTTGTAATTGCGTTTTCGCCAATCGCAGGTCTGGTGCTGGTAGGTGCTGCTATTTCCGCCGTTATTTTTAAAGTATGGTACTCCCGTCGGCTGTATACACTCATGATCCATCAGACTGAAGCAGAACGGAAGATCAGGTATTATCACAGGATGATCTCGGATGCCGATGAAGTCATCAGAAAACTACCGGGTGGTTGCGGGACTACTCTGGGGGCCGGATTTTTGCCGGGGGTCACGAATTAAGCATCGTGGAGTGGCAAAAAATTGCCCTTGCACGGGCCTTTTTCTTCTATGTTTCAATCATCCACTCCCAGAAACCCTGGTGTTCCTTTTCATAATCAAGATATAAGGCCTCCCGGAAAAGATCCAGGCCATAGCGAAGATAAAGATCATACAGATATTTTGGATAATAGAGATAAATCATCAGTGAATCCGCCCGAATTCGATATTTCATCCCAACCATCTTACGACTGATTAATATCCTATTCACTGTTGTATTTACAATTGCGAGCAGGCCTGGATTTTTCTTAACCCCACGGAGTGAAACGTTATATATCGGCCCTCCCTGCACTACCATTTCTAACGAATCTATCAGGTATTGATCGGGAATTTGAAAATTTATCCCCTTTATGTTTAGTTCATCTAAAATGTCAGATCCAGTAATAATATCAGTCAATGCAAGAGTGAGGAGAATTGGCTTCTCAAGTTTCATCTCCTTTGCCGATGATATAAGGAATTCCCAATCAATAACACCCCTGAATTTTCTATAGATATGTTCAATATCATAAAAATCGCGGATACCTAAATTGAAGAGGTGGTGCATTGTAAGATGAATCGCACTATGTAAGATAAGAAATTCAGGTGTCATTACATATGCTTTTGCACCTATAATATCTCCTGGTTTTGCCTGGAACCATAATATTTCTTCTATTACTTTACCACTCTCACTTTTATTTAATGGCTTTAGTATATTCCAGTGAATTTCTACTATTGTTCCAGATTGATGAGTGAAAATCGGCAGGTGATGATTAGAGCGTCGGTATTCTTCATTAATCTTGTATTTTTCGTTGATTACATACCCAAGCGCCTCAAGGATAACTACGGCCTTGGTTATATCTTCCCATCTCACCATGATATCGAGGTCAGTCATCTGCCTGGCGGATGGACCTTCATAGACCACATGAGCGAGATACGCTCCTTTTAGTGGGATTGCAGGAATTGCATTTTTATCAAGCAGGGTAAGTATTCGGATCAAATCATAGGTAAGAAACAAATTTCTGTTTGAGTTTGCCAGATAGACTGATTTGAGTTGATTATAGATGTCAGCAGGCAGGGTGATACCGGTTTTTTGTTTGAGCATGAAGAAGAGGAGAGGGAGGACCTGCATTTCTTTCGCATATTCAATTATCAGAGTCCAATCTGCATCTGGTATCGGTTCTTTCTCGTAATAATCTGGTCTTAGTAATTGGATAAGTTCTAAAAAAGGCTTGTTTGATTTATAGACATCCATGATTGAGATCATTTATTTTCACCTGCCGTATTTTTCCCGAGCATTTCATGACTTAACTTTCTCATACTAATTTACCTGCTGCTCTTATTTCCTTCTCTCTCTATTCACATCCAGTATAATCCCTCCTAAAAAAATCCGTATGGCCGTTTTTCCATCCCAGGAATTATTGCATGACTATCCGTTATTTCTTTTGCTTAGATTGAAAATTTCATTATTGATCACCCAGGATTCCGTCACCAGGATAACATCGATTACTTCCATAAGCAGGGGCCGTGCCGGAAATTCGTCAGAACGTATATTAAAACGAAGACCCAAAGACCTGATGAGGAATAAAAATATGTATGAAGGAAAAAGAAGCGAGTTTGAAGATAAAAAGTGGACAACTCCCCAAATTTCTATAATAACAAGATCAGGACACAAAGAAAGCGTGTTAGCCGTGTGCAAGACAGCGCCTGGGACAGGTGCATTTGCCGATCATGAGGCATGTATAGGCGATGGGAAGCATTGTGATCAGTGCAGCGATTTAATGACAAGTTGATTGAGTTGGCACATGCGAACAGTTAAACCTTTTTTACGACCGTTTCGTCTTCGCATCCGCCGGTCAGTGAAAAGTGAAATCGAACCAACCGGCGTCCAAATCTGAGATATGTAGGCTGGAGAGTGCCCAGATTCAGTACCGTCTGACACCGCCTTTTCTGCTCACACGTCCGTAAACACCACCCCACAGCCAGTTGCACCATCGAGTCACATACTGTCAGGGCCTCTCGATGTTGGCTCCTTGCTCGTAAAGCCGGCGGGTATGTTCTTTGCCGAATCCGGTAGCATCCGGTTCCTGAAGATCATTTGGTGTATCGGCCTGTTTTTTCATAGGCATGACATTGCACATGTCGAAATATTGGGACTTTTGAATATCAGAGAATAAATTACACCCTCCCGGAAATCTACAACAAGGCGGTTGATTGTATCTCGATCCTGAAGTGTAAGATCTGCAGGTTCATTGAATGGAGGGCATATTTATTAAATACAGAAGCACTTTTTATTACTGAGTACATATGGTAGTGGATTTGATTCAGGCAATAGTTATTGGGAATTATTTCAACCATATCCATGCAAATCCAGTAAAAAATATTACTGAAACGTTACTGGGAAAATATAAAGATGCAGTCAAACTCTCACCAGAAACCACATCGGTTGAATTCCTTCAGTCTTCGAGAAACCAAAGATATGAACGCATTGTACATTGATTCTAATATCTATCTTAATCTATTTTTAAAAGAAGTTAATCCTAAAACATGTTTGGAACTTTGAAGAGGTTCTAAAGCGGTCTTTGATCACATTCTTGATAATAATGTTGATGCATACAGCTCTTTGACGGCTCTTATGGAGATTATTCACGCATTTCGTCTCAAGGGAGTCGAACCAGCTTCTGTGATAGAAGATTGCATGAGTCTTGGGGTCCACATAATTCTACCTGATAGTTGGGTAATGATACGTGCAATGCAATATCAAATCGAAAATAAATTGGATCCCTATGACGCAGTTGCATTATCTGTCGCTGTTGAATGCAAATGCAATTATCTTTTTACCAGGGATAAGACACTTATAAAGCGTATTTCTGATATTATCCTTGCTGCAGAGCCAGAATCAATCCTCGAAGAAGAATTATTCAAACCTTAATTTTTCTTGATATAAGAGTAACTTGAAAGGCAAGATCCAGCGGGAGCAGGTAGAGGGAGGTGAGTCCCGTGTGGACCCAGCGTATCCTGTATAATGCAGCAAATCATATCCAACCCAGATTGTCAGCGGAGAAGAATACATAAACCTCATGCCGGTAGTTGCATTGACCATCACTGATTTTATTATGTTCTCTTCTCTTCCAGAAGTCAGATCTGAGTACCAGATGAAAGAAGTGAAGCATATGAGGGAATATAATGGGGATATCCGGCTAATCTCCTATGAACTTCCCAACGCTTTCCATTCGCGGAACCTGGGAATACCTCATTAAGTGCTTCCCGAAGCGAATGATTATGAAGATCCTTTACATAGCATACCAAATACGTAATAGAGATGATCAAGACACTTGAAGGCACGATTATGCTAGAAATATAAAAAAACCAGATCGAATTAACGATTAATGAACCTCTTTACAATTCCCCCTCATTACATTTCAAAAGCCATTCCGCAAGAGGGATGTATTCAATCATAACATTACCCAAATCTTCCCTTCATTTTTCTTCAAGAGTAATAATAATCCCATTTGAGAGATTGTAATGGGTAGTCGTTTCAAGTAATCACCTGATTTCTCTTTTTTTGGTTGCTGCGTTATTCAGGGACGATTACACCTGAATAGCCTGAACTGGCCTTCCCTGTTTTGTTATAGTAAAATCACATTCGTACCGTTCCTTGTGGTACCAAACAGGGGAATTTCTCTGAAGGAGCATAGTACAAACCAGATTCTCCATTATATGCCCTATATTATCTAAAAAAGCATACTAGACAGAGTTTATTAGTCCGGTATCTGCACAATAGATCTTTTTTACATGACTCTGCTGCTTGCGGGCTGAAAAATCAAAACTTCGGATGGTATTTAACAGATATTCATCCTCTGCATATCCGATATATTCCTTCACCGTATCAGCAGATATATTGATTGATCCTGCAAGCCGCTGGTACGAGATTGTAATCCCGACCTGGGAAAGACAGATGTATAATAATGAGATAAGATCCTGAGTTGACCTAATCATCCCTGGTGTGAGGATATCTTTCAGATAAATGGTTTCAAAATATTGTCTCGGTATAATCGTGGATATGAAGGACCAGAATAAACATTATAATCGAACGAATATAGGGGTATCATTCCGGGGTATCAAGAGTCCCACACTCAATCCACGACATTGTCGGACGCTTTTCATAGATTCGTTAAAGCTGGATCTACAATATATTTAAGGAGCCGGAATTTTATATTCACCGCATAATTTTTTATAATAAAGAAACTATCTTCATATGAGACGTGAAAACTATGCTTGAAGAAAAAGGCAGCATCCTGGAAAGTAAAAAGTGGATCACACCACAAGTAACAGTGTTGACAAGAAGTAAAAACGAGGAATCTGTATTGGTTGTCTGCAAAACTTCTACTACAGCTGCTGGATTATACCAGTACGACATTAACTGTACTCATGATCAAGATTGTGCTGAATGTAATGAGTTCGTCTCTTCTTGACTGGTTTAATCGTTCCAACCTAATCATTCTTTTATTATCAAACCCATAGGCTTTCTCTCCACTGATAAGTGACGAGCGAAGTCGAACCAGCAAGCGTCCAAATCTGATATACTGAGGCTTGTAAGCATCCGGACCTGTTTTACAATTCCTCATCATTACATTTCAAAAGCCATTCCGCAAGAGGAATGTATTCAATCATAACATTACCAACTTCTTCTCTTCCTTCTTCTTCAAGAGTAATTATAATCCCTTTTGAGAGATTTTAATGGGTATTCATTTCAAGTAATCCCCTGATTTCTCTTTTTTTGGTTGCTGCGTTTTTCAGGGACTAGCACACCTGAATAGCCTGAACTGGCCTTCCCTGTTTTATTATAATGAAATCAAACCTTCGGATGGTATTTAACAGATATGCATCCTCTGCATATCCGATATATTCCTTCACCGTATCAGCAGAGATATTGAGTGATCCTGCCAGCCGCTGGTACGAGATTGTACTCCCGACCTGAGAGAGACAGATGTATAACAATGAGATAAGATCCTGAGTTGACCTAATCATCCGTGGTGTGAGGATATCTTCCTGATAAACGAAGACTCACCTCATTTTCTACAACCTGTGAATTTGATCCTGTTATAATAGATTTGATAGAGGGCACCGTATCATAGAGGACCTTGACCGTTGCAGCCCAATGTGGGCTGTGTTGCACCTCATCAAGACAGAGATACCGAATTTCTTCATGTTCAACCTGGTATTGCTCAATGATTTCCATTAAAAATCCAGGTTCACGTGCATTAGCGTTTATAATCGGTTCGTCAAGGTTTAGATACAGAATGGATTTTGCAGGGATGTTTGTTTTAATAATCGACTCTATAATCTGATAGACTAAGGTAGATTTCCCGGATCGTCTGGCTCCTAATAACACAAGTATTTCGGGCAACGGAAGGTATAAGGAAATATCAGGGTATTGGTATAGTCGTGGAATTCCAGATGGATATTTTTTATTCTGCCACCATGGGTTCTGTCGTTCGACAGCAGCTCTGACATTACTATCCTTATCCAGATTATACTCGTGGAAAAGAGATAATAATTCCGAATATAATCGTTGAATTATTGGTAAAGATCAATTCAACAACTGATATGAAAGAACCAGAAAAAAAAGATTTGGCCGCAGGTTCACTCCGCGGTAATCCGGTCATAAAAGAATGCAGCGAGCACAGCACCAATCACCGGTCCGATAATGTAGATCGGGAAAAAGACCCAGAGGTTTGGACCACCAAGTGTCCAGTCCATAATATACGGCCCGAAAGTACGGGCCGGGTTGAGTGACCCCCCGGAAATATTACCGGCCGCTGTTATCATACCCGCCACCGTAAGGCCGATAATGAGTCCTGCAAACCCCTGTGGGGCCTGCTTGTCAACGGCGACACCCATGATCACGAGCATCAGCACAAACGTGGCAATTGCTTCGACGAGAATCGCCTGCCCATACCCGATCCCGGGAAACGGTGCAGTGGCCCCGAGCCCGCCGATTGTGACGGCATTCATTCCTACGGTCAGGAAAAAGAGCAGGCTCCCTATGGCAGCCCCGATACACTGGGCAATCACGTACGCAACCGCGTCACGAGCAGGGAACCGTTTCGTTGCCAGGAGTGCAATGGTCACCGCGGGATTGAGATGCGCCCCGGAAACACGACCAAGCGCGTAGATGACGGCCGCAATGACGATACCAAACGTGATCCCGATGGCAAACCAGTCGCCGAGCCCACCTAACTGGCCAATTCCAATGTTAAAGGTTGTTGCCGGTTTTGTCCCGTATGCGATCATCAACGTGATTGCCGCCGCCCCGGCTCCAAAGTACACGAGGAGCAGCGTGCCAACCCCTTCTGCGATGCTGCGGGAGCTCAGTGATGCCATTTACTTGCCCTCCCCGTACGCCGCATTGCAGTCCGGGCAGAGCATCCGGGGCATCTTTTTTGGCAGCTTTTTCGACGGGAGCGGGTAGCCCCCCTCCCAAACGTCTATTTCTTTTCTGACCGTATGCTTCATGCAGGTTCCCATACCGCAGGCAACACATATGGCCACGGCATCACTATCCGTTCCTTCTTTTGCACAAATGTAACATTTCATGATTGTTCACCCTGAATCCCGTTACCAGTATAACCCCACTTCCTTCCACAAGCTGGGGCAGTCCCGGGAATTCATCAGCACAGCCGATGCATAGTCCTTGCAGGACCTTGCCGGAGCGGCTGCGACTACATTGAGTAGTGCGATAATCTATAACATTAAGGTTCCGGGTACCGGTCCGGCTGGAAACGAGGCCACTGGCAACAGGTGTGCCTTGTCATCGCCTGTGACCGGACACAGTCATCACGCAGCCGGTTTCGGATAATTCCCCAATAGGTACAATAATAATGAAGTCTATTAATCTTACTAAATCGGGATCACCATGCGGTTCTTAGATGTAAAAACAGATTTTGCGTTCAAGAAAGTCTTTGGGTCAGAAGTCTCAAAAGATATTCTCCTCTCATTTATCAATGCAGTAATAGACTTTGAAGGCCATCGCGTCGAAAGTCTTGAAATCCTTTCCCCTTACCAGATCCCGCTCATTGCCGGTATGAAGGATTCTTACGTCGATGTCAAGGCCAGACTTGATTCAGGTACTCACGTAATAATCGAGATGCAGGTTCTCAATGTTGAAGGATTTGAGCAGCGGATCCTATATAATGCAGCAAAATCCTATTCAACCCAGATTGTCAGCGGAGAAGAGTATGCAAATCTCATGCCGGTTGTTGCATTGACCCTCACTGATTTTATTATGTTCTCTTCTCTTCCAGAAGTCAGATCTGAGTACCGGATGAAAGAAGTGAAGCATATGAGAGAATATAACGGGGATATCCGGCTTATATTCTATGAACTTCCTAAATTCAAAAAAACCATTGTGGAACTTGAAACTCTTGAGGACAAATGGCTCTTTTTTGTTCAAGGGGCAGGCAGCCTGAGCGTAAAGCCAGTCACGCTCTCTGAAGTTCCTGAGATAGATCATGCTCTTGAGATCGCAAACGAAGCCGGACTCACATGCGCCGAACTTGAAGCGCAACATAAACGGCGAGATTTTATCATGCTGCAACGAGGCTCTATAAAAAAGGCATTGATAGATGGGTATGCCGAAGGACTTGAGAAGGGACTTGAGAAGGGACTTGAGAAAGGAAAAATACAAGGTAGAAATGAAGAAAGGATAAGTATTGCAAAACGTTTGAAAGCATTTGGAATGTCAAACGATGAGATCATAAAGGCAACCGGGTTATCAGAGGATGAGATACTCCAAATTGAATGAATATTGAGGGGATCATTCCGGCGTCACGGATGCAAATCGCTCCACCCGCTCCCGCCCATCCGTAACCTCCCACGCTTTCTCATCCACCCCAATCAGCCCCAGGTACCGTACCTGAGCATGAGCCACTTCACAGATATACTCAACCCAAGCGTCCCTGACTCCATTCACGACTTTGCCGGGCACTGTTTACATAGCCCTTTAAGAAAACAGGCAGCACATCGCCGGAGTGGCAGAGACATCTGGGCCATCCCATAACTATCAACACAGGTAACGTGGCCGGCACCACAGGAAAAGAGAAGAAAATCGGGATCGTGAGAGGGATCTCAAACATTCTGAAGAATATTTAATGGCTAAATTTTCTTCAGTTATGCAGTACCGGGAATTTTTCGGAACTGTCGAAGTAGCCTTGCGGGTCTTACAAGTTTTATAATTGTATTCCGGATTGTAATCCACTTCCCCAAAGAGTGAAGTAATCCGGACCTGTTTTCTCCTCTTGATATGCTCCAAAAGTGCTTCTGTTACTGCGGCTTTTTTCGTTTTTGCCACACCAATTGATTGTGCCTCAGTGATGAGATTGTCATCAGGTGCAAAATTTGAAGATATATTACACACACCTCTACACTTTTTATTACACGGAGGTGGAAGCATTAATATTTATAGATTTTGTAACCCGGTTGTATTATTCCAGATCAAAGTCGGATGCTTACTCTTCTATTCGTTTCCGCTAGTTCGTCATCAAACAAGCCTTTTCCTGCTCTCTGAATAGCTCCCAGGTGCCGTAATTAAGCATGGGAAGAAATATTGTTTTAATCCCATGTTTCGTATAAGAAAATATAATCTGCATTAATGCCATTATAACACCTGAATATACCTGATGCTTTCTCAGACCAAATTACAGGAGATTACACAAAAGGTCATTGAAGTAGCAAAGCCTCGAAAAATCATCCTCTTTGGTTCATACGCCCGAGGAGAGGCAGACGATGATTCTGACCTGGACCTCCTGATTGTTGAGGAAACAATCTTCCATAAAGGGAAGGAAGCTATGAAAATCCGGAACGCAATCAGAGGAGTTGGATTAGGAGTCGATATTTTGGTATGTGCAGAGAATGAGCTCGAGGATTGGTCTCACATACCTGGGAGCACCATTTACTGGGCTTTACGTGAGGGGAAAGTAATCTATCAATTCTGCTGACTATGCGATAATACTCTTCCGTCTCGCTGAAAGTGATATCGCGGCTTTCCATGTACTTTCCCTCAGTCAAGTCTTCCTAAATTTTCCGATTACTAATTTTCTCCTTGAAAGCCAGTATATTAGGGTCAGTGGCCGCCGTTTTATGGATAAACTCCACATACGATGAGAACTCGTTCTTTCTCGCTTCATATTCGGCCATTAATATCGCTTGCGCTTCCCGTTTCATTTCTACACAATCAAATATTTTCTTCTCCATCTCCTACCTCCTTTGGGCTGAGAATAGTCATTGCCCGGTATCCCATGCGAATGTTGATACTGTTAAATCCCCTGATACGACTGAAATTTACAATATGTTTAAAGTTCCAGCTCAGGATAAGATCTGCTCCGGCTATCGTGGCAGCTGCAACATGAAGGGCATCACCAATGGATGCCTCTACAAGGATTTTGGCGGTGATATACTCATTGGCAAGAAATCTTGCCTCCTCGTCAATGTTTTCAGTTCTACTGAACCGGGAGGAAGATTTTGCCAGACATCCTGCACGGTATCAGGGGAGTTTGAAAGTTCCCTCTGATTTTCATCTGATAGGAGTACCATATATTTTCCAACTCGTACAAGTTTAAAGAAATTGTTGCTTTCGGCAAAAAACTCTTCATCCTGTGTTCCACCAAACACAGATGTATCCACGTATACTCTTATTTTATGCACCCAATTCCTCCATTGATGCGATGATCAGCCTTTGTCACCTGTCCTTTTCAACTTATCCGACTTTCACGCAATTGTTGAGAACCAATACATAACAGATTAATGGGTCGCTATTCTACTATCCCCCTTTTATAAGTCAGAGGTGTTTGTACCCCTTGCATTTCACAGTAGGATCTATAAATTCCATCTCCCCTTACGGTTTTGACCTGTGCCTTAACCTGAAGGAGACCCACGGAAGAGTAGGCATTCGATGAATCCTAATTGTCTATATTGCTATGACCCGTTTTAGATGCAGGATTACTGATGTCCCCGCCCTGGCATGGTACCAATATTGCTTACTCCGGGCTACTCCACACCAGCACGATCAGTTCCGGCATCTTCAAACCAGTTTTTTTTCTCTGCCCTAATTCAACATGAGTGTTATCATGGTATAAATAATCACGATCAGATCCCCCATCTCTCACACGACGGGAAAGGTATGACTGCTGAAACTAGCAGGAAAAAATAATAAATCGGTTGTACTGAGGGGTTTACACCCATACACCTCATGGAGACCCTTGACCGAAACCGTTGGATACAAACGGTTACCGAACATCCTGTGATCCTTCTTACCTCCTTGCAGAAAACAGCTCCACCCGCTCCTTCCATTCCGTAACCTCCCATGCTTTTTCATCCTTCCCAATCAGCCCTAGGTACCGTGCCTGTGCGTGAGCCACATCACAAAGATACTCAACTGGGGTATCAAGCGTCCCTGATTCCATCCACGACTTAGCAGGGCACTGTTCACAGAGTCCTTTAAGAAAACAGACCGCACATCGTCGAAGGTAATCTGGATTTGTCGCTTTCCATTCACGGAACTGAGGGAATACCTCATTAAGTGCTTCACGAAGCGAATGATTATGGAGGTCACAGACCATCGCCTGATGACGGAGAGGGAGGCACATCTGGGCCATCCCATAACTATCAACACAGGTACCGTGGCCGGCACCACAGGAAAAGAGCTTATTACCTGGAGGACGCATGAACTTCGCACAAAACTCCTGCATACCCGAAATGTACTTCGGATCTTTTGCAAGCATTGCAACCGTTTCATCAGGCGAAAGACGGAGGGCTGCGATCCGTTCGTTTTTGGCTGGGTCATCATGGCGGGCACGGAGATCGAAGTTCATTGAGTAACCCGGCCGTTTTTCCATAGATGGAATTGTAGCAGCCCATGTCTCAAACTCTTCCAGTTCAGCCTTGTTCTGCGGGAGAAATGCCTGTTTGACCACAAAGGGAACGCTATACTCAAGCAGGAGGTCAACCCCATGTCTGAACTCTGCAAACGATCCCTTTGCCCCGGCAGCAACATCGTATGATTCGGGATGCATCCCGTATACTGAGATCTCGACCACTCGTCCGGGAGGCATCCGTGACAGAAGAGATGCAAGCTCAGGGGTGATCAGTCGGCCGTTCGTAAAAAGAATAACCTGCATCCCAAGCCTTCTCGCTGCAATATAGAGTAGAGAAAAATCCGGGCGGAGCAGTGGTTCCCCGCCGGTGAACCGGACCGTCATACAGCCTAAGTCAGCAGCCTGTTTTAGAAGGTCCAGCACAAACGCGGTATCCATCTCGCGGGACCGGGCCTCACTATCCTCCTCCGGACGATTGATAAGGCAGTGAATACACCGGTTGTTGCACCGCTCAGTCAACTCGATATCCAGTTGACCAAGCATCGGCCGCTTTCCTTTAAGGATATCCACTTTTCCCCTGGATACCGTCCGGATATATCCCTCACCGGTCATAATTTTTGTATCTCCCGTTCAATTGCCCCGCTTTAATCAAAATTCATATGAAAATGGGACTTTTTTGTACCATAAGTTCTATCTCGTTAAGAACCTTCTCCCACCAGTATGGTATTGAAACGGGCAATAAACAAAAACAGACTGATGTGTCCCTGTCCTGCAGGGACCATAAGGTCGCAGTACATCATTTTCCCCAAAGATTTTATGCATAAAGGCCGCAATGAGCGTTCAGTTTCTATAGGAAACAAAACAAAGAGTATTGTCTGATCAATCATTCATTACTGCGGATTAATTCAACAGATATGTATAAGCCTCACGGTTCCAAGTCTCTATATGCAATCAAATGGTAACAATTTATCAGAAGATGATGGAACATTCAATCTCGAAAGAGGATGTGATGACCTGCATTAAAGAAGGTAAAATTATCAGGAAATATGAGGATACAAAACCATTTCCTGCATACTCAAACGATTGATAGTTTGACAACTATTGCCTTTGAAAAGAAAGGGGTTGCATTTCTTTTCAGGCATGTTCCGGTAATGACCTGTCCAATATGTGGAGAAGAATATTTGTCAGAGGAAATCCAGGACCGTCTTACTGATATTACGGATAGGTGTCTGCAGCCAGGATTATCAGTTAACGTGTATGATTTTAGCCAGAGTCAGATTATAGCCTGACAGCCATCCTGTCGGCCATGCTGACATACTAATTTTCTGTGAATATCTTGTCTTATCAGGATTCAGATTTCCAGGCATTCCTTTCAGATATTGTCATCACCGGTCACAGCCGCTTCAGCTCCGGAACAATCGCCCCGCTCTTGTCAAACTGCATCACATAGCATGGCACTTCGCGAGCCATCTTCTCAACCCCGTCCAGAGTCTTTTCCCACCATTCGGCAGTCACAAATGGACGGATTACACACGCGAGCAGCCTGCGGACGATCACCTGACGGTCTTCTATACGGATAATCCTGTTCACATCCGACTTCTCGATAAAGAGGATCGCATGCAGAGGTGCTGACCGGGACGAGACATCAGGTACATCACCGTGGCTCCATGTCCCGTACACCTTCCAGCCATCGGCAAATCGACGGACAATATTCCTGTCATCACAAAGGATCTCCGCATGGCCTGCAATTAGTCCGGCAGTCGTCGACTTCCCTGCCTCAGAATGCCCGACAAAGAGCAGTCCCTTCCCGTCCATAACCGCACCGCACGAGTGAAGGAAGAACCCGTCCCGGTCTGCAAGGAGACGGGCGATAAGGATCTGGTCGGTTGGAAACATCGTGAGGGATGTCATATTCCCTTTAAGGAATATATCCTCTCCATTGTTGTAAATCCGACCTGCAGAATGATCGAAAGAAAAAACGGCCACTTTGTGAAGGGGGGAGACGGTCCCATCCGTTGGAATTCCTGCATAAATCCAAGAATTTCCTTTCTTGTATATAGCCCATGGGGACTTACGGTACAGCTCATTGCCCCTTTTCTCCTCTGGAAGATCCGGGAGCTCGAAGTGGTGACGAATACTGACCGTGTCCTCACCCGGACCATCCACGATAAAACTGGAAAACTTCGGATGAAACGATGTTTCTGTAAAGGGAAGGTCTGAATCGACCTGGATCGTGATCCCCCCTATAGTGAAATAGCGGCGATTTTCTTTTTGCATCGTCTCTTTGCATGCCCGCATCTCCCTTGCTACATCACAAAGATAGTCAACCTTTGCAGAATACCGGCCATGCTCCAGGTACCCGTACACTGCACACCACCGGCAGTCTTTCCGGTAATCGCATGAACCGCAGGAGTCCAGGTACTCTTTACCGCCATGGACTTTTTCCGCAAGCGACGGGATAAACCGGTCCCAAGCGTCCTGGAACGTTCCCTCTCGGAGATTATACATCATTTCCGGGTCTTTAAGAAATGCACAGAACGACATCATCCCATAGGGGTCAATATGGAAATCCCGTCGCCCTTTAATACAAGCGGCAAAGAGCCGGTCATCGCCTGCCGGACACTTTGGGTGCTCACCATCCCCGACACTTTCTAGACTGGAGAAGTCCGGCCGGTCAAGTTCCACGACGTCACGAGGTGGGAGCCGCTGGGCTTCGATCTCTGCATTACGTTCAGGGTCTGCCCCGGCCGATAGGTAGAGCCACGGGGCCCCGATCCGGTAGTGGGGACTAAGGGACTTGGCGAGCTTGATCATCTCCTGCAACTGGTGATAATTGTCCTTCATCGGGATTATCTGCACAATGAACCCGGCACCTGCTTCCTTCAGGAGCGAAAAACCGTGCATCGTTGCAGCGAAAGAACCTGGGTTCTGGGTCACATGGTCATGGACTTCTGCCGTAGCTCCATAGATTGCGACCATCTTCGACCCTTTCCGGGTCATAAGTTTTGCAATCTCTTCGGTGATGAGCGTCCCGTTCGTGTTGATACTGTACGTCTTCGTATGAGTGGTGATGTAGTCAAAGATCTCCGCAAAATCCGGCCGGAGCATCGGTTCACCACCAGAGATGCCCCAATCCCGGCACCCCATGGCCCGGGCGGCATCGACGAGGGCAATTATCTCTTTGGTCGAGAGCTCACCGCTCCCGTCTTTGGTCCTGAGCCAGCAATGCCGACATCGGTTGTTACAACGGTAGGTCAGATCAAGGGAACCTGCGAGAGGGAGGCGGGGCAAATTGGTTAATATTTTTGTAGATGCAAAATTATCCTTCATATTATAATTCTCCAATCGTGTCTGTTCTCGATTCATGGGTATACGGGCCAGGTCCCTTATATCCGAGAGCTGCTGCCCGGGCATGTGCAACCTGGCAGAAGTACTCAACACATGCATCCATAGCCCCGGTTTCCAGGTATGAATGTGCAGGACACCAGAGGCAGAGGTTAATGAGCGGGCATCTCCTGCAGGTCTTCAGGAACTCTGGGTCCCGTGACCGGAGTTCGCGGACCCGGGGCACGGTATTCACCCATGCATCATGCAAGGTTCCGGTCCTAAAATCGTACATCGTCTCCGGTGCCCAGAGTGATGAACAAAGCCGGAACTTTCCGTCATAACTGACTGAAAAGCTGCCGTTACCTGCTCCGCAGTGAAAAAGGTGATCACAGCCGGTGTGACAGAAATTCTCGTTGATAAGCTTGTCACAGTTCTTCTGAAGGCTGCCAAAACGTTCGCTATCAGCCTGTTCGATTGTCACGATCTCCTCTGGAGTCAGCCTTTCTGCAATTATTCCTGCATTCCGCTTTGCATCGCCATCGAACCGCAGGTGGAGGAGCGGGTCAAACCGATAGTAGTCCTTCGTGTATTTCCGGCAGAATACAGAGATCGCCGGTAGCTCATGAAGATTTGATCGAAGTGCCATTGCCTTGAGTCGTACCCGAACCCCGCTGTCCACCAAAAGCTTAAGCCCGCGTTCGAATGCATCAAAGGAGCCGGGACTACCTGTCACCTTCTCGTAGGTCTCTTTTGTCGCACCGTAGACACTCACTTCAATATCACGGGGAGGATATTTCAAAAAGAGATCGACATGCTCTTTCTGAATCATTGTCGCATTGGTGAACACCGATACGAGCAGTCCTTTCCGTTTAAGAGATATATAGATCTCTGGAAAGTCTGGCCTCAACAGGGGCTCCCCACCGGTAATAAGTACCCAGAAGGCTCCAAGTTTAACCGCTTCGGAAGCGATCCTTTCGATCTCGGAAAGGGTAAGTTCCTGTTCTCTGGCCCTCTTATCCCCGGCAGGAAGGTTTATGTAACAATGATGGCAGTCATTGTTACAGCGGGCGGTTATCTCAAGATCAAAAGAGAGCACTCTTCTTGTGCTCTTCATCTTATCCCAGAGGGAAAAGTCCTGAATCCGGGTTTCGGGCCCTATAAATCCTGTCATTAAATTCTCCTGATTACTGAATAAAGTTTTACTATTGGGTAGAGGAGATACGAAAGCAGGTTCCACCTTGAGAGAAGAGCGATAATTGTTCGCTCCGGACCAAGACCATGCTGAATATTTTTACCGTCACGTTCAACCTTAATCACCTGGCAGATTATAGCGTCATGTGGAATTAAGCCGTCTTCCTCTGGGTTATTATCTCCCTTGATTCGCCACCCATCTTCGGAGGCAGCAATGACCCGGTGCACAACGAGCTGTCCGGTCCAGGGCCTGACAAATGCCACAACAGCCCCAATCCTGCATGTAGTTCTTTCGTATGGAGCAAGGGTGATAACATCCAGATCCCTGATAAAAGGGCTCATACTAAAACCTGGAGCCGCAAAACGGAACATTTGGCCATGTGCCATTACATCTCGGATAATGCCAATCAGATACTTATTGGAAATAGAAATGGGTCCACCAATATGAACATATGACGTTCCCTTTTCTTCCGGTTGATCCTTGGTCTGATTCTCATTCATAGAGTCGTTTCACCATCGAGATACGACGTCTTCCCTGCAGGCGTCCTTCCTCTTCCAGACCACGAATATTATCCTTTGATTACAAGGATCTTCCGTTTTAAGAGTTCTTCAGCAAGTCCAACTACATCCTTCATGATAATATCCGGGGTGGCTGAATACTCTTCTGCCAGATCGCCTGTTATATTCTGAAGAGAACGTTTTCCATCTATTCGTTCCCAGATTGACCTTCCGGTTTCATTCAGGGTATAGAGTTCATCTTCCATATCTCCGATGCCGGATGCAATCGGCACTATGATAAGTTCGCCTTCAATCTCTCTGGATACAATATCATCTGAATGGACGAGAATAGATTCTGGGGTTAAATTGTCCATAACAATTTTCCTCCCTACTATATTTAAGTAATTGGAGAATGGGTGACACTGCCGACAGGTTAATTTCGAAAATTTTTTTGGAGAACCGGGTTTTAGAGGTGCCCGTAGATCATCCTGTTCAGTTTCCAATAACGGTATGGGGGATGTGAAAGGAAGGAAAAAATGTTGAAGGGGTGTTTAGGCTGAATCCCTCACTTCACCTCGTTGACGGTTATCCGTTTATTCCTGTTTTACGGATATAGCCGATATATGTTGGTTCGACTTCGCGGGTCAATGATCGGTTGAGACAAAGTCAACAAGTTTGAAAAAAAAGATGGTGTTTTGACACGCTTATTGGGTCAACTACCGGTTCCTGTGCTGCATTGAAAGCAACCCGAGGCAGCACATCCCGCGGCAAAACTGCCCGGTGGCGTAGAACTACCCGATGTCTTGCACGCGGTCAATACCGCCTCTTCTGGCTTATGTCTCGTCAGAATTGTTAATAACGGCTCTGTCCATGTTTTGTTTAATTCACTCATTTTTTTACCCTAGTGGCATGTCAATTATAAAATGTCGTAAATTTGATATTCAATAAGAGGGCAATTATTCATCAATGAAGAGATATACAGTGGCTCTCACCCTTGATGAACGTGATATCCTTTCGACGATTACCTCTAAAGGCAAACATTCATCGCAGAAAGTTCTGAATTCACTAATATTACTTGGATGTGATGAAGGTAAATATCAAACAAAACGTTCAACAAATGAGGAATTATCGCGAGTTCTCAACATAAGCATGCGAAAGATTGATCGAGTTAAGAAACGGTTTGTTATGGAAGGTTTCGATGAATCTCTAACCAGAAAAAAACCTGATCGCGTCTATGATAAAAAAATCGACGGTGATTTCGAGGCAAGACTTATTGCATTGAGTTGCAGTAAGCCACCTGAAGGGTATTCCCGTTGGTCGCTTCGGTTATTGGCTGATAAAGTAATCGAACTTCAGTATATCGATGCGATTTCACATGAGACTGTTCGTATTATTTTAAAAAAACGAACTCAAACCTTGGAAAAAGCAGATTTGGGTAATACCTCCCGGCCAAAACGGTAACTTTGTTGCCCAAATGGAAAAGATATTGGATGTGTACAAGCGCCCCTGGGATGCACTGCATCCTGTAATTTGTATGGATGAATCACCAAAACAACTTATTGCAGAGACGAGAACACCTATCCCCTGTTCGACAGGGAAACCTGCAAGATACGATTATGAATACCGTCGCTGTGGCTCATGTAATATTTTCCTCGCGTGTGAGCCACTTGCGGGAAAACGGATGGTGAAGATTACTGATAGAAGAACCAAACAAGATTGGGCACAATTTCTCCAGGATATCGCCAAAGAATATTCTCAGGCCGATATAATTACCCTGA
>CAIYHQ010000034.1 GCA_903926075.1 uncultured Methanomicrobiales archaeon
ATTTCAATTTTATTGGAATTTCATGAATGAATTTAAAGATAAAAAAACTCCAGCTATGCTAGAGGGCTTAATAAATTGTCCGATTTCATGGCAGACATTTTTGTATACAACGATTAAGTATGCTTAACTAGGACATTGCCTTTTTTTCCCCATTTTCTTTATTTTCCGGGTGCATATTTGAAAAAATTAATATGAAATTTCACATCAGTATGTGTTTTCAGATAAAAAAAAGAAGATTTTTTAAACTACGGAAAGAAACGACTTACTAGTCTGGTCTGGTAAGTGTCCGGGCTCTGGCCCTCTAAAAGGGCCTGTTGAGGAGAAATGAGTTATCATGAACCTTAAAACACCAAATGCAAATGAAGCGACAGGGACTGTAAACAGGTCACGTTCTGTTGTTCCTATGTCAGGTATCTGTACCCGTTGTGTGGACGGGTGCAAAGGAGCATGTGAAATCTGGCTTTCTTCATTTAGAGGAAGGGAAGTATTATATCCCGGGCCTTTTGGAGAAATAACCGCCGGCGCAGACAAGAACTATCCAATTGATTATTCACATATTAATATACAGGGTTATGCCCGTGGAGCAAGAGGCCTTCCATCGGGTATTGTTGGGGACCCAGATACAGCAGTTTTTTCTGAAGTCGATACTGAAACCTCGTACGGATGGGACAAAAAAGTGAAGATGAAGATTCCGATCTTCACAGGAGCCCTTGGTTCCACAGAGATAGCCCGTGTTAACTGGGAACACTTCGCAGTCGGAGCTGCAATATCAGGTATAACTCTTGTTTGTGGTGAGAATGTTTGTGGTATCGATCCCGGTCTTGAACGCGACTCAAAAGGAAAGGTATCGAAATCACCAGAGATGGACAGGAGAATAAATACCTACAAGAAATTCCATGACGAATACGGAGAGATTTTAGTCCAGATGAATGTTGAGGACACCCGTCTTGGAACTGCAGAATATGTAGCTTCGAAACACAACCTTGAAACTATAGAACTAAAATGGGGTCAGGGTGCGAAATGTATTGGAGGCGAAATTAAAGTTAATTCCCTTGAAAGAGCAATCGAACTTAAGAAGCGGGGATATATAGTTTTACCAGACCCGACAAGGCCCGACATGGCGAAGGCGTTTAAAAATGGAGCAATTAAGGAATTTGAGCGCCATTCAAGACTTGGATTTGTATCAAAAGAGGGTTTCCTTGAAGAAGCTGATCGCCTAAGAGACATAGGATTCAAGCGTATAACTCTGAAAACAGGAGCCTATTCAATGAGCGAACTTGCAATGGCGATTCGTTATGGGGCAGAAGCAAAAATAGATCTCCTGACAATAGACGGAGCACCAGGTGGGACCGGTATGAGTCCCTGGCCTATGATGAATGAATGGGGTATCCCAACTTTCTATCTGCAGTCCCTGGCTTATGAGTTCTGTGAAAAGTTAAAGAAAAAAGGTATCAGGGTTCCAGATATTGCAATAGCGGGTGGATTCGCAGACGAAGCAAATGCTTTCAAGGCAATAGCGATGGGAAGCCCCTATGTAAAGGCCATCTGTATGGGCAGGGCTCTGATGATTCCGGGAATGGTAGGAAAGAACATCGGAAAATGGATAAAGGAAAAAGACCTCCCCAAAGCTGTAGCAAAATACGGTTCAAAAATTGAAGAGATCTTTGTTACATACGAAGAACTCAAAGAGAAATTTGGATCAAGAATGGATGAAATTCCGCTTGGAGCAATAGCCATATACACGTATTCTCAGAGGTTTAAAACCGGGCTTCAGCAGGTAATGGCGGGTTCAAGAAATTTCAGCCTTGGAAGTGTCACAAGGGATGATCTGATGGCACTCACCGAAGAGTCAGCGAAAGTATCCGGAATAAAATATGTTATGGATGCCTATCGTGAGGATGCTCTTGATATCCTTCTCAATTAATCTTTTTTTCTCCTATTATTGTTCCGGCTATCTTTGATCCAAGTGTCGGTGTCAGTGCTTCCAGCCAGAGGAAAAAACCTACTTTTGACGGGGTATATCGTTCAAACTTAAAAATCCCATTGCGATCCTGTACCATTTTCAGGTACTCCTTTCTCTGTTTCGATCTGAGATAGATGATGAAACATTTATCTGGCAGGTCCATTGCAAGGACTACTTTTGAGAAATAGTTCATGATATCCTGATATGAAAGACATTCTCCCTTGATTGTAAATTTATAATTTTCACAGATCTTTTTTACTGCTGATGGAAAAAGAGCCCCGAACAAGACTTTTTTTACAACTTCAGGTGGATTATAAACTATCTTTGATTTCCATGTAAGGCTATTATCAGAAATAAGTCTTAAAAACATATCCCTTTCCTTGTTGTGAAACGCCAGATAATCGAAACCCGTTTTTATACTTATATCAATTGCATAGACTACTTTAGGATGGTAAAATGGAATTCTGGGGACTTCATAAATGGGTTCGTTCATAAGATGGACTTTTATCTGTTCACATGAATCGGTTAGTACAAAGGCATTTTCAGGTGATTTTAGAAGTTTTCTGACAACAAGTGAGTTTGAAATGTCAATTGAGGATACGAGTATGAAATATACCGGGTATTGAGAGAAAAGATATCCGAGCAGCCTTTTTTTATACTCGATTTCAATCTCAAACTCTTTCAAATCAGATGGAGATGTAATGACTTCAGCAAAAACTACCTGGTTATTGTAATCAATTAATAGTATATCAAACTCGGCAAGATCCTGTCCATTTCCCCTTATTGTGATGTCACCTGACCTTGAATAGTAAAAGCCATTTTGTCCCAGTTTTATACGCGCTCTTCGTTTTGGTGCATCAGCACCTTTTGCTGTTATATATTTAAGATAGTTGTTCTTTTGTGATATCTCAAGAAATGTTTCGTAGATGACTGCCTCATACCAGCGCCCTTCTGCAGTCCTCATTGAGCCTATGTCAGTTGAAAATAGTTTTCTGCGTTCACCACGGTTCAAATGCCGGGTTGCCCTGACTACAAGTGATTCCCTTGGATGGAAAAGTTCACTCTGTGAACTTAAAAACGCTGTTAGATCACCCATTATTATATAAATTGTATTCTTTCAGAGCAATTAATAAATATTGGTTCTTTATCCACTTTCAGAGAAAAGTGAAAGTTCAAAAAAATTCATAGTATTCATGAGAACTCAAAGATAAGAAAAGAATATTTATATAGTTTTCTCACTCTGTATATATGCTGCGTGGCATTTTGGGGTGGGTTCGTAGCTCAGCTCGGTAGAGCGCCTGGCTTTTAACCAGGTGGTCGGGGGTTCAAATCCCCCCGAGCCCGCTACCACGTTTAATGTGGAGTTTTTTGAATCGGTGGTGCATCTGATTTATTGTTTCAGTCGGGAGGGGATTTCTTGAGCACCAAAGAAGTGGTACCTAAGGGTGAAAGTTTACAGGAATCTACAAAAAAAACTATAGAGAAGGAAAAGATTCCACGATTACAGGTTCTTAGCCATATAATGGTTCCAGAACATACAATTATGGAAAAGGAAGAGGTAATCGGGCTTTACATTCTCTATGGGGGTCACTCTGAAAGGTCTGTTCCGGACATTTCAGAGGTTAAATGGCCAGATGTGATGGACTTTGTTGAGAAGAAACTGCCTAAAATCTATAATGATGACCCGGCGGTAAAGGCAATCAAAGCGAAAGAAAAGGATGTCATAAGAATTGTGAAAAAAAGTGACACTGCAGGACGTTCAGAGTCATACCGCTTTGTAATTCGGCGACCGAAAAAATAACCGGGGTTGATATTTTTGATAGACAGAAAGACATTATCTGAAGCATATTTTTCGCGCGAGCATGTTGCGCGTCACCAACTTGACTCGTTTAACTATTGTATCACCCACAATCTGCAAAAGGTAGTTGATGAGCAGAAAGTAATTGAGACCGATATTGAGATGCGTGGAAAAGGCAGCCACCCGGTCTGGGTGGAACTGGGGAAACTTGAAGTAAAGAGACCCCTTGTGCGTGAAGCTGATGGTTCGCAGTCAGAGCTCTACCCCAGTGAAGCCAGGCTTCGAAACCTCACTTATGCAGCACCAATACAACTTGATCTGACGCTTATCCAGGGAGGAGAACGTGGCGAGCCAGTTCACGCGACAATTGGCCAGCTTCCAATCATGGTAGGATCAGTTGCCTGTAATCTTTATGGGATGACTGATGACGAGCGTGTAGTTCATGGTGAAGACCCACTGGATCCGGGGGGTTATTTTATTGTTAACGGGACTGAGCGCGTCCTCATGACACTTGAGGACCTTACCTCAAACAAAATAATGACAGAGTTTACAGAAAGGTACAATGAAAGAATCTATGTTTCCAAAGTTTTTTCCCAGTACCGCGGATATCGCGCCCTTGTAGTTGTTGAAAGGAATAGAAAAAATCTGCTTGAAGTCTCATTCCCGTCAGTAGCCGGTCATCTTAGATTTGTTGATCTCATCTGGGCACTTGGAATGACTACAGATCAGGATATAGTCAATGCTGTATCCACAGATGAAGATATTCTGCGGTTCATGATCCAGAACCTGGAAGAGACTTACAAATCAATGAAAGATGAGAATAAGAGAGAAGACTTAAATGACCTTGATGATTTAAAGAAAATTGAACTTGGGGTCATGTATGTCGGAAAAAAACTGGCACCCAACCAGACAAAGGACTACCAGCGCAAAAGGTCAGAATTTGTTCTTGATAATTATCTCCTTCCCCATCTTAATTACCTCATGCCGCCAACTCTCAAAGAAGGTGATCCTGATTACCGATCAACAGTTGAAGGTGTAAGGCTTGCTAAAGCTCACTTCCTTGGTAGAATGGCAGAAGCCTGTTTTGATCTTGTTCTTGATAAACGCAGGATAGATGACAAAGATCACTATTCTAACAAGAGACTTAAACTTGCCGGGGACCTCATGGAAGATCTCTTCCGTATCTCATTAAACAGGCTTACCCGTGATATTAAATATCAACTTGAACGAGCAAGCATGAGGCACCGTGACCTTTCGATCTCGACTGCAGTCAGAGCAGATGTCCTGACTGAACGCCTGCTGCATCCTCTTGCAACAGGAAACTGGGTAGGGGGTAGGACAGGTGTTTCACAACTTCTTGATCGTGTCGACCATATGAGTGTACTCTCCCACTTACGAAGAGTAATTTCTCCACTTTCGCGTTCACAGCCACACTTTGAAGCCCGTGATCTTCACCCTACACAGTGGGGCAGAATATGTCCAAGCGAAACACCAGAAGGACCGAATTGTGGTCTTGTGAAAAATTTCGCCCAGATGGTTGAGATCAGCAAAGGAGTAATGGATGAAGAGGAAGTTCCACGTATGCTTTACCGTCTGGGAGTCGATAAAATCGGGAGTGAATCACAGTGATTCAGAAAAAATCGAGGGTCTTTGTTGATGGAGCACTAATTGGACTTGTGGATAACCCAGTCCAGTTAGCTTCAAAAGTCAGGGAGATGCGGCGTAAAGGTGAGTTGTCATTTGAGGTGAATGTCTCTCATAAAACCTTCAATGGTGACGTTATTGTAAATACCGACCGTGGAAGGGCGAGAAGGCCGCTTATTGTAGTAACAGGCGGAAAAGTAACCATATCCGATGATGAAATAGCTAAACTCCGAAAGAAGGAATTGCATTTCAATGACCTTGTCAAGAAAGGGCAGATCGAATTTATTGATGCTGAAGAAGAGGAAGATCTGCTTATCGCGATTAACCCTGAGGATATCACTCCGGACCACACACACCTAGAGATAGACCCCTCCCTTATACTTGGCATTTCAGCTGCGCATGTTCCTTTCCCAGAGCACAACGCAAGTCCCCGTGTCACGATGGGAGCAGGAATGGTCAAGCAGGCTCTTGGTCTTTCATCAGTTAACATGAAACTCAGGCCTGATACACGTGGTCATCTATTACATTATGTCCAGAAACCTCTCGTGCATACACAGACATCAGAAGTTATTGGTTCTGATGACAGGCCTGCAGGCCAGAATTTTGTGGTTGCAATCATCTCATTTGAGGGTTATAACATAGAAGATGCCCTTATTTTTAATAAAGCCTCGATTGAAAGAGGATTAGGCCGTTCACATTTTTTCAGGACATATGAAGGAGAAGAACGGAGATATCCTGGAGGCCAGATCGACAAGATCCAAATCCCTGACGAAGAAGTCATTGGAGCTCATGGAGCCGAGTATTATCAGAACCTGGATGATGACGGTGTAATAAATCCAGAGACAGTTGTTAAAGAGAAAGATGTTCTTATCGGTAAAACTTCCCCACCTAGATTTCTTGAAGAACCTTCCGGAGACCTTATTACAGTAGAGAAAAGGAGAGACACGTCTGTAACCATGCGGAGTAATGAACATGGTATTGTTGATACAGTCATTATAACAGAAGGTGAGAACAGTTCCCGTCTCGTAAAAGTAAGGACGAGGGACTTAAGAATCCCTGAAATCGGTGATAAATTTGCCTCAAGGCATGGACAGAAAGGAGTAATCGGGCTTATCTGTCCGCCATACGATATGCCTTTTACTGAAAACGGTCTAAACCCTGATATAATTATTAATCCCCATGCAATTCCAAGCCGGATGACAGTAGGTCATATGCTTGAAATGCTTGGTGGAAAAGTAGGTTCCCTTGAAGGCCGAAGAATCAATAGTACTGCGTTTGCAGGTGAAAAAGAGGAGGATCTACGTTCAGATCTGAAGAAACTGGGTTTCTCCCATACTGGCCGCGAAGTAATGTACGATGGTATTACAGGGAAACAGTTTAAAGCCGACATATATCTTGGAGTTATTTATTATCAGAAACTGTATCACATGGTCTCATCAAAAATGCATGCCCGTTCCCGTGGACCGGTTCAGGTTCTGACACGGCAGCCGACAGAAGGAAGGGCCAGGGAAGGGGGTCTGCGGTTCGGAGAGATGGAACGTGATGTGATGATAGGCCATGGAGCTGCGATGGCCTTAAAAGAGCGTCTGCTTGATGAATCTGACAAAGTCATGCAGTACGTCTGTGCAAAGTGCGGTATGATAGCAATGCTTGACAGAAAGCAAAATACGACCCGGTGCCTTGCATGTGGGAGCGATACAGATATCTACTCTGTCGAGATGAGTTATGCCTTCAAACTCCTCCTCGATGAAATGAAGAGCATGAATATTGCCCCGAGACTGAAACTCGAAGATGTGGTTTAAGGGGAGGAAATAAAATGCCAAGTCCAAAACGAGTGGGAAAGATAGATTTTGGTCTTCTTTCCCCAAAAGAGATCCGGACTATGAGTGTCCGGAAGATAATATGGGCCGATACTTACGATGATGATGGATTTCCATATCCACAGGGCCTTATGGACCTCCACCTTGGTGTGATTGATCCCGGGTTAAGGTGCAAAACCTGCGACCAGAAAGCCAGTGATTGTCCTGGTCACTTTGGACATATTGAACTTGCTAAACCAGTTATCCATGTGGGTTATACCCGGCTTATCAGAAAATTACTGAGAGTTTTTTGTAGAAATTGTGGCAGGCTTCTCCTTTCACCAAATGAAGTGGAAAAAGTTGTTGGAACTGAAGACGACCTGACAGGTGACATCCTTACTGAAAAAGATGTCAAAAAAGAGAGGGATTGTCCACATTGCGGAGCTCCCCAGTTCAAAATAAACTTTGAAAAACCGACGACTTTCTCTGAAGTGAGTATCGAAGAAGGAAAAAAGATAGAGCATAAACTGACACCCGCTGATATAAGGGCACGATTAGAGCGCATTGGAGTGAGAGATCCAAAAACCGGTGTTGATTACAGTTATGAACTCAAAGCACTCGGACTCAACCCTGATATAGCCCGCCCGGAATGGACTATTTCAACCGTTCTCCCAGTTCCGCCTGTTACGATGCGCCCTTCGATCATCCTTGAAAACGGCCAGCGTTCAGAGGATGATCTGACTCACAAACTTGTTGATATTATAAGGATTAACCAGCGTTTCAAAGAGAACCAGGATGCAGGAGCTCCTCAGTTGATTATCGAAGATCTCTGGGAACTTCTTCAGTACCATGTCACGACTTACCTCGATAATGAGGTTGCAGGCTGTCCTCCTGCCCGTCACCGGAGTGGTCGCCCGTTAAAGACCCTTTCACAGCGTCTTAAAGGAAAAGACGGCCGGTTTAGAGGTTCTCTCTCAGGGAAAAGAGTAAATTTTTCTGCTCGTACAGTGATCTCTCCGGATCCACATCTTAGCGTGGGTGAAGTAGGCGTCCCACTTGCTATTGCAAACGAGATGTCAATTCCGGTCCGGGTAACACACCAGAATATGGAGGAATTAAAAACAATGGTGCTTGCAGGCCCTGACAGGCCTACTCTCAAGCATCCTTGTGGAGCTAATTACGTAATCAGACCTGATAAACGAAGGATCAAGCTTGCAGATGGAAATCTTGAGACTGTCACCGAGATGATTGAACCCGGGACTGGTTATGTGGTTGAACGCCATCTGAGAGATGGAGATATAGTTCTATTCAATCGTCAGCCTTCATTACACAGAATGAGCATCATGGGACATCGTATTAAGGTCATGGACGGAAAAACATTCAGACTTAACCCTGCCGTTTGTCCCCCTTACAATGCCGATTTTGATGGCGACGAGATGAATCTTCACGTTCCGCAGACTGAAGAAGCACGGGCTGAAGCAGCACTGCTGGTAAGTGTTCAGGAAAATATTCTCTCGCCCAGGTTTGGTGGACCGATTATTGGAGGGATCCATGACCATATATCGGGTATTTTTATGCTCACCAATAAAACAAGGTGGTTCAAAAAAGACGACGTGGTCTATCTTTTACAGGACTATGATTTTGACACACTCCCGGAACCGGATAAGGTTGAGAATGGGATAGAGTATTGGACTAATAAACAGATTTTTTCAATAATTCTGCCCAAAGATTTGAATATGGTCTTTAAAGCCAGTTCCTGCCAGAACTGCACCACCTGCAGTAAGGAGGAGTGCGAAAGGGATGCATATGTAAAGATAATTAATGGAGACCTTATCAGCGGGACTATTGATAAAAAGGCAATAGGAGCATTTGATGGTCAAATCCTTCATCGTATTATCCGTCTCTATGATATGCGGAATGCCTCGAACTTTATTGACTGTTTTACAAAACTCTCTATCCGTTCTATCATGATTGACGGATTCTCGTTTGGGATAGACGATGAAGACCTGACTCATGCGGAACACAGGCAGATCGAAGAGAAACTTACATATGCTGAGAACGATGTCGACCGCAGGATAAAAATCTTTCTTGAAGGAGAACTTGAACCCATGCCAGGGCGTACTGCAGAGGAGACTCTTGAAATGCAGATTATGCAGGTTCTTGGGAAGGCCAGGGATGAGACCGGAAAAATAGCAGAACAGCACCTCGGACTTGAGAATAGTGCAGTTCTTATGGCAAGAAGCGGTGCGAGAGGTTCAATGCTCAACCTGACACAGATGGCAGGTTGTGTAGGTCAGCAGTCTGTGCGAGGTGAGCGTATAATGCGAGGATATGATGAACGTACACTCCCCCATTTCCGCAAACAGGAACGTGGATCGGCAGCACATGGATTTATTTCACATAGTTACAAAGGTGGACTGAATCCGACTGAGTTTTTTTTCCACGCAATCGGTGGTCGTGAAGGTCTTGTTGACACTGCAGTCAGGACGTCCCAAAGCGGTTATCTGCAGCGTAGAATGATCAATGCACTGCAGGACTTAAAGGTAGCATATGACGAGACAGTTAGGACCACTGGCGGCCGTATTATTCAGTTCAGGTATGGGGAGGACGGTACTGACCCAATGAAGTCCAGTTTTGGTGAGCCTGTTGATGTAACCGCGATAGTAGAAGCTGTTCTGAAAGAGAAAGCAAGTGAAGAGGCAGAGGCACGATGAAACCTGAACACTTAAACGCAATACAGGAAACACAGATACCTCCAAAAACAAAAGAGCAGCTTATCGATAAACTTGAAGGGAAAGACTATTCAGATGCACAATTTGATGAAATCCTTTTAAGGACCAATGATGAGTACCAGCGCACCAGAATTGAACCGTGTGAGGCAGTAGGAGTTATAGCTGCACAGTCAATTGGTGAACCTGGGACACAGATGACGATGCGTACGTTCCACTATGCGGGTGTAGCCGAAATTAACGTAACACTTGGACTTCCACGCCTCATAGAGATTATGGATGCAAGGAAAGAGCCCTCTACCCCCACCATGACTGTCTTCCTTAACGATGAGTACAGGGGTGACAGAGACAAGGCAAGAGAGGTAAGCTGGCAGATAGAAGCGGCTCCCCTGCATGAATTTGGCGATATCACAATTGATATGGAAAATATGCAGGTGATTGTACATCTGAATAAAGCTGTTTGTGATAAACGAAAAATTTCGCTTGAAACAATTGTTGAGACCGCTCCCAAAAAGATAAAAGACAAACGACATTATCGCGATTTTGAAGACCCACCTACAAGCGATATTGATTCGGGCGAACTTATATTCCTGCCAAAAGACCGTGAGAGCTATCAGAATCTCTTCCATCTTGCTGAACATGTGCGTAACGTCATCGTTCAGGGGCTTGACGATATTGAACGTGTAGTTGTAAGAAAGGAAGGGGGAGAGTATATCCTATATACCGAAGGCTCTAACCTAAAAGACGTATTTGAAGTGGAAGGAGTAGACACAACTAGGACACGAACTAACAATATCAGTGAGATAGCGTCGGTTCTCGGAATTGAGGCAGCTCGTAGGGCTATTATTAATGAGGCTCTTGATACCCTGAAAGAACAAGGTATCCTTGTTGATGTGCGTCACCTTATGCTTGTCGCAGATATGATGTGCATGGATGGCGAAGTTAAACAGATAGGCCGTCATGGAATTGCAGGTGAGAAAGAGAGTGTCCTTTCAAGGGCTGCATTTGAAGTTACTGTCAACCATCTGCTTGATGCCGCAGTCACAAACGAAGTAGACGAACTCAATGGTGTCACTGAAAATGTTATTGTAGGTCAGCCGATTCAGCTTGGTACCGGCGATGTAAAACTGATTGCCAGGCAAATAAAGGTACCGTTTTCTGGCGAAAAAAAGCCTAACTGTGATGTAGACGAAAGACCAATCGGTCCGGACGAATCGAAAAGTCAGATCTCTAATGAAGAAAGGCTTGCAGGTGAAGGAAACGTTGTGCCTGCGTAAAGACTCCACGACCATTAAAAAAATGTGATTATATTATGGATTTTGATGCATCGCTCAGAAGAGCATTAAAGACAGGAAAGGTCTGTCTTGGACAGAAGAGCACCACTGATTCTGTCAAAGACGGAAAAGCGCAGATAGTAGTAGTAGCAAAGAACTGTCCCGGGGACTTTGTCTCCTCGCTGAAGCAGAAAGAAGACGTTTTTGTTTATACATATGAAGGATCAAGCGTTCAACTTGGAAAGGCATGTGGAAAACCTTTTCTTGTGAGTGCACTTGCCGTGGTGGAACCCGGTGAATCAGATATCCTCTCCCTAAAGAGGGCATGAAATGGGTGATATAGTCTTAAACGAGGAAGACCTCTCTCTTATTGCAAAATTCGAGAGGATTACAGGAGCTTCTTCACGTGATTGTGTTATCGATGAAAAAAATGAAAGAATTATCTTTGTAGTAAATCCGGGCGAGATGGGGAAAGCTATTGGTAAAAAGGGATCCAGTATTAAGAAAGCGAGTGATATGATAGGCAAGCGCATTGAGGTAGTTGAGTATTCAAAGGATCCGGTACAATTTATCAGGAATTGTTTTCTTCCAGCCCAGGTAGCATCAATAGACTTTATTGAAACAGATAGTGTCCAATCAGTAAACATTGGTGTCCGTGATGAAGATAAAGGACTTGCAATTGGAAAGGAAGGGAAAAACATCTTCAAAGTAAAAAAACTTGCAAGCAGACAGCATAATATTGAAGATGTGCAGATAGTAGACGTGAGTTAATCTTCTGTTTTTTTAAAAAATGACGGGCCTGGAGGGATTTGAACCCTCGACGTCCGGGTTAGAAGCCCGGCGCTCTGTCCAGACTAAGCCACAGGCCCAGATATCTAATATTTATTTTCCGTCTTTCATAATAAAACATGTACAGGATTAGAAAAAAATTATTTCCGGATTAAGTGTGATATGCACTCCTTTACTCTTCTTGAGATTATAGGAAATACACCCCTTGTTGAAATCTCTCACTTCGATATATCCAATGAAGTAAGGATTTATGCCAAACTTGAAGGGGCTAATCCAGGTGGTTCAATAAAGGACCGCGCTGCACTCTATATGTTTAGAAAAGCTCAATCTGAGGGATTACTGAAGAAAAACCGTATCATTATCGAGCCTACAAGTGGGAATACCAGGATTGCTCTCGCCATGATTGGTGCCGTAATGGGTGAAAGAGTGCGTCTTCTGATGCCTGAATGCTATTTGTAACAGATAGTAAGTTCATACCATTTTTCCAATACTAAAGCATAGAGTCAGTGAAGACAATAATGTTTCAATACCGTTTTATCATTGAATGTCAATTAGTCACTATTGCACATGGGTGATTTGGTCTAATGGATGAATATATTTTTGACCTGGTAATTTACCTTTTAATAGGATTTATTTCATTTGTTATCGGGCTGGGACTGGGGTATGGAGTAATGAAAAGGCATTATCGAAAAAGATTTATTGTGGTTAGCGAAGCGTGTGAGCAGGTTGAGTCGATAATCCCTGTTCTTGAAGAGATGGAGAAGGAATCATAAAGGAGAATTATATGGCTAATCTTATTGCATTCAGTATGGTGGCAATTGTTACGCTTTTCTTTGGACTTATTGTCGGATTTCAGTTAGCTCATATACGTTATGTCCATCGACTTATAGCACTAACAAAAAGGAGTATTAATACAGGAACGCTCTTTCCACTTTTAGCAGAACTGAAAAAGGAGCAAGAACTTCAGTCCTCAAAATAATAAATTTTTAGAGTTTTTTTAGGTCAGCAAAAATTGAATTAGATTTTACCTGTAACTTACTCGTCTGGTATTATCCATCCCAATCCATTACATGTTGTGCATGGTTGGGGTTGGGTGAGCCCTAATCTTTCCCTGCCTAGCCCTTTGCACGCAATGCATATCTTTGCGCCAGACTGACCATTTTTGTAACCTACTCCACCACAACCTGGACAATCACTCTTACTTCCCTGCATTTTTCCCCTGATTAAACCCGAACCATTACAATATGCACATTTATATGGGACTATTGGAAATTCAGCCACGATTTTATCTACCTGCCAGAATCACTAACTTTTTTGTCTTTTTTTTTTAAGTAAGTGTTTTTCATGGGAAAAAATTTATCTTAAACTCAATAAGTATTACAATTAGGATCTTTATATTTAATTGGACGGTCATAACAGCATATTCATATAAAGAATAACTTGATGGGACCAATGATAAAATGAAATTGATTTGTACAAATAAAATAGCAATTTTATCTTTAATTTTTTTACTGTTTATCTGTTCAATGCATGCATCTGCAGAAAAAAATATTCGTGTAGGTGTTTTTAATTATAGTCCATCGGTATACATATCAGATAATGGCAAACCTGAAGGTTTTTTTATTGACCTCATCGAGGATATTGCCGGAAAGGAGCGCTGGAAGATAACTTATGTTCCTGGTTCACTCCAGGACGTCCTTAAATGGTTATCAGATGGCTCAATAGATCTCGGTCTTGATCTTACAAAGACTCCTGAAAGGGAAGGGACCTATGATTTTACTACGGAAAGTGCTCTCTCTTCATGGGCTCAGATTTATGCAGCCGACCCGGGGTCAATACAGTCATTACTGGATCTTGAAGGGAAGAAGATCAGCCTTGTAAAAGGTGATGTAAACGGCGAAGCCCTGAAAGACAACGCTAAAAAATTTAATGTGCATCCTGAATACGAAGAATTCTCTTCTCTTGATCAAGCCTTCCAAAGTGTTAAAAAAGGTTCCGCAGATGCACTCGTTACCGGAAGAATGTCGGGCCAGATATATTCTGATAAATATGACCTGCCAAAGACATCAGTGATGTTTAATCCTAATGCACTGGGTTTTGCAGTCCCAAAAGGAAAAAATGCCGATCTTTTAGTTGCTATCGATAATTATCTTAAATCTGGAAAATCGAATCCGTCATCATTCTATAGTAAAACTATTCAAAAATGGTTTGGCGAAAAGTCGAACTGGGAAATTCCATCTTATGTCTACTGGATAATCTTTGTAATTGCCTCACTCGTGGTTTTATCTATTTTTTTTAATGTCTGGCTGGAAAAAGAGGTACGCCGTAAAACAAGTGACCTGACTCAGAGAAATCAGGAATTACATGCTGCATATGAACATCTGTCAGCTGTGGAAGAGAAACTAAGAGATAATTATGCTGCAATGGAACAGAACGAAGTTCAATTGCGCGAAAATGAATCAATGCTCAGGAGCATGTTTGAAGCCACCCCGGTTGGAGTAGGCCTGATAAAAGAGAGAGTGTTTTACAAGGTAAATCATGCATTAACAAAAATAACAGGGTATTCAGAGAATGAACTTATCGGGCAGATTACCAGGATTATATATCCGGATGAAAAGGAATTCAACCGGGTAGGCAGGGATTTATATACCCAAATGAACACTGATGGCATTGGTGTTATCGAAGCGAATATTTTAAGAAAGGACGGAGTTGTTATTAATGCCCTGGTCTCACATGTCCTTTTTGATAAGAACGATCCAAATGGTGGAGTGACAACTTCAATTCTTGATATTACTGAACGTAAGCGTTCAGAAATTGAACTGAAGAAATATCGCGACAATCTTGAAGATCTCGTAAAGAGACGTACAATTGAACTTGAATTTGCAAAAAATCAAGCAGAAACTGCAAACCGGGCAAAAAGTGATTTTTTGTCACTTATGAGCCATGAACTCAGGACTCCTTTAAATGCCATTCTCGGCTATGCATCCATTCTTTTAAATGGGAAGAACCTTACAAAAGAACAGAAGAATCAACTGAAAATAATTCACTCAAGTGGCCAGCATCTCCTGACAGTTATTAACGACCTGCTTGACCTTGGAAGAATCGAAGCAAAAAAATTGGACCTTCTTGTGGCCCCATTTAACCCTGCTTATGCTATTCTTCAGATTGTGAGAATGAACCGGGTAAAAGCTGAAGAGAAAAATCTGTTATTGTTATATGAGCCCCCGATTAACCTTCCTCAGCTTGTGGATGGAGATGAACGTAAATTTAAACAGATAATTCTCAACCTTATTTCAAATGCGATTAAATATACTAATGAAGGAAAAGTTACAATAAGGGTTCATTATAATGAAAAATCCAGTTGTCTTTCTTTTATAGTTGAAGATACCGGTATCGGGATAGAATCTGACAAGCAAGATCTAATATTTGAACCATTTACCCACATTACCTCACCTTCAAGATATATTGAAGGAACTGGTCTTGGACTCTCAATAACTAAACATCTGGTTGAATTGATGCAGGGTCAGATTGGTGTGAGAAGTAAGCCGGGATTAGGAAGCTGCTTTTTTGTCAGGATTAAATTACCTCCCTCTCTTGAAGAGATCTCTCGTGTATTATCCGGGCTTGAAATAACCGGATACTGGGGGGGGCAGAAAAAGATTCTGTTAGCAATAGATGATATCTTTACTTGCGGCTGGCTTCGTTCTATCTTCGAACCTATCGGTTTTTCCTTATCAATTGCTAACAGTAAGTCGTCTATAATAGACACTTCTTTATTGGAACACCCTGACCTGATTCTTCTGGATTTTGAGTTACCTGAAACAGATAGTATTGAACTAACACGAGAACTTAGAAACTATCCTGAGTTAACAAAACTTAAAATTATCGGTATTATAAATAATAAACTGAAAGAAGACAATAAAAAAGATTTGATGTCAGTATGCGATGAATTTGTTACAAAACCAATTCAGACCGAAGTTGTAATTGAAACGATAAAAAACCATCTCGGAATTGAATGGAAGACTGAGTCAATTTATGAGGACAAAGAAAAAATTGATAATGAGGAACTTCAAGTTATTCTTCCACCACCTGAAACTCTAAAATCCATTATAGAATCGGTTAAGTCGGGTGACTATGATGAATTAGAAGAGCTTATTTCAGGACTAAGAAATAAAGATAAAACCTATGAACCATTCTGCAGGCAGATTGAACAGTATGCTCTAACCTATAATGATGACGGAATTATCATTTACATACAAAAGATGATGGAGAGGAAAGATGGAAGAAAATAATGAGAACAAAGGATTAATCCTTATCGTGGATGATACTCCCGCTTCTATCAGTCTTATCCGAACTGTTTTAAAGGAGGCAGGATATCAGGTCCGTATTGCAAAAAATGGGAAAGTGGCACTTGAAAGGGTTATATCAGAGACACCGGACCTTATCCTCCTTGACATAATGATGCATGACATGAATGGATATGAGACATGTGCTCAAATAAAAAAAATTGAACGGTTCAGTGAAATTCCAATAATATTTATGTCTGCATTAACCGATACTCTGGATAAAGTCAAAGCTTTTGAAACAGGAGCCATTGACTATGTTATGAAGCCTGTTGAGCCTCAGGAGCTCCTGGTCAGAATAAGTACCCACCTAAAGATAAGCCGTTTGGAGAGAGAACTTCAGAAATCGAATAAATATCTTGAAGAACGCATCAATGTCCGTACAGACGAATTAATGCATGCAAATGCCGCACTAAAAAACGAAATTATGCAACATGAAAAGACTGATAGTGATCTTATTGGAACCCAAAGCGAACTTCGGTCAGCATATGAACAGCTCGCTGCAAAAGAAGAGCTGATTCGAAATAACTTTAATGAACTCATAAAAAGTCAGGAAGCACTCGCACAAGCCAGGAAAAAGCTGAACGTCTTTAATACAGTTACATTTCAGGATATTCAGAATGCCGTATTCTGTCTATCCGGCTATTTAAATCTTGAAAAACAGATGCTCAATGACTCAAATCTTATTAATATGTTTGAAAGGGATTTGGAAACTGTACAAAGGATAAACCATTCACTCCAGTTTGCAAAAAAATTTCAGGACCTTGGGATGAACCCTCCTATATGGCAGAATGTGATGCAGGTTTTTCTCTTTGCAATATCACATATTGACCTATCCAATATTAAAAAGAAAGTTAGTTTAAATAAACTGGAAATTTATGCTGATCCGCTTCTAGAAACTGCATTTCTTGTGCTTGCAGAGAACGTCATTAAATTTGGAGTAAAAGCTACAGAGATCACCTTTACCTACACTAAAGATAGTGAAGGTCTCGTGCTTATTTTTTCTGATGACGGTGAGGGCATTCCGTCTGAAAATAAGAAAAATATCTTTGAGAGGGAATATGGTGAGAGGAAAGGAGGAGGTCTTTTCCTTGCTAAGGAGATCCTGGATGTTACACGTATTACTATAAAAGAAACGGGTGAATGTGGTACAGGTGCAAAATTTGAAATGTTTGTACCTGAAGGAAATTACCGGTTCATGCACTAGTGATTGAAATTTTTATGATGTGATAATATCCCGGTCTAAATTGAACTCTGGTTATCATCCTTTACGTCGTGATATTCAAGGATTCTCCTTACCTCGTCGTACACTTTCTGTTTGTCTTTTTCTCCTGTAAATAGGATCCTGACTCCATCTATGTCATCCTTGAGGTATGCGGCTTCATCGTATATTATCAGCATCACCTTTTCATCCGGGCCAAAGAGGTGCTCTTCGGTCTCACCCGTCATATATCGTTCGCGTTGTTGTTTTGTAGGTGCAGAATATTTATTTTCAAATCTGAATACGCCCATCAATTCTCGTTTTCAGGATTTATTGTTGTAACATTTATAGTCATAACATACAACATATTAAAAGTATAATAAAAAAAGGGAAAATTAATATTCTTTAAAACTTTTAGGTTTACTAAATAATTTTTCTGAAAATCCTGACCTTAACGCCCGGTTGATTAATTTAGCGGTCCACTACTTCACTATTGATGAGACATATTCAATTGAAACTCTCAGGATTTCCATATCTCCCTCGTAATCCTCTGACCGTTCCCGGTTAATTTGGATCCATTCTTTCATAGTTTTCCTACCCATCGGCTGAAAGCGAATAATTCCTTCCTGGTCAACCAATGAATCTGCAAAATCTTTTGGAACTTTAATGCCAACCCCCTCACCGTAGATACAGGCAAACAGTTTCCTGTCGATATAGTAGGCCGGGTAACCAAACATAGTGCCGGAAACCACCCCTGGAATTTGCAATAGAAGAGAGTCGAGGACTTCCTTGTGCTGCCTGCTAAAAACCGCCCTGCTCATTTAAATAATTCAATTATTATTGTCTTTTTTTTTATGCGAGGGATGGGATTCGAACCCACGAACTCCTTCGAGGCCGGATCTTAAGTCCGGTGGTTTTGGCCAAGCTTGCCTACCCTCGCTCCAATATATACTCGTTCTCAATCCAGAAAAATATATGAGGCTATTGCAAGTTCTTTCATGCAACGTACGAAGTTATCTCAACGATGCCAGATGAAAATCTATCTATGGAGATCTCTGGGTGGGTCGAAATAGACGGAATAAAAATTTCAGGTCAGAAACTGGACGAAATTATCCGGGAGACTCCTGAAATGGTCTCTTCGTTTGCTGGGGAATTTTATATCCGGTGGGAAGATTGCCGAGCTCGTGATAAGTATGGAGTGTATTATGCCGATTTACCACCTGGAGTTATAGAATGTAATGGGGAAGTAAAAGGGGATATCAGGCCGGATTGCGAAGAACACCCTCTTGATAAGGCAATCTGCATTTCTGTGGCTCTCCGTTCTGATGAAGGAGTTATGGCCCTTTCAGGTGGTGTCGACTCATCGCTAATTGCCTCTCTTGCGCGCATTCCGTGTGTAAGTGTTGGCCTTAAAGACTCACATGATCTAAAAAGGGCAAAGATAGCAGCTGATATGCTTTCTCTATCGTGTGACTTTGTAGAGCTTTCGCCTCAAAAAATCGCGGACGCTTTTTTTTCGATAATTGAATTCATTCCTGTAGCAAATCCGGTCGAAGCTTCAATAGCAACAACGCAGTACTGCATAGCAGAATGGGCACATGAGCAGGGATACGGCAGGGTCCTCTGTGGTCAGGGTGCAGATGAGCTTTTTGGAGGGTACTCACGTTATCTTGTTTCAAATGACCTCGAAGAAGACTTAAAAAAAGATTTTCATGGTCTTGCAATCCAGGTAGCAAGAGACCAGCGTACAGCTGCGCTCCACAATGTGTATTTCTCGATGCCATATCTTGACCACCGTGTTGTCTGCGCTGCACATGCCATACCTGCTTATGAAAAGATAAAGTCAGGGGTTAGAAAAGTTCCTCTTCGAAAGGTGGCAGAGCACTATATCCCACCTGAAATTGCCTGGTATGAGAAGAAAGCCATGCAGTACGGGACAGGCGTAATAAAAGTACTAAAAAAGATGGCACGAGATAAGGGTTATAATACGTCTCTAAAAGACTACGTACATAAGTTGAGAACCGAGTCACATGATTGATGAGAATGATGTACGGCATATAGCCGAACTTGCGGATGTTACAGTAACAAGTGGTGAATTAAAAAAATTCACTTCACAGTTTAATACAATCCTTGAATATTTTGATACCCTTGACTGTGTGGAGGGTGTAACAAATGAAAGGACAGATCGGTGCAATAATTTCCGTGAGGATGAAGTTACGCATTCACTGCCCCAGGAAGAACTTCTTGCAAATGCATCTGAAAAAGAAGAAGGTTTCTTTAAAGCCCCTAAGGTGATGTGATGACAAAAATCACTCACTTTAACCCGGAAGACAAATTTCATGCTTTCCTAAAGACATGCGGGGATACTGAATATACCACTGGTCCTCTGAATGGTGAAAATATTGCAATAAAAGACAATATCTCAACAAAAGGCATAGAAACCACATGCGGTTCACGAATATTAACCGGCTATATCCCACCCTATGACGCACATGTCATCACTCTGTTAAAAAAAGCAGGTGCTGCAATTGTCGGAAAAACCAATATGGATGAGTTTGGTATGGGTACCACTACTGAAAATAGTGCGTTTGGACCTACATTGAACCCCAGTAATCCAGATCATGTTCCTGGCGGTTCGTCCGGTGGAAGTGCAGCTGCTGTCGCGGCAGGAATTGTCCCTTTTGCCCTTGGTTCAGATACAGGGGGGTCAATCCGCTGCCCTGCATCATTTTGTGGAATAACAGGACTGAAACCAAGTTATGGCAGGGTCTCAAGATACGGACTCATCGCTTATGCAAATTCTCTGGAACAGATTGGACCCATGGCAAAGGATGTAAAGTCAGTCTCCCGACTGATGGAAATAATTACCGAATATGACCCCCGCGACCCTACCATGATAAACAAACCATATCATTGCAGATGTGATGGAGAATTAAATGGTATTAGTGTAGGTGTTCCTGAAGAATTCTTTGGTAAAGGTGTTGACCCAAGCGTTGCATCCGTGGTTTGGAATGCAATAAAATGGTTCGAGGGAGAAGGGGCAGAGATAATTACATGCCGGATGCCTTCAGTTGAGTACGCTCTTGCCGCATATTATGTGACATGTACATGTGAAGCCAGTTCAAATCTTGCCAGGTTCGATGGTGTCCGCTATGGCCCGGGAGCATCTTTAAAATTGAGCTGGCACGATTCATTTTCTGAAAGGAGAACCGAAGGATTTGGAACGGAAGTAAAAAGAAGAATTATGCTTGGTACTTTCGCACTGTCCTCAGGGTATTATGGTAAATATTATGCAAAGGCCCAGATTGCAAGAGAAAATGTAAAAAATGACTGCATGCGGATATTCAAGGATGTTGATCTCATTATTGGCCCCACAATGCCTGTAGTAGCATTCAAACTGGGTGAAATTAGCGATCCACTTCAAATGTACCTTACTGATATACTAACTGTACCCGCAAATCTCGCAGGGCTTCCGGCTATATCAATACCATGTGGTAAAGTAGATGGCCTTCCGGTAGGACTTCAGATTATTGGAAAACCATTTGAGGATGAGAGGGTTGTAGAAACTGCATACTGCTATGAGCAGGGGGGGTAAACTCGTGAATATGATAATCGGACTTGAAGTGCACTGCCAACTTGATACAAAATCAAAGCTCTTCTGCGGCTGTTCAACGGACTACCGTGATGATGGTCCGAATACACACTCATGTCCAATCTGCAGCGGCCTTCCCGGATCACTACCCTCTATTAATAAAAAAGCTGTTGAATATGCAATCAGGGTAGCAAAATCTCTTAAGTGCGAAATATGCGAGGAATCTGAATTTTCAAGAAAAAATTATTTTTATCCTGATCTCCCGAAGGGTTTTCAGATTACTCAATATGATCATCCTCTTGCGCTAAAAGGTATATTAACAATTGATGATGATGAGGGACTGGAAAAAATAGTTCGTATTACACGAATTCACCTGGAAGAAGACCCTGGAAGGCTCGTACATAAAGGTGGTGTTGACAGACCCAAGTATACACTTGTCGATTACAATAGGAGTGGAATTCCCTTAATTGAAATTGTTACCGAGCCAGACCTTCGTTCTCCGCAGGAAGCCCGAAGATATCTCCAGAAGCTCAGGGCAACCCTTGAATACCTCTCTGTCTTTGACAGCGAAAAAGAAGGCTCTTTGCGTGTTGATGCGAATATCTCAATAGAAGGCAGTGAGAGAGTTGAAGTAAAAAATATCACATCCTACAAAGGGGTTGAGAAAGCACTAACATTTGAATACACACGACAGAAGAATGCACTCAGACGCGGTCAGAAAATCATCCGTGAAACACGCCATTTTGTTGAAGGCCGTGGAGTTACAACTTCTTCACGAAGCAAGGAGATGGAACAGGATTACAGGTACTTCCCTGAACCAGACCTCCTTCCATTACGTGTAAAGGAATGGTCAGAGAAGATCTCGCTGCCTGAACTGCCTGATGCAAGGAGAGAGAGGTTTATTGAGCAATACTCATGTTCACCAATCCACGCAAAAACCCTCACTGGTGATCTGAAAGTAGCGGAGTTCTATGAGAAGGTTGCAAAGATAAATCCTGTCCTTTGCGCAACATGGGTAGCGGATACACTGCTAGGCGAACTATACTATCGAAATATGTCGGTTCAAGCTGTCCCGCATGAGCGTTTTATTGAACTTATTGCAATTCTTGACGCTGGAAAAATAACTGAAAAAAGTGCGGTTGAAGTGCTTCGGAATCTTCTTGACCAAATAAAAGATAGTGGCATTTGCGAGAGTCCAAATGAATGTATAGTCCGGCTGAACCTAGGAAAAACAGGCGGAGATGCAATAACAAAGGCAGTCGGGGAAGTTATCAGTGAGCAAAAAACTGCTATAAAAGATCTTAAAAACGGAAAGAAAGGAGCAATGAATTTTCTAGTGGGACAGGTAATGAAGAAGATCAGAGGCAGAGGTGATCCTCAGGAGATCAATTTACTTCTTGAGCAGGCTCTATCCCCGGGGGATGAGTGATAATTCATGCATCTCATAATAGCCGAGAAAAATATTGCAGCACAGAGAATAGGGAAAATTCTCGCGGGTAATGAGAAGGTAGCCGCAAAAAAGGAGAATGGTATCTCTCTTTATCAGTTTAAAGACACTGTAACCATCGGGCTTAAAGGCCATGTTGTTGAAGTAGATTTCATAGAAGGTTACCGCAACTGGCGGAGCGAAGATAAGGGACCACGAACTCTCATAGACGCGGAAATTATCAAAAGACCTATAGAAAAACGCATTATTGCCCTTGTTAGGAAACTTTCAAAAAATGCAGACCTTGTAACAATTGCCACTGATTTTGACACTGAGGGAGAGCTCATCGGCAAAGAGGCATATGAGATAGTCCGCTCCGCAAACGGGAAGGTGAAGGTTGACAGGGCACGTTTCAGTGCAATAACTCCTGTTGAGATTAAGAATGCTTTTTCTGAAACTACTGAACTTGATTTCAGACTTGCCGGAGCCGGTGAAGCACGTCAGGTAATTGACCTGATATGGGGTGCTTCATTGACCCGGTTTATCAGCATAACTGCCCGACGTGGGAGCCATAATATTCTGTCTGTCGGCCGTGTTCAGAGTCCGACGCTTGCAATGATTGTGGACCGTGAAAAGGAAATAGAAGCATTTAACCCTGAAAAATATTGGGAACTTAACCTGCGTACTGAAAAGGCAGGTGAAGAGTTATGGGCACGACATGCTGAAGGCAGGTTTCTTGAGAAAAAAGCGGTTCTTCTCGCAGAGGAACGTACAAAGGAACCACTTAAAATCACGCTTGTGAAAGAAGGGACAAGGACGGACCGGGCACCCTCACCGTTTGACACAACACAATTCATAGTTGCAGCATCACGATTGGGAATGAGTGCAGCAAGTGCAATGAGAGTAGCAGAAGACCTCTATATGAATGGTTACATCTCATACCCGAGAACCGACAATACAGTGTACCCTGCATCTCTTGATATCGACTTGATCTTAAAAACCCTTGAAAAGGGACCGTTTGCTGCAGATGTACGGTGGGTAAGGCAAAACAAGAGGGATATACCAACCAGAGGTAAGAAACAAAGTACAGATCACCCACCTATTCACCCGTCTGGAATTGCTTCAAGAGAAGACCTTGGTGATGAGGGCTGGAAGGTTTACGAACTTGTAGTACGCCGGTTCCTTGCAACCCTTTCACCTGATGCGGTCTGGCGAACCTTGAAAGTCAATATGGATGCAAATAATGAACCTTACACAATGACAGGTTCCCAAGAGGAGAGTGCAGGTTGGAGAAAAGTTTACCCGTACAGCGAAGCGACTGAACATGTCCTGCCTCACTTTGTTGAAGGGGAAGTCCTCCCAATCAGGGAAGTAAAAGTGGAAGAGAAGGAGACTCAACCCCCTCCCAGGTATACACAAAGCAAACTTATCCAGAGAATGGAAGAACTGGGTCTTGGAACAAAAAGTACGAGGCATGAAGTCATAGCAAAGCTTATTTCAAGAAAATACGTTGTTGGAAATCCCTTAAAACCTACAAATGTTGGTATGGCTGTAACTGAGTCGCTTGAACGTCATGCTGACACAATTACAAAACCTGACATGACCCGGACTATTGAAGCACATATGCAGCAGATAAAAGGAGGTGAGCAAGAAAAGGAGGTTGTACTTGAAGAGTCCAGGGAGATGTTGCATAAAGTCTTTGACGAACTCGAATCACATAATGAGGAGATAGGAGAAGAAATCAGGGATCGTACAATCGAAGAGATGCTGATTGGGCCATGTGTTGTCTGCGGCGCGGATCTGCGAGTCCGGACGTTGAGAAATATGAGCCAGTTTGTTGGATGTTCAAGGTATCCTGACTGTAAATTCAATTTCAGCCTTCCTTCGGCAATGTGGGGGCATGCATTGAAGGCTGATGAAATATGCCCGATTCATGGACTAAATCATATCAGACTCGTAAGAAAGGGAGCAAGGCCATGGGACCTCGGATGTCCGCTATGCCAGCACATTGCAGGGAACAAGGAGAGTATCGTTCTCATGCCTTCCATGACAGATGATCTACTCAAGAAACTTCATGATAACCATCTCTATTCGGTTTATGATATAGCACAGGATGAACCTGAGAGACTCTCAAAAATTCTAGGATTAAAATTATCAGATGCAAAGAAAATTATGAACGAGGCAGAAGCAGTACTTGCTGAACTCAGGCGCAGGTCAATTTGTAAAAAATTTGTTCGTTCGATAATTTCGCCCAAACGTGGGAGAAGCCACGGTTCAGTGATTAAAGCCCTGGCACTTAAAAATATTAATGGGGTTCATGAGATAGCATCAGCTGGTTTTAACGATTTTAATGGCTCCGGACTTAATGCCCAGGAGATAGAAAAACTACAAGTTGCCGCAAAAGAGATTGTAAATAAAGAGATCTTAAAAGAAGCAGGAATTCCTGCAATAAGCCAGAAAAAGTATGTGCTCGCGGGTATTGATGACCCCAATCTTTTTGGAAGACTGAATTCTGCATATATATCACTAAAATCCGGAGTGAAACCCGAAACCGTTTCGAAACATCAGGAAATGATCTGTTCAAGGCTGGGGATTATTCCGCCGCAGAAATATACCTCTAACAGACTTACAAAAGGAAAGGCAGAACTCCTCGGATTATCCGGTATAAAAGATTATATGATAGAACAACTTTATCGGAATGGAATAGTTGATGGTGAAAGTTTAAGTGAATCTGACCCGGACGAAGTCTCCCGTCTGACAGGACTTCCAGTCGAAAAAGTTAAAAAAATTCAGAGATTAAAGCCGGTAAAAAATTTAAAAGTTACATAATTATGGAGCAAATGGATAATGAGTGATAAAGACTGGAAATACTGGGCACATGTGACGAAGCTTGACCCGGATAAGAAGATCACTGAAAAAGACTGTGAAATAATTGCAACAAGCGGCACTGATGCATTGATGTTGTCAGGTACCCTGAATGTAACGAAAGAGAATATGCTGCAACTCTTTAAACAGGTAAAATATTATGGTCTCCCTATTGTAATTGAACCGGCTGGCCCTGAAGGAGTTATTTTTGAGGGAATCGATCACCTGTTTATACCGAGTGTTTTAAACTCAAATGATGTCAGATGGATTGTAGGAAAGCATAAAGAATGGCTCCTCCAGGAATCTGTTGAATGGGATAAAATAATCCCTGAAGCATACATTGTTTTAAATTCCGATTCATCTGTTGCAAAGGTCACAAAGTCAACGTGTGACCTTACCCCTGCTGAAGTTGCATCCTATGCCGAAGTTGCGGACCGGTATTTCAAGTTCCCTATTGTATATATTGAGTATTCAGGTACATTTGGCAGTCCGGCTCATGTAAAAGCTGCATCTGAGTCTATCACTAACTCTATTCTGTATTATGGTGGAGGAATCGACTCATCAGAAAAGGCAGAAATTATGGCAAAATATGCCGATACCATTGTGGTCGGTAATGCAGTATATGAAAAAGGTGCTGAGGTTCTGAAAGCCACAGTCAAAGCAGTTTTGTGATATATGGAATGCCAGATATAGAATTTGTCCTCGTTTCACCACTTTATGATGGAAATATTGGATTTTGTGCCAGGGTGTTGAAAAATTTCGGTTTTAAATCTCTAACTCTCGTTAATCCCTGCCCTATAGGAGATGACGCATATGCGAGGGCATCACATGCAAGGGATATACTTGAAAATGCAACGATATGTTCCCTTGATGAAGTTTTTGACCGCTCATCTCTCGCAGTCGCAACGACAGGTACGGTATCACAAAGTGTATGTCATTCGATCAGAATGCCTTTTCATTCTCCCAGTGAACTACGTGATCGTGTTTCAAAGATTGACTGCAGAATTGCAATCCTTTTTGGGAGAGAGAACTGGGGGCTCAATAACGATGAAGTTGCCAGATGCGATATTATCTGCACAATCCCGACTTCCGAAATATATCCAATTCTTAACCTGTCACATGCAGTAGGAATTATCTGTTACGAGTTAGCTAACCTCGAGAGGGGTGAATACAAAGTAGCCTCAAGAGAGGACATGGAATATCTGTACCGTCACTTTGATCAATATCTCACATTGATAAATCACCCGGACTATAAACGTGAGAACACACTCCTCCTTCTGCGCCGCATACTTGGTCGTGCAAGACTTACTACACGCGAAGCAAGTACGATACACGGCCTTTTGCGACGTTCGGAGTGGAATATTCTGGGTGATGCATGGAACCGGGGGATGTATGATTCTACGCGAATAAGAAAATTTGAAAGTAAAGAAAGTAGCAGAGATGAGAATAGAGAATGATATCTTATGATCCTTGTTGACTGGCAGATAAAAGACCGGATTAATCGCGGTTTTATTGAAGTAGATCCGTATGATGAGCATCTTATCCAACCAAATTCACTTGATATCAGGTTGGGGGACCATTTCATCTGGTATGAACAAGGCGACGAAATAATAGACCCGTATAGCAATGTAAGTGTTAAATCAAATACCAGGGAGATAAAAGCAGACTCAATAGTCCTTGAACCTGGAAAATTCCTGCTTGCAGAAACTTACGAGGTTATCAGACTCCCGGATAATGTTGTCGCAAGTATCGAAGGGAAAAGCAGCATCGCACGCCTTGGTGTGGAACTGCACCAGACTGGTGGATGGATAGATGCAGGATTTCGGGGATCTATCACACTTGAAATGTGCAATGTAAACCAGCGACCTGTCCGTGTATATGCGATGATGCCTATCGGCCAGATTGTCTTTTATACTACAGAAAGGGCAGAAAAGCCGTATAATCTGAAAGCAGATGCAAAATATATGGATCAGAGACAAGCCACCTTATCGAAGTATCACGAAAATCCAAAGTCTGAATTGAAGGGTATATAGCAGATGAGTTTGAAACATTTGAGAGATTAGAAAGGTTTTTGAGGGTAAATAATGCGAATTCTCCTTATACATGCAGATTCTATTGAATACGAAGTGAAAAAGAAGACAAAACTTGCTGAGGTGTGGGACAAAGAAAAAGATTCATTTGATGAGGTTCTTGTTGCTTTTTGTGCAATGGAATCTCCGGATGAGGTGGATATCAACCGCATTATAAGCGGGGCTGTACTGGAGATTAAGGAAACTGCGGGAAAAGTCAAAACTGACCGTATTATGATTTACCCGTATGCTCACCTCTCAAGTGATCTGGCAAGTCCTGATATTGCAAAAGATGCCCTCGTTCTTCTTGAAAAGGAGCTAAAGGAGTGTGACTTTTTTGTAAAAAGGGCACCTTTTGGATATTACAAAGCATTCAGATTGTCATGCAAAGGTCATCCGCTCTCTGAACTTTCGAAGTCCATTACGCTTGATGATGTCCCACTTAAGACTGAGAAAGGTCAGGTTACCCATACTTTTTTTGTAATGAAACCAGATGGGACCCGTGATGACGTTGAAAACTATATGGATGATAGTGCATTTGGCTCTCTCTTAAAAAAAGAACTTAATGTCCCGGTTTCACCTGGAGGGGAACCGATCCATGTCTCAATTATGCGGCAAAAAGAACTTGTAGACTACGAGCCGGTAAGTGATGTGGGTCATATGAGGTGGCTTCCGAAAGGAAAGCTTATCCGTGACCTCCTTGCAGATTACGTCCTCCAAATTCTTCTCCCCTATGGAGCAACGCCCGTAGAAACACCTGTTATGTATGATCTGTCTGACAAAGCAATATTTGAGCATGCTGATAAGTTTGGTGAACGCCAGTACAGGTTTAAAAGTGGAAACAGGAGCATGATGCTCAGGTTTGCAGCATGTTTTGGTATGTTTTCAATAATGCGCGATATGCACATCTCACCAAATACTCTTCCGATGAAGATGTACGAACTTTCTACCTATTCGTTTCGCCATGAGCAGAAAGGCGAGGTTATTGGGCTGAAACGTCTACGTGCTTTTACTATGCCGGATATGCACACTCTCTGTCTTGACATGAAGGAATCACTCAGCTGCTTTGAAGAACAACTTGAAATGGGATGGAAAACGGGACTAGATTTTGGAACTGCTCTTGTTGCAGTATTTCGAAGTACTGAGGATTTTTTCAGAGAAAATGAAGAGTGGGTAAAAAAATTAGTTGTAAAAGCCGGAGTCCCGGTGCTGATAGAAATATTAAGTGAGCGTGTCCATTACTGGATTGCAAAAATTGACCTCGCTGCCATCGACGGGCAGGGCAGACCAATTGAAAACCCTACGGTCCAGATAGATGTAGAAAGTGCCCGCCGTTTTGATATCAAGTACTATCGCGAAAATGGAGAGCCTGTTTTCCCGCCAATTCTGCACTGTTCTCCGACTGGCAGTGTCGAACGTGTTATCTGTGCGATACTGGAAAATTGCGGGACACTTCAGGTTCCTGTGCTTCCCACCTGGCTCTCTCCGGTCCAGGTCCGAATTGTCCCGGTGAGCGAACGTCATATTAATGAAGCTAAAACGGTTTGCAATTTAATTAATAACTCAAGGATACGTGCGGATCTTGACGATCGTGATGAGAGTATGGGGAAAAAGGTTCGTGATGCCGGGATGGACTGGATCCCATTTGTAGTAGTAATAGGAGACTCAGAAGTTGAGAATAATAATCTTACAGTGACAATAAGAGGAAAGTCAGCTCCAAACAAACCATATAAAGAAACTTTTACAGTTGAAAATTTAGTTGAATTAGTACAAAAAGAGATTGAGGGTAAACCGTTCCGACCACTTTATACTCATGAGCTTCTCTCCAAAAAACCAAGGTATATCTGAAGGAATTAGAAATTTAACCTGGTAACAATGATATCTGCACTTTTTATAGACGATGATAAAAATGATTTGTTTATTGTGCAGAACTACCTTGAGAAGAGAGGCGGAATAAAAGTCGCTACCGCAACCACTGCAAAGGATGCATTAAAAATTTTAAGGCATTATCACTTCGATGCTGTAATTTGTGATTATCTTATGCCTGAGATGGACGGACTTGAATTTTTAAAAACAATCCGCTCATATGACCGGACAACCCCCATTATAATTTACACTGGTAAGGGCCGACAGGAAGTAGTAATTGAAGCTCTTAACCATGGAGCCGATTACTATCTTGAGAAAGAGGGAATCGCTGAGTTCAGACTTGCCCAACTTCGATATATGCTTGAAGTTGCTGTTGCAAGGAGACGCGCAAGCGAAACCGATGCCATTGAAAGATCCGAAGCACAAGCACTTTTATTAAAAATGCCTGTGATGCTATACACTTCAAAGATGCGGAGAAAAGGGATATTTGAGTTCGTGAGTGAGGGTTGCGGACCACTTACAGGATATAACAGTACTGATCTCTCTGGAGAACTTGGAATACCTTATCCCTGGCTGATTCATGATGATGACCGTCCCTTTGTACAGCAGTTGATTGACAAATCTCTTAACGAAAAAATTCCTTTTTCAGTCCGCTACAGAATAAGAACATTTATAGGGGAGGAAAGGTGGGTATATGAACATGGGTTTGGCCTTTATTCAGGAAATAGCGAACTTTCAGAAGTTGTAGGCATTATTACAGAGTCTGAAAATAATCATATGCTGCCAATTGAAAATCCAGAAAAAACTGATAACGGTATTGAAAATAAATTGATGGAATTATCCTCACATATATCTCTTGGAAGGGATCTTACCATGGACCCTAAAATAATTGAAATTTTTGACAAAATTGAGAATATCATAAACTCAATGAAAAATGAGGTTTAGTCTTTCTGGAAAGATCTGATATACAATTACCTTTTTTTCATAACCTGATAAATACCATCCATCTGATCTCTCCTTTTTTGTGGAAATAGACAGTAAATGACCTGCTTCACCCAATGATCTTATAAACCCTGAAGATAATATTTCTCCAGTATTCAAAAATATCGTGATGATGGGACCATGGTAGACAGAAATGCGTTATTAATTGTCCTCCTCTTGTTAGGAATGATTTGTGTACCTGTCACCTCAGCGGGTTCTGGTACAATTGTTGTCACATCAGTTCCTGATAAGGTATCAGTTCAATTGGACGATCGTTATATAGGCACAACACCACTCAAATTATTTGGTATAGAACCTGGAAATCATGTGATTAGATGGGTTAAAAGCGGGTATACGACTTATAGTACCAATGCAAAAATAGAAACCGGAAAAAATTACACATTCGATGCAGTATTAAAACCTCTCACTCCGCTTCCAACCACAAAGCCAACGACACAACCAACCACAACTCCAACTCAGAGTGGATTTGGGTATTACCTCGTTAAATGCAATGTTGAATCTGCAGATGTCTATTTTATTGATGCAGACGGTTGGATAACTTATGGTGGTGCCATAAAGAATGGACAGCTGACTTTCCCGGTGTATCCTACCGCCACTCCTTTGGTATCATATGATGTTTTTGCGGACGGGTATGCTCCATTTGAAGGCACTATAACAAAATATCCAAAATCAGGTGAGACTGTAACTCTTACCGCTACTCTCACACCAGCAACCCCTACCCCGACACCTGGAGGAATGGGTTATTTCCTCGTACAAAGTAATGTCGATGGAGCTCTAGTTTATTTCACTGATAGTAATGGCAAGAAAGAATTTGAGGGAACTATAGAAGACGGAGAACTTACTGTTGCTATTGATCCATTGCAAACAGCTTATAATACAATTGACTTAGTAGCTGACGGATATATCAATTATAAATCTGACATTGGAACAAATCCAAAAATAGGAGAAACTGTTACAATTGTTGCAAATATGGTTCCGGTTACCCCTACACCCGGGGGAATGGGTTATTTCCTTGTCAAAAGCAATGTCGAGAACGGAATTGTTTTGTTTTATGACTCTTCCGGGAATAGTGAGTTTATGGGTCTCACTGCAAATGGTCAACTTATAGTTCCGGTTGACCCACTGAATCAGGTTTACAAATCCATTGAAGTTGTAAAAGAAGGATACAATGTCTTTGATACAGATATTACACAGTACCCAAAAACAGGAGAGACCGTTACAGTAGTTGCAAATCTTGTTCCATTAACCCCTACACCAACTATTACTGTAGGTGGACTCGGTTATTTCCTAATTCAAAGTAATGTGAACGGGGCTCTTGTTTATTTCATTGATAGTAATGGAAAAAGGGAGTTTGAAGGGACAATTGTCAATAATAAACTGGTTGTAGCTGTCGACCCGTTACGTTCTTCTTCACTCTATAAAAAAGTCGAAGTAATTGCAGCCGGATATAAAGCATATAATGCCGGTATAACCCAATATCCCAAGGCAGGACAAACAGTAACAATAGTTGCAAATCTTACACCTGCTACTCCTACACCTACTTCTACTCCAAGTGGAATTGGCTACTACCTCGTTAAATGTAATGTAAATGGGGCAGGAGTATTCTTTACGGATGTTAGTGGATTTGTCACTTATTCGGGAGTCATTAATAACGGACAACTTAAGGTTCCGGTCTATGTCACTGCGACCCCGTTTGCTTCATATAGTGTCGCTGCACCCGGTTATCGCGTGTATAACGGTAATATAACCACATATCCCAAAGTGGGTGAAATAATTACCCTTTCAGCACAGCTGATTCCGGTTACTCCCACTCCAACTCAATCGAATATCGGATTCTATCAGGTTAAAACCAATGTTGATCAAGCAGGAGTCTCTTTCACCGATGTTAACGGGCACGTGGGATATGTAGGAGTGACAGTGAATGGCTCTCTTTTAGTTCCGGTCTATACCACAGGTACACCATATAAGTTGTTTACTGTTGTAGCCCAGGGTTATATTCCATATTCAGCGACTATTACGACTTATCCAACAAGCGGACAGACAATCATTTTACAATCCAATCTGATTCCAAGAACTCCAACTCCTACACCCACTATATCTTCTAATATCGGGTATCTCCTTATCAAGTCAAATGTAGAAGGGGCCAATGTATTATTGACTGATGTCAACGGGGCTCTCACTCAGGCTGGAACAATCTATAACGGCCAGTTAAATGTGTCAGTGTATGTAACCGGAACGCCATATAAATCATATATCGTGAGTGCGAATGGTTACATACCGTATTCAGGCTTGGTTACCCCGTATCCACAAGCAGGTCAGACAGTAATATTGACCGGAAATCTGAGTCCAGTCACACCAACACCCACTCCCACTATATCTTCTAATGTCGGTTATCTTCTCTTCAAGTCGAACGTAGAAGGTGCAAATGTATTATTGACTGATGTTAACGGGGTTCTGACTCAGGCAGGAACAATCAGTAACGGCCAGTTAAATGTGTCAGTATATGTAACTGGAACGCCTTATACATCTTATATCGTGAATGCGAATGGTTACATACCGTATTCAGGCTTGGTTACCCCGTATCCACAAGCAGGTCAGACAGTAATACTGACCGGAAACCTGAGTCCAGTTACTCCAACTCCTACGCCGACTCCAGTATCGAATATTGGTTATCTTCTCTTCAAGTCGAACGTAGAAGGTGCAAATGTATTATTGACTGATGTCAACGGTGTCCAGATTCAGGCTGGAACAATCTATAATGGCCAGTTAAATGTGTCAGTGTATGTAACCGGAACCCCGTATAAATTGTATAGCGTGAGTGCGAATGGATACATACCGTATTCGGGCTTGGTTTCACCATATCCTCAAGCAGGTCAGACTGTAATCCTGACAGGAAACCTAAGTCCCATTACTCCAACTCCTACACCTACTATATCGTCTAATATCGGTTATCTCCTTATCAAGTCTAATGTAGAAGGGGCCAATGTGACATTAACAGATGTCAATGGTCTCATAAGCCAGGCAGGCGCAATAAGGAGCGGTGAACTGAATATATCTGTTTACGTGACAGCAACACCCTATAAGATGTATGGACTCAGTTCAAATGGTTACATACCCTTTTCCAGCAATATTACCGCATATCCGCAGGCAGGACAGACAGTAGTATTACCAGGAAATCTTACTCCTGTTACACCTACGCCGACTCCATCATCAAATATTGGTTATCTGCTTATCAAGTCGAATGTGGAAGGTGCAAATGTATTATTGACTGATGTCAACGGCGTCCTCACTCAACCAGGAACAATCTATAACGGACAGTTAAATGTGTCAGTGTATGTAACCGGAACGCCGTATAAATTGTATAATGTAAGTTCGAGTGGTTACATACCGTATTCAGGTTCGATTACTACATATCCACAGGCAGGCCAAACAATAGTATTGCCTGGAAATCTGACCCCCCTTACTCCTACCGTCACTCCAACACCACCAGTAACACCATGTCCGGTTCCAACAGGAAATGTAACACCTACGCTGATTCCAGGATTAAAGCCATTCCCTAACATTGGTTGTGTCCCATCAGACCCGGATGGTGATGGACTTTATGAGGATGTTAATGCCAACCTTAAAATCGATCCAAATGATGTAGTAGTTTACTATTCAAATCTTGAATGGATTCCAAAGAATGAACCTATAATCCTATTTGATTATAATAAAAATGGCAGAATCGAATATGGAGATGTAGTTGCTTTATATCAAAAAGTCTACTCTCCTGTTACTCCAACTGTGACAACGACAGTTGTAACGCCAACTCCTTCACCCACTACAATAATTCCAACTACAATATCTCCCACAACAGCTCCAACGACAACTGTTCCAACAACAACCGTCACAGCTACACCCACTTATCAGCCAACAGTGACACCAACAGCAACCCCAATTACTGGTACTGGTTACTTTAATGTCCATAGCAATGTCGAAGGTGCTTTTGTTAACTTTACAGACCGAAATGGAATAACAAAATTAATGGGTGTAATTTCCCGTGGAATTCTTAATGTAAGTGTGAATCTTAACGCAACTCCTTATAGAGATTATAGTGTAAGTTATCCCGGATACCAGACGTTTGCAAGTGGTATAAGCCGTTACCCACTTACAAATGAGACTATTGACTTATATGCCCCTCTTTTTCCGGTAACTCCAACTGTAACTCCGGAAAAGAGAGTGGCTCAGATTACAGTCATTGATTATTACCCCGAGTGGATTGGAGAGGGTTCAGACAAACAACTTGTTATAAGGGGAGAAGCAGTGAACACTGGAACATATGCTCTCGCAAATGCTGAGGTTCTCGCAGACTTCTATGCGAAAAATGGTGAATTCCTGGGTACTTACTCTGATTGTGTAAATGCACTAAACCCAGGAGAACATTGGAAGTTTGAAATAGACTATCTGGGTGATACAAACAAAGTTGAGCAAGCATCTTATCAGGTAGTGCCCGGAGTACTTACCCCGCTGAACCCTGGAAGAATAGATTTAAAAAACCAGCTTGTTATAAATTCACAGTCGCTCATTCTTCCAAATGACACGATACAAAAAGCTATGGTTATTGGAAATGTCACAAATTCAGGTCCACTTAATGTTGGATATGCCAACCTGTATGCAAAATTTTATGATAGTGAAAATGCAGTAACCGGCTCTTATATTAACGAAGTAACAAACCTCCGTTCTGGAGATGTATGGATGTACAAATTTACCGACACAAGGAATCTCTGGGAACTTGGCGGTAATGTCTCACTTGTATGGGGATATATAAGTTAAAATAATTTTTTTATTATAATTGTGATACCAGGTCACGAAGGACAAATGCTGGATCCGATGCCTTAACGACACTTGAAGCGAGCAGAACGCCATCAGTACCGAGATCAAGAGCAATTCTGACACATTCACCCGATTGAATTCCAGCTCCTGTAAGAATTTTTACTGAATCGTTAACTTCCCTTATAGCACTGACTGAATTTTTAATAATCTCAGGATTTGCTTTAGATACAGAGATTCCACTCCCTATTAATTCCGGGGGTTCAATAGCTACGTAGTCAGGTTTTAAAGCTGCGGCAGCTCTGCTTGTCATCTCGTTATTTGTGCAGACGACCGTGCTCATACTCTGCAGTCTTAAGGCCTGTATTGATCCCTCAATTTGTGCAAGGGTAAGTCTGCGTTCAGAATGGTTGACAAGTGAGCCTACAGCTCCGGCAATTTTTAAGGACTCAGCAGTAACGTGGCCGGTAAAAGTACCTGCCCCGACTCCGTCTGCATGCTGCGCATAAACCGGGATAGAATAATGCATTGAAACAGGATGTATATCCATATACATCGGAGCTATTCCTATCTGAACTCCTGACTCATTAGAGACATCTTCCACAGCACGAGCAATACGGTGAGCGCTTTGTCCTATTGACTCACTATATGTCTTCAGGTTTACAAGAATGAATGGCTTTTTCATTAATCTCACTTGAAAGATTTATTCGCAGGACAAGAGAAAAAAACCTATGGAAGAGGAGCATAAAATGGTCCTCGCGTAATGCCACCCAGGGATATATCCCTAACCCGATCACATAAGCGGGCAAGTATCTGATTATTGTCATTCCTGCCTATTGATTCAAGAGCTTCGCGATAGAGAGATGTGACAAGAGAGATATATTCAGGAGTTCTACCCCTTGCATCAATTCCTATCCTTGTCACCCTGGTTTTGATTATACTGTCAAGTTCATCAATAAGGCAATTTTCAACTGAATTTAATATGACCGAACGGGAAAAAAAATCTTTATAAATCGGGAAAATACGTTTACGTCCGTCTTTTAGTCCCAAAAAAGATTCTTTCCTGTCTATTCTGTTAGAGGAATATGGAAAAATCCCAAGTGATTCCGGAAGTTTATCCCTAGTTATAAGTGATGGGGTATTGCCCTGCACAATTATTTCAATTCCAACCTGGTTTGTTTCTGAAAGTGCGCGAAGCATCTCTGTAACATCAGAGACTGAACATTCATATGACAATATAATATGCTTGAAATATTTAGAACACTCTTCAATTGCAAGATGGTTGGTCACGTTTAATCCAGGCCCGGCTATTAGGGGAATTTCCGGGTTATGAGAATGAATCATGTTTGCGAGACCAATTGTTTCTATTGATATCGCATATGGCATCAAACTACCCATCTCTTTTAGAGCCCTGCAGAGTTCCCTCACATCATGGTTATGGGTTATCCGTGGCCATACCCATACGATGGGAATATTATACATCTGGCCCTGCCTTATCGCACTCTTAACTGCATCAGTGAGAGTCATTTCATCTTTCATTAAAAAGCCGGGTCCAAAATATATGATACTGGCTCCGGATTCGGCGGCGGCAAGAATACCCTCTGGATTGTCAGTGGTCACACTTAGTTCATATCTCTTTGTTACTGTTTCTTGACTTTCAGGTAAAGGATTCAGCCTTTCAGGAACTTTAATATCAACAGGCGTTGTAAGTCTCTCAACATTAAAATTTGCAGCTCTTTTCTTACAGAATAGAAAAAAGTCCCTCCGGATTTTGTTAAGTAAACTTAAAGGTATAAAAAATCCGCCATCATAGATGAGAGTCAAATCCTGTATCTGAAAAAGTGAATCCTCCTTTTTGATGTGTTCAATGATTGTACTCCGACTGAGAGGTGCTTTTCTTGCAGGTTCAAGCTTTTCAAATGATCGATATTGAACTGGTATCAGGTCCCCTGAACCGGGTTTAATAGAGCCCTCGAATAAAATTTCTCCTCCCGGTCCAATTGTCAATATTACGGATACAGGTATTTTTACACCCCAGTATCTGTCCTGTTCCAGAATATCTGAATGCCTGTGAGTCAGGAAAACTTTTAAACCGGTTTTTACAGGAAATGGTGACTCGATAAAAATTTTGTCTCCCAGGTATTTTGGGTCGAGACTGAGACTAAAGCCATGGTTATCTTTATCATGCGATATACCTTGAAAAACAACCCCGTCTCCTTTCTTCAATTGAATCTTTTTAAATGCATTTACTTCAGCAATTTTCTTCTTTTTGTCCCAGTGAATGACGTTTCCTAGATAGATGCCCCTATTATCTGGTCTCTCTCTTGAGAAAACCACATTATCTTTACCGATATACCCGGTTGTAAATCCACGGTTAAAGGCAATAAGGAGTTCCTCCATATCGTCAGACGAAGGAACAAATGAACCACTGGCAATTGAATCAAGGGCTTTTCTATAGACTGAAGTTACTTTTCGGACATAGTCAGGAGATCTTAATCTGCCTTCTATCTTTATTGCCACAACACCGGTTTCAACCACTTTGTCAAGGATAGGATAAAGTGATAGATCCTTCATAGATAAAAGGAACTGGTTTTGAAGTGGTACTGCTGAAATGTCCCTGTATCTTCCATACTTGTCCCTGTTTCCCATAACGAGAGTGTATGGCTTCCTGCATGGTTGTGCACAGATTCCTCTGTTCCCGCTTCTCCCTCCGATGACAGATGAGAATAGACATTGACCACTATAACTGCAACACAGGGCACCATGTGCAAATACTTCAATTCCAATTCCATAATTTTCTGTTTTTTTAATTATTTCACTGATTTCGTGGCATTCGAGTTCCCTTGCAAGTACAACTCTTGAAAAATCGTTTTTCGCAGCCCAGATTACACCAGCAGTATTATGAATGCCTGCCTGTGTTGATGCGTGGAGTGGCAGCTGAGGAACTATTTCACGAGCTCTTCGTAACAGACCTGTATCCTGGATAAGTATTGCATCAATTCCTGATGAATAAAGGGAAAGGAGATATTGGGTGACGATATCAATTTCTCTTTCGTAAATGAGAGTATTGAGGGTTGCATAAACACGCACACCATGAAGGTGTGCATATGCAACAGCTTCTTCAATAATAGGAATTGTAAAGTTTTCTGCAGAACGGCGTGCATTGAAAAGAGGACCGCCCAGATAAACTGCATCCGCACCTGCCTCTACTGCAGCGATAAGTGACTCCTTTGAACCGGCCGGTGAAAGAAGTTCCGGGATTTTTCTCATGATAAAAGGTAATTTTTTAGTTTACTTTTTGAAAGAGATCTCTATAATCTTTAATAATCTGGGAGAGAAATATCCATATTTTATCTTTCTTTTAAAAAATTTAGATTTATTTTGTCTTTTTCAGTGAGACTAAATCTCCAAGAGTGGTCACAATTTTTTTCCCTGTATTTTTTTGTTCAGCATCACTGAATGAGTCAATAAGGCTGATAGATAGAACCCGTTCAATTTTCTTTCTGAGCTCATCTTCCGGGATTAGGTCCCCCTTTTCGACCTTTTTTATAAGAAGCTCTTTCTCCTTAATTGCCTGAGCAAGTTCAAGTTGTGACCATCCCTTATCCATCCTTGCCTTTCGTATTCTCGATGCATAGTCTTCAGCTATCTCACCTTCTATCATATCAAAGACGTCTCTAGGCTTTCTTTGTGGAATTGCAACAATTGTTTTTTGTAAAGGGGAGCTCTTCTTTTGAACTACCTTCTTAGGTTGCTGGACTTCTACACCGAGTTTCTCACAATTCGCGCAGACCTGAAGCTCAGCTCCTTCAATTCGCACAGTTTTTAAGGCCCCCTTTCCTGGAGCTCCGCACAGTTCACACTGCATACCTTTTCGCAAACATCTTATAGTGACATTATCCTATATATCTATCCAAGAAGACAGATGGCAGAAACATTACATCAGCCGCAGGACCCCTCGAATCCTGAAGAGCTGTACCGGTATCTCCTTGAGAGGGTAACAAGCATGGAGAGCCGTAATATGGAACTCAGAGAACAGCTTAGGCAAACCGAATCAGATAAACGATATATAGAAACCCAAAAAATTCGTTACGAACGTGAGGTCCGCAAACTTAGAAGCGAAATTGAGCAGATGCGCAGCCCCCCTCTTATTCTCGGTTTTATATCCGACGTAATAGACAACCAAAGGGTTATAGTCCGGAGCAGTGCCGGACCAAAATTTCTTGTACGTGCATCGCAGGCAGTTGACCAGGAACTTCTCAAACCTGGAGCCCGCGTAACACTTAACCAACAGTCACTTGCAATAATTGAAGTCCTCCCGACAAGTTATGACTCGAAAGTGTACGGGATGGAACTTGAAACCTGCCCAAAAGAGAAATATGCTGATATTGGGGGTCTCGATCCGCAGATAGATGCGATTCGTGAGACTGTTGAGTTGTCATTAAGGAATCCTGAGATCTTTTCTAAGATAGGTATAGAGCCACCAAAAGGAGTACTGCTCCATGGTCCACCTGGAACTGGAAAAACTCTCCTCGCAAGGGCCGTTGCACATGAAACAAATGCGTGTTTTCTGCATGTAGTGGGGTCTGAACTTGTTCAGAAGTATATTGGTGAAGGTGCACGTCTCGTCCGTGAACTCTTCGAACTGGCGAAGAAAAGGGCACCATCTATAATTTTTATTGATGAAATAGATGCGGTCGGAGCAACAAGGACAGAAGCTGCAACTTCCGGTGACAGGGAGGTTCAAAGAACCCTGATGCAGCTTCTTGCCGAGATGGATGGCTTTGAGCAGAGGGGCGACGTTAAGATAATCGGAGCCACGAACAGGATAGATATTCTCGACAGGGCACTACTCAGGCCAGGACGTTTTGACAGAATAATTGAGATCCCGCTTCCTGACATTAAGGGCCGACTCGCAATTCTGAACGTCCACAGCAGAGGAATGAATCTTGATCCGGCTATTGACCTTATTGAGGTTGCCAAGCTTACAGATGGAAAAAACGGAGCTGAATTGAGAGCTGTTTGCATGGAGGCTGGAATGTTCGCAATCCGGAATAAACATGACACCATATTGCAGTCAGATCTGTTGCTGGCACTTGAAAAAGTAGCAATTGACTTCCAGAAAGCCCAGTTTTCAAATTCATTCGGCCCAATGTTTGCTTAACCGCAGATTTATTTTCCATATTTTAATTACCGCCCGTATCTCGGCAGATTTGCAGGAAGGTCGTGAATTTGACACATGGAAATTGTGTAAAAAAAGGAATTCCAGGTATTGAAGAAAGGAAGCGAATAACTTCGGCAGCACTCGGAAATGAACCTGTAGATCTTATATTTTCAAATTGTATTGTTTTTAATCCTTTTAGTTGTACCTGGGAGAAGACTTCGTTTGCAGTTAAAAACGGCATTGTTCTAGGTCCCGGTGATTATTTGAGGGGAAAAGTCGTCAACATGAGTGGTTCACGTGTTGTTCCAGGACTTATTGACTCCCATGTACATATCGAAAGTTCTCTTCTATCACCATGCGAGTATGCAAGGCTTGTATTTAAACACGGGACAACGACGGTAATTGCCGACCCACATGAGATTGCAAACGTTTTAGGAATCAGAGGGATTGAATTCATGTTGAACGAGGCTAAAAAAAGTCAGATTGATTACTTTTTTATGCTATCCTCCTGTGTACCTGCAACGCCACTTGATAAAGGCGGGGCAAATCTTAATTCGCAAGTCCTTTATCCATTAAGTAAGGAACCCGAATTTCTAGGTCTTGCTGAAATGATGAATGTCCCAGGTGTACTGAATCTTGATAGTGAGGTCTGGAAAAAATTGGTTCTCTTCAGGCTAATGGATGGTCATGCCCCTCTATTGTGTGGAAAAGAATTAAATGCCTATATTATTGCCGGACCTGACAGTGACCATGAATGTACAGGTGAAGAGGAAGCCTGGGAAAAACTTAAAAAAGGAATGTTCATTTATTTAAGAGAGGGAGGGACTGAGAAAAACCTGAAATCTTTAATTCCGGTTGTAAATCCATTCACTGTCTCGAGATGTTCATTTGCTTCTGATGATCGGCACATCGATACTTTAGTTAAAGATGGTCACATTGATGACTGTATAAGGAAATCAGTTCATTATGGTCTTTCACTTGAACTTGCAATAAGGATGGCCACATTATCGGCATCTGAACGATTTTTACTATATGACAGGGGGGCAATAGCCCCTGGAAGGGTAGCAGATTTCTGTGTACTCGAAGACAGCCTTGAATTCCGTATACGTGAGACGTATAAAAGAGGGGTGAAAAGTGAGGCTGTACCCTCTCCTGAACCTGAATCTTTAAAATCAGTCTTCCTGACACGCCCTTCTCTTAAAGACCTGAATCTCCCTGCAGGTAAAGGCACAGCAAAAGTTATTGGCTTAGTTGAAGATCAAATCCTGACCCGTGTTTTCTATATAAATGTAGACAGCGACCTTATTCCTGATACGAAAGCAGATGTTCTGAAGGTAGTTGTCTGCAGCAGATATGAAAAAGGAAGGGTGGGAATAGCTCTTGTAAACGGGTTCGGACTTACAACAGGGGCAATTGCTTCAAGTGTGGCGCATGATTCGCATAATGTTATCTGTGTTGGTGTGGAGGATGAAAGTATACTAACTGCAATTCATGCTGTATTAGAAAACGGTGGTGGATTAGCATCAGTGGGTAAGGCAATGACCTCAGTTTTGCCCCTTGAATGTGCAGGTCTTATGTCAGTGAGAAGATATGAAGTGGTTTCAGATCTAATGTGCGCTCTGGAAGAACATACAAAGTTATTGACCCCTTTGAAAAATCCATTTATGTATCTTTCTTTTCTATCCCTGACAGTAATACCCCAGATAAGAGTTACAGACCAGGGTCTGTTCTCATCAGAGGTGTGGGGCTATATTCCAATTTTTCTAAAATAAAAACCAATGCCTTTTTCTGTTGTTATATATCAATATTGAACTGAATACCGTGGGTTTGAAAGAGTGGATCATCCCGCAGGACAAGGTTTTTTTTGACCTTCTTGAGTCATTGGCTGCATTAGTTGTGAGTGGATCTGAAGAGCTCCTGAGTCTGATGCAGAATTATGAGAAACTTTCTGAGAAAGTTCAACAAATAAAGGACATAGAGCATGAAGCTGACCTTGTTTCACATCGCATTTATGAACACCTCAACCTGACATTTATCACACCTATTGAACCTGAAGAGATATCACGGCTTGCATCAGCCCTTGATGATATTATGGACTATATCAATTCTTCAACACGAAAAATGCAAAATTATGAGATTAAATCTTCAGATGATGCAATGCTTGAATTTTCAAAGATTATCAGACAATCTGTCATTGAGTTGTATGACGCCGTGAAAGCTATACGATCTTTTCGTAACCCTCACCTGATTGAAGAACATTGCATTGAAGTCAACAGACTGGAAAATCTTGCGGATGAGTTACTTGCGCGGACAATATCAGAGTTGTTCAAATCAAATGAACCCATGCTCGTAATAAAGCTCAAGGATATCTATGAGTGTCTTGAAGTAGCCACCGATAAATGTGAGGATGTCGCAAATGTCCTTTCGAATATTGCAATAAGGCACTCCTGAAATTTATGGAATTAATTCTTTTATTGGGAATTTTTGTAGCACTTGTTTTCAATTTCATGAATGGCCTCCACGATGCTGCAAATTCCATAGCAACAATCGTGGGGACGCGAGTACTCTCTCCTCTTAAAGCAGTCACACTTGCTGCTTTTTGCAACCTGATTGGTCCGTTATTTTTTACCACCGCCATTGCAAAAACCATCGGACAAGGCATAATCATACCAACGAGCATCACAGTCACAGTAATTATTGCCGGCATTACTATTGCAATCCTCTGGGTTCTTTTCACAGCATGGATAGGCATCCCGATTTCGTCGACCCATGCAATGATTGGTGGCCTTATTGGTTCAGCAGTTGCTTTTGGGGGGTTTTCTGTGCTTGTACTTCCCTCAATTGCAATGGTAGAAGGGCTGATAGTTTCAGTCCTCGCGGGTGCGGTTATGGGAATGATTATTGGGATTCTCCTGGTTTTTTTCTTTCAAATGGCTGAATATAAAGAATATGCACAGATGGGGGGTATTTTTGGGGGAATCCTCATTGTGCCTATAGTTATCATATTGCACCTTGTTTCAATTAGCGGTCTTCTTGCTATTGCAGTTTTTATTGTAGTCTCACCAATGCTTGGATTTACCGCAGCATATCTGATATGTCTTGCAGTAACCCGCCTATTTCGGGATAAAGAACAAAAGCGGATGAACAGACACTTCCGCCACCTCCAGATTCTGTCAGCTTCTTTTTACAGCATTGGCCATGGGAGTAACGATGCCCAGCATGCGATGGGAATAATTACCGCAATGCTATTTTCAGCCGGACTTATTACAGATTTTACAATTCCATTATGGGTCATACTTCTTTCTTGTGCTGCGATGTCACTTGGGACTCTGACTGGTGGGTGGAAGATAGTCGAGACTATGGCAAAGAAGATAACTAAAATCCGTCCGTATCAGGGATTTTGCGCAGAGACAGGTGGTGGTGTTGTACTCTCTTTTGTAACGATGATGGGTGTTCCTGTGTCAAGCACCCATGCAATAAACGGGGCCATTACTGGAGTAGGTGCTATTAACGGTTATTCAGCAGTTCAGTGGGGCATGGTAAGGAGAATTGTCACAGCATGGATAATTACAATCCCCCTTACTGCAATATCAGCATACGCAGTGGTCGCTCTTATTGAAGTATTTCTCGCTCAATAATCTTCTTCACAGGATCATTTGTTAAATTGAAACTCATTCTCATGAATTTTATTTTCGCGAATTCGAGTTATTTCCCATGCCTGCTGGATGTTTCGAAATCCAAGTGTTGTTAACTGCTCGATTATGCATTCAAGTAAATAGACCAGTCTTGAAAAATCATTTTCCGAATATTGAACGATTTTGGGCAAAAACGATGCAGTTTCTTCTTCATCGGCTCCAATCTTTCTTAAAAAATTTTTCATTTTGTCCATACTAAATTCACAGTTCATTACATGCTCAATGAACCAGTCTGCAATACAGTAATCACCTACATTTATTGCTACCCGTGCATTGAAAAAACATCCATCCATCCACAACTTGATAGATGATTTTGTTTTTTTCTCTTCGAGAAGGGATTTCATCGCATTTTTTACTTCTTCCTGCCCCTTCTCTTTAACTTCAATTATTTTTACAAAGAGATCTGAAGGGTTGCTCCTTGTTGTTATCATAACCCCGTCAGGTGTCATGATTACAGATGAAATGCCAGTGGCATATGAGAAAGCGTCCTGTAAAACCTGAATTTTATTTCTATCAAATAAATCATCAAAAGAGAGTGATGTTAAATCGGCTGGTGGCCGTGTAAGGATATCAATTCGCTTTTTTAAGGTATCCTCAGCCCTTTTTCTCCTTACAGCCTGTTGAATTTTTGACCCAAGCTCGAAAAACTGGGCAATCGGGTCTCCTCCTTTTTGGAGATAAAAATCAGCACCATTGTTAAGGGCCTCTATTACCACAGATTCCCTTCCTTTCCCTGTAAATAATATAAAAGGGATATCGTTTCTTTGTCCCCTAAGATATCTCAGGAACTGAATGCCATCCATATCAGGCATCTGATAATCTGAAACTACAGCTTCAAAATAACTATCACGTAAGAGATTAATTCCATCATCTGCCGATTCTGCGACCGTCACCTCAAAATCACCAGACCTTTCGAGAAAAAGCTTTCCTATGCCTAGAAGTGTCCTGTCATCATCAACATATAAAACTGGAATCACGGAAATCACAGGTTTTCATTTACTCGTATAATAAAATTTTCCTTTGCTCTGATTTTTTATTGTATAAAAAAATTAAGTTTGTTTATTAATATTAACTGTTTTAATGAGATAATAAGACACTGCAAGTGCGATAATTATAATGCCTATCCCTATCATTTCAGTTTCATTGCCCCCGGCGAGATCCAATAAAATTACTTTTCGTGCAACTGCAATTATTGCGAGGAGGACAATAATCTCAACATGGATCTCACGCTGAGTAATATATGCCTTAATCGAATCTAAAAGTTCAATTCCGATTATTACAAGAAGAAAATACCCAAAAAGAGTTAACATCTCCGAATTGGTTAATTCAAAAACCGAATTTACAACCACAGACTGGAACAGCATATAGATAAGTTCAATTACTGAAAAACCTATCATTACTGCAAGGAGGCAAATCAGGACGTAATAAATGATTTTTTCATATATTTCAAGGTACTTGAACATTTAATTGCCTAATTATTGTTGGGATGAATCTACTAATAATGAATCGGATCTCTTCTCGCCTTCATATAAACCCTTTGAGCACTAGTCAAAATGTCCAGATGAAAATACATATTATCCGGAAAAGCGAAATGCTATTTATGAAAACATTGCCACGTATTGTAATCAGTACACTTGTTTTTTTTACACTAATCTTAAGTGTTCAGGTTTTGGGCTACTCCGCTTTTCAGGTAAGTGAAAACGCGACAACCCCTCAAACAGTCACATTTGCACTCATTTCAACTCCACCTTCCGGAAGTAGTGTCACCTCTATCCACTATGATTTTGGCGATGGTACGAGTTCCTCTAAAGAAAGTCCTGTACATGTATATGCAAAACCCGGAAAATATTCACCTTCACTAACAATTGTCTGGTCAGACAGTGTAGGTAATATTTACACCACGAAGACGACCATGACTCTTGTAATAGGGAATGTAATTGTACCTCCAAGTTTATCACCAATAAAAACAATCGCCCCAACATTAATTGTTACTCCAGGTTTAGTAGCAATGCCCCACTATGTAGCTACACCATACCGGACATTCAGTTCGCTTCCTACAAACCTTACGCCACTTACCAGGTCATATCCAGCTGTAACGTTTCCCGAAATGAATTATGAAACACCAAACCTTAACCTGACATCCAATGGCATTCTCTAATTCCCTATAAAGGACAGCTTTAACCCCTTTTTTTGCCTTACTCTCTCGTTTTGATACTCTAATATTTGAGATAAATTAAATATATTATTATATAAGCAGACCAAGGGATATTCAATATATGAAGATTATTTTAACAGAAGAAAGGGTTGTAATTCTAACATTCTTACTTTTCTTCTGTGTATTATTATTATTCTGGTTTTACTCTAAAATAACTCCATAAAATAATTTTTTAAAAAAAGAGAAAAGAAAGAAAAAAATAGTTAGCAGTTACTAGTGTAAAAGGGTATTTCTTGTCATACTGTTACAATTGTGGAACCGAACTTAAAGATTTTGTCAGTGTTTGCCCCGAGTGTGGTACAGATCTATCAGCATTTCTTCCAATATTCATGCGCGAAATAAAGACTGATGTTATTACGAATCGTCACGAAAAAAGTTTATTAGGGGATAATACCCACATAAAAATGCCAGAAGTGGATTTTGATCTTTCTGACCTCGATTTAAGTCCTCTAAAGTCAGTCTCCCAGCAAGAATCTATTAATCCAGTCATTCCACTTGTTGCCTCACTTGCAGTATCCGGACTTGGACAGTGTCTTAATGGAGAACCAGTAAAAGGGATATTTTTTGTTATAGGGTTTTTATTAATGTACCTGCCTGCGAATTTCAAGTATCCTCCCCTTTATATTCTTGCGTTTGCGGTTCAGGCCGGCGGAGGTCTTCATGCATACATCCATAGTCGAAAAGTGAATGCCGGGCTCATCAAGCCGAAACACGTGGCGATGCGGACTGTTATTCTCTATGTTATTGGATACATTGCAATATTCATCAGTCTGTTTTCAATGAGTGTTATGCTAATTGCAGTCTTTTAATGACTTTGTCTATTGAAATAATTCCCTCTGTGAATAACCATTTTTAAATCCTGATAATAGATATAAATTTTTTTAGGATAACAACGCTAACGGTAAGGTACATATGAATTCGTATTTGAAGCATCTTTTTTATTTCATCACAATTATTCTCGTCACCCTTTGCATTGCTTCATTTACGGTTATTGGAAGTGTGAATAAAAATATCACTGACGTATCTATTGATACACCCACCATTAATTCATCAGTTACGCAGGAATTGCAAAATTCATTAACAACAAAAAACTCCTCCTCTTTTACAGATAATACACCAACAGACACAATTCAGCCAACCGAAATCCCACCTGGGACAATTGATCCTGGTAATACTGTCAAAAATTTTCAGACCCTGCCTACCGTGACCCAGTCGGACCTAAATATCATTGAAACAGAAAACCTGACTTTGACTGTATCTGAAGTTGATCCAACACGCGAGACCACACTTACACCCGAAGGTGGTAATAATCAATCCTCAATCATTCCAGGCACCCGAAATGCAAATCAGACCACAAAGGTAAGGACAGTTCCAACTGTACCTTTAAAGCCAAATATAGCCGCAAATGTTACCAAAATCTGGTCCCCTACCCCCATAGCCACCCCAAGTGCAATAAGATCAATTATTGTGAATCCAGTTGTTGAAGATGCTACTTACCCTGAAACAACAAAAGACCTGGCTGATTTAGCCAATAATTACATTACCCAGACTGAAAAAAGTCCAGATTTATGGACAATCGAGCCCGAAACTCCAACGGCTATAGAGACAATCAGTAACCTTACAGATCCCGATGTCTGGTATGACCGTGGCCTCCTTCTCGAGAAGGAAGGAAAGTATGAAGAAGCAATTTTAGCTTACGACAATGCACTGGCTATCGACCCTGCTTATGTTGAGGCATGGTTCCAGAAAGGGTTGACACTTGAAAAACTGGGCAGAGATGACGAAGCTCTCATAGCCTATAATACAACGCTTGATCTTAACCCTCTCTATAAAGGGGCTCTTGATAACCGGAATCTTCTTATGAAGAATCTGATTGCAGTACAGACGACAATAAGTAGCAATCTTACCAGTTCAAATGAGTCTGCCGGAGACGAAGGTGGATATCCATGGATTTATCTGGTTTTTGGTGGTGTCTCGGTTGGTATCTTCCTTGCTCTCCTTATTCTCCTTAAATTTGGTATAGGGAGCGGAAATGTTTATAAAAAACCGTCATTGGAAAAAACCAGAGGTAAGTATACAGAATACGAGACCAGGGAAAAGAGCTCCTCATATATTAGAGAACCCAGAAAGATCGATATTTATGAGATAAAGAACGAGATACTCACAGATTCAACTGTTGATCCCAAAGTGTTTGAAAATGTTCTTACAATTGCAATTGAACTTGGACGTGAAGGGAGAGAAGGGAAATCAGTCGGGACTTCATTTATTATTGGCGACTCTGAAAATGTACTTCTGAAATCCAAACAACTTATTTTGAATCCTTTTGAGGGCCATCATAAAGCTAAAAGGTCTATCCATAAAGGAGACCTAAAAGAAAATATCAAGGAACTGGCTCAGCTTGATGGTGCATTTGTGATAAGCGATGATGGCACTGTCGAAGCGGCCGGGCGATATATTACAATAGATACATCAGATGTGAAATTACCTCGTGGTTTTGGCACACGACATGCATCGATTGCCGCGATATCGAAAGCAACAAAAGCAATAGGAATTGTTCTTTCTCAAAGTGGTGGAACTATCTCTATATTTAAAGATGGAGAGATGAAGAAAAAAATCAGGTATTAACTGAAAGTATTTATTTTAATTTGAATTTCCCGACCATCTCGCGCAATTTAACTGCCATTTCACGAATTTCAGTTGCAGCGCTTGCAACCTCCTCAGTGGATGCACTTGACTCTTCAGCAAGTGCAGCAAGGTCCGACATATTTTTCTCGCTCGTGAGTATAAGATTATTGACTTTTTCAATACTAATTGTGACATTATTCGTGGCTTTAGCCTGGTCACCCGTAGTTTCTGAGATATCAGCAATATTTTTGTTCGAGACTTCCAGGTCCTTCATTATCAGGTTGATTGAGGATATAGTACTATTGACCATCTCGATTCCGGATATTATCTCATTATACGCCTGCTTCATTGATGCAGCAGTTTTTTCACTTTCATCCGTGATCCCCTGTATTACACCCTCAATATTTCTTGTTGCTTCTTTTGCTTCTCCAGCAAGGGACCTTACTTCACCGGCAACAACTGCAAAACCCCTCCCATGTTCTCCTGCACGAGCCGCTTCGATTGCCGCATTTAGTGCAAGAAGATTGGTCTGATTTGCAATATCTGTGATAAGTTTCACAATATTGCCTATCTCCTGAGTCTTTTTGTTAAGCAGGGTTATCTCATCTACTGCTTTTCTAGAGATCTCCTCTACAACTTTCATCTTAGCACCGGCTTCATTTCCTCTCTTTGAGGCATCATTTCCGGCATTGACTACATTGACCGATAGTTCCCTGACTTCATGCGTAGTGCTTGCAATCTCTTCAATGGACGCAGAGAGGTCTGAAACCTCCTTCATGACTGTTTCGAGCTGATCCTTCTGGACCCTTACATCACTCGATGTTCCCTGTGCAGTGGATGCCACAGACTGGGATGCTTTTGCAAGTTCTTCACTACCTTTTCCGATTTCAATTATTCCTCGTTCAACAGATTCTGCCTGACTCAAAATTTGTTGCAGGATATCTTTTAATTCCCTAATAGTTGCATTATTGTCCTGCTTTACTTTCAGTAGGGGATCTCCATCGTAAGTAACAGCTGGGTTAGTAAGGTCACCTGCAGCAATTGACGCTAGACTTTCTGCGAGTTCGTTTATGCTTTTATTCAAATTCTCTTCTTGTTTGCGGGAGGCAGTTACATCATTATAAACGGTAAGAACCTTTGTAAGGGCGCCTTGTTGATCGAAGAGTGGAATATTATATTGTTCAACACTCAACTCACCATTGGGAAACTGGATAACCGCTTCACCATATGTCCTTACCTTTTTCTGTATTGCTTCTCTAATTCCTTCACCGCTTTCTTTTTTATAATTAATGCTCTGAATTGTGAGATTGTTGGCCCCGCTCTCGGTGAAACCTGTGACTTTTATAAATTCGTCATTAAACTGGAGGACTCGTCCATCATAGGACCAGATAAGAATAGGCATAGGATTCTCTTTTATAATGGATTCAGTCTCTTTCTGGAGAACCACCACCTCTTTTATCCTCTTTTTAAATTCTGTCATGTCAAGCCAGATATAATAGGCATTTTCGACATCACCATTTTCATCAAGTATTGGAATAGAATAAAGGGTTAAGAAAGCTTTTTCACCATTCTTAAAAGTAACAATTGTCTCAGTTGTCGTCCTTTTTTTTGTTTTAAAACAGTTAAATAATTCATCTCCCGATTGAATTTTAATATCGTACGAAGATAACGGCCTCCGCATCAGTTCCTCTTTTTTTCCTTTCCAGAGGAGTTCATATTGGGGGTTGATATCGATAATAGATTTATCTTTTCCAATAATCCCGATTGCAAGTGGGTTTTCCTGAATGAATATTTCAGCTCTTTTCTGGAGAGACGAAATATCTTTTATCTTTTGAAGTATCTCCCGGTCTTTCGCTTTTTTTTCTGTTATATCATTATAGACTGACATGATATTCACTATCATGCCATCCTTATCCAGGAGTGGAATAGTATGTTGCTCAAGATTATGGACTCCGGTTGGAAATTCGACGATAATTTCACCAGTTACTCCGGTCCGTGTCGTAATTGCTTCTCTTAGCATATGTCCTTTTTTGTCAAGTATTTTGAACTCTTTTGCACTCATTGTCAGGATTTGTTTTTCTTTATACCCGGAAAGGTTGATGAAAGCATAGTTCGCTAGCTGGATTTTTAGATCAGTGTCCATAAGAAGAATTGGAAGTGGATTTTGTTGTACCATCGTCAATGTATGCTGTTGCAAACGTTCAATCTCTTCCATTTGAGTGTGTATTGATGATTCTGCATTCTTTCTCATGGTGATATCACGGACAACTGTGAGAATGAATGCTCCATTCAATAATTCAATTGGTGAAAGGCTGACTTCGCTATAGAAAACTTCATTATTTAACCGAATAAACTCAAAATCAAAACTTTCGGGTCTGCCTGGTTTTACAGAATTTATCCTATTAATTAGGTAACTCTTATTATCTTTTTCTTTTGAAGGAATATGAGGTATAAATTCGGTAAGTTCCCTCCCTATCAATTCAGTTTTATTAGCGAGACCAAACAGTTTTACCGTTTTTTCATTACATTCGTCAATACAAGTGCCTGAAAGGAGGATTATTGCGTCATTAGAGCCCTCAAATATTAGCCTGAATTTTTTCTCTTCATCAATTAGCAGCGCCTCATCACGTTTTTGTGTCTTTCTAATCTGAAATTCCCGGGTCTCACGCTCAACTGCAGGAATAAGCCTTGAATATTTCCCCTTTAGAATAAAATCGTGAGCACCAGCCTTCATTACTTCGACTGCGGTCTCCTCACCAATGACTCCTGATATAATGATAAAAGGGATATCCAGGCCTAGCTCCTGAACCGTTTTTAAAGCATTAAGCCCTCCATAATTTGGAATAGAATAGTCTGAAATAATAATATCCCAGTCATTTTCAGATAGTTTCTTCCGGAGGTCCCTGTCAGTTTCAACCTGGACTGCAGTTATCCGGTACCCACTTTTTTCGAGTTCGTACTGTATTAGAAGTGCATCGTCGGGAGAATCCTCAACAATCAGTACTTTTAGTTCAGAATCCATCTCTTCACCTATAGCGAATAAATAATATTCTCTATTTACCTCCTGTAGTTATCAGGGTTTTGATACAAGAGGTAAATGAAGGAACTACTCACCAAGCGTGAATGAAAAACAGGCACCTCTACCGGGCTCACTTTCAGCTTTTATTGTGCCTCCAAACCTTGTAATTATTCGCTTTACGGTAGCTAGGCCAATTCCGGTTCCAGGGAATTCTGTTTCAGTATGGTACCTCTTGAAAGGGACATAAAGTTGTTCAGCATTGCTCGCCTTAAACCCTGCACCATTGTCCCTGATAAAAAAAATCTTTTTCTTTCCGTCGTTCAGTATTGTTCCAAATTCAATTTCTGCATTTTGCGTTTTTTTTGTATATTTCCATGCATTATCCAGGAGGTTTTGAAACAATATTGCGAGAAGTGCCCTGTCACCTCTGCCAAAAACACCCTCGGCAACTTTGCATTTCACTACCCTGTCCTGTTCATGATTTTTCAGGTCATCAAGAATTCCCTTGACCATTTTAGTGAGGTTTACCTCTTCAACAGTAATCTCTAACCGATTTACACGGGATAACCTAAGGAGGTCCTCGATTAATTCCTGCATTCTTGCTGATGATGAAAGAATCCTCTCTACATACTCTGTCGCCCTGGTGCTCATTTCAGCACTACACTTCTCAAGAAGCATCCTTCCAAAACCTTCGATTATCCGCAGAGGGGCACGAAGGTCATGAGAAACTGAATAGCAGAATGCCTCAAGTTCCTTATTAGTCTCTTCAAGCTTTGTCCCCTGCTCCTCGAGGAGACGAAGAATTGAGTTTTTTTCGGTAATTTCAATAGCAGATCTAGATATGCAGGATTTCCCCCCATTCTGGTCTGCTGAAGTAACATTTTTGATTATTGACCCTAGTTTTTCTTTCTCGTTTGAAAGTAGATAATCAAATACGCCGGCACGGAAGTATTCAAGTATTTTTTTAGAATCATCAGTACCTGAGAATATAATTGAGGGATATGCCTGAATAAAAGCCTTTAATCCAATGTTAGGCACTGACGGACAGATACGGGCATCGAGTAGACACCAATCAGGTTTAATTTCAAAATTATTGTTATTAATGGAATCAAATTGAATGATGTTAATATAACCTGTATTTGTGAGTAATACCTTCAGGTCTTTAAGTACACTTTCATCATTCGTAAAAATAGCAATGACAGGTTCTCGCATTATCTCTTCTCGGTAAAAGAACTGTTATTATCTCTTTTGCAACTGACTGTTAAAAAAGTTTCCAAAGCTGAAACCTAAAGGAAGCATTATGAGTTTTTGGTTGAATAATAATTATATAATGAAAATATCTCTTATTCTCGCCTTCCTCCTAATAATTGGACTTTTGTTTTCTGGTTGTACAAAACAACAGAGTGAGCCAGTTCAATTGAATAATAGTGTACAAGTGAATGTTTTAAATCAGTCAACACAATTCAAATCCGATAATGTGAGTTCAATTCTTAAAATGAGCCCAGAGGCGGCAGTCCTTTATAAAAATGGAAAAGAATATTCAAGTAAGGGTAATTATCGAAAGGCAATTAATGAGTATGAGATAGCTCTCGATATCGATCCATCCAATCCAGTTCTATTCTATGAATCCGGGCGTTCTTATGAATCGCTAAAACAGTACGATATGGCGCTTGAACTTTATAATCAGGGATTAAAATTTTCACAGGATAATCCAGATTTATGGGAAAGAAAGGGAATTGTACTTGAAGCGCTTAATTTATCGGGTTATGTGGATGCTTACAAAAAAGCGGTTTCAATAAATAAATCTATGACTTACTCGTGGTTCAGGATTGGCATTTTTGAAATGGATGGAAAGGACTATCGGAATGCATCAGCTGCATTTGGAATTGTTATAATGAATGAACCTGAAAATGCACAAGGATATCTCGAGAAGGGGCTCGCTACCCTGGAACTTGGAGATGTCAATGAGTCCGTTGCAATTCTCAAAAAAGCAGTATCATTAAAGCCAAATGACCCATTGTATTTGAAAAATTTCGGTCGTTCACTATTACTTGAAGGAAATCTGGCGGAAGCACTGAAAAATTATGACCTTGCCCTGAAATATGTGACTTCCAAAGAAGAAGAGGGAGAGGTTCTTTATTTGAAAAGCATTGCTTTGGATATGACGGGAGATAAAGAGGGAGCCTATGCATCAATTGTGAATGCAACCACACTTAATAGTTCTGATTTAAATTCATGGTATGAAAGAGCTGAACTTGCATCCATAACTGGGAGAAAGAATGATGCCATACTATCATATAACGAGGTTTCAAAAATTTCACCCCAGGACCCGAAATCTTGGTACCGACGTGGTGTCCTCCTCCAGGATGTTGGAGATTATACTGGTGCAATTCAGGCATTTGATAATGTTATATCAATAGACCCCTCAATTGGAAAAGCCTGGTATAGGAAAGGAATGATTTTAAACAGTCTTGGCAAATATGATGAAGCGAGAGTGTGTTTTGACAGGTCACAATCATCAAAAAATCAGGAGGAATTATAATGGCAATTAGAACGAAATTTTGTCTCACTTCACTTCTGGGTCTATTTATAGTTATTGCAGTACTAAGTTCAGGGTGTTCAAATCAGCAAAGGACGAGTGGGCCTGCTACCCTGAACTCTTCGGCTGGCACTACCGGCTGGCCGGAGTATAGTGTTGATATAATAGGCCTTAAATTCAAATATCCAAGCAATTGGACATTCAGCCCGAATATTAATGCGACAAATCAACTTTTATCGTCAAAAGTATCGGTAACGTTAGCATATATTAGGCCCCCTTGTGTCGAATGTGATGCTGTTGTTTATGTAAGCACAGACAAACTTCCCTTGGGAATGACAAATGAGCAGTACTATAATGAAAGAAAAAATTACGTCAAGAAATACTGGAATAATCAGGTAGAAGACCTTCCGGTTTCCACTAGTGGAAATAATGAATTTACCGGAATTTCATATAATTATACAATAAAAGGGAACACTACACCTCATAATGCGCGTGAATATATGTATGTAAAAAATGGGACGGCCGTGAGAATTGTGTATGCTGCAGGGATTGATGTATTTAACACATATGAAAGTGCGTTTAATTCAATTCTTTCAACATTTTCTTAGATTTTTTTTATTTTTTTGTTGTAAAGTGTTGATTTATTGATCCACTTATAGTTAACTATTTATATAGTAATAGAGAAGATCTTTTCCTATGACACAAAATGTGGTCAAGCAGATACTTGAAAAAATTGATGCGGATCTTGTTAAATTCGTCCGTCTTCAGTTTACAGATATTCAGGGTCAGCCAAAAAATGTCGCAATTCCGGTTGGACAGGTTGAAAAGGCATTGACAGAGGGAATATGGTTTGATGGATCATCAATTGAGGGGTTTGCACGAATTGAAGAGTCAGACATGATACTAAAACCAGACCCATCCACATATGCAATTTTACCATGGAGACCACAAGAATGTCGCGTTGCACGGTTTATCTGTGACGTTTATACTTATGGAGGTCTCCCTTTTGACGGCGATCCCAGGTACATACTCAAGAAAAATCTTATCGAAGCAAAGAAAATGGGATTTGAATTTAACACAGGTCCTGAACTTGAATTTTTCCTGTTCGATCTCATAAATAACGGACCTTCAACGGCATTTGTGGACAGGGGTGGATATTTCGACCTTGCACCCATAGATCTTGCTGAGGATGTGAGACGCGATATCGTTATAGCACTTACTGATATGGGATTCGAAATTGAAGCCTCGCATCATGAAGTTGCAGAGAGTCAGCATGAAATAGACTTTAAATATGCTAATGCAATGGACTGTGCTGATAAAGTTATTACTTTTAAATTTGCAACAAAAAGTATAGCCCAGAAAGTGGGACTTCATGCAACCTTCATGGCAAAGCCGATAGCTGGAATTAATGGAAGTGGGATGCATACCCATCAGTCACTTGCAAGGGACGGAAAGAACATCTTCTTTGATGCCAAAGGTGAACGTCAGTTGTCAGACACCTGCTATTATTATATCGGCGGCCTCCTGAAACATGCAAAAGCCATAACTAGGATAGCAAATCCAACAATCAATTCCTATAAGAGGCTTGTCCCAGGGTACGAAGCTCCTGTTTATATTGCATGGAGTGTGACAAACCGCTCAGCTTTAATTCGTGTCCCAGCTGCCCGTGGAAACAGTACGCGTATTGAATTTAGAAGTCCTGACCCCATGTGCAATCCCTATCTGACTTTTGCAGCAATGCTCGCTGCAGGTCTGGATGGTATCAAGAATAAAATCATGCCACCTGAACCCACAGACCAGAATATATATCACATGTCTGCAAAAGAGAGAAGAAGACGAAAAATTGAGATGCTCCCAGGAAGTCTTGCTGAAGCAAATGCCGCACTGTTAAGGGATGATATAATTTGTGAGGCTTTAGGTCCACATATAATTGAAAACCTTGAGAGGATTACACAGATAGAAACTGATTCATACAGGTTAACCGTCCATCCATGGGAACTTGAGCGGTACCTGGCAACCTACTAATTTTTTTTCTTTCAAATCCTTAAAAAGTATAATCTAGTATTTTAAACTCGTGTGATAAAATTAAAAAACAGATAATTTTAATTTTTATAAAGACATTCACATTATAGAAACTTAAACAAGCAGGTCAACTATAGGAACAAAAATGATATCAGTACTCTTTATTGATGATGAACTTGCTCTTCTTGCGCTTGCTAAGCGTTACCTTGAGAGTGACCATGATATCACCTGTACAACACTGTCAGATCCGCTTATAGCTTTGAATCACATTGAAAACGGTGAATTCGATGCAATAATCTCTGATTATGACATGCCGGTTCTTGACGGTATTCATATCCTAAAAAAACTCAGAAGCGAAGATTCAAAAATCCCTTACATAATATTTACGGGTAAGGGGCGCGAAGAAGTTGCAATGGAAGCACTCAACCTCGGAGCTTCATTCTACCTGCAGAAAGGAAGTGAACCAGCAACTCAGTTTGCAGAGTTGAGAAATATGATTCTGCAGTCAGTAAACAGGATGAGAGCTGAAGTCGCAGAAAAGAAATCATATACTCTGTTAAATACGATTTTATCCAGTCTTGACGAAACTGTAATTATTGTTAACCCTATTACAAAAAAGATTGAGGATTGTAATTCAACAACAGAAAGCATGTTTGGTTATCTTCATGCTGGCATCATAGGAAATGAGATTTCAATACTACATACCGATATTGATAATTTTCATAAATTTGAGATGATGACTGAGTCAGCCTTGTTAAAATCAGACTTTTTTCAGACTGAGTTTAGTATGAGAAGAAAAAACGGTGAGATCTTTCCCACTGAACACTTTGTAAGGCCAATCGAGCAGGAAAAAGGAGGATATTCACTTATTGTCAGTATTATCCGCGATATCAGTGAGCGGAAAAAAGCTCTTGAAGCGAGATTCTTCCTTGCATCAATTGTGGAGTCATCAAGCGATGCAATTATTGGGCAAAATAGTGATGGCGGTATTTACAGTTGGAATTACGCTGCTGAACGGCTCTATGGATATAAGGCCGAGGAGGTAATCGGGCAGCCCATTGATTTTCTTCTGCCCCCTGAATTTCAGGATGAATTCCATGAGATATACTCCCGTGTCATGCAGGGCGAAAGGATCGAGTCCTTTGAAACTGTAAGACTAACAAAAAATGGGATGAAAATTCCAATTCTTCTGACAATCTCCCCTATATTTGATTCAAACAATAATATTATCGGATCTTCATCAATAAGCCATGATATAACTGAGCAATACAAAGTTGAGGACCTGAAACAGCGTGCATTTGACCAGATTAACAAGAATTACGAGCAGTTAGCTATTCTAAACGACCAGATTAGAAACCCTCTTGCAGTCATTGTTGCGATAGCCGATATTTATGGTGGAGATGTGGGTGAAAAAATAATATATCAGGCTCGGGAAATTGACAGCATCATTCATAAACTTGATGAAGGCTGGTGCGAATCAGAGAAGGTCCGTTCATTTCTGAATAAACATTATAATAGTTAGAAAATGAAACCCGGTTTTATCCCTTCAAGCAAAGGGTGCCAGATATGCCGTGAGGGGGCCACTATGGTTCTTTTCCTTACTGGTGAATGTTCCAGGGATTGCTGGTACTGCCCTCTCTCCAGAGAAAGAAAAGGAAAAGACATAGTTTTCGCCAATGATACCCAGGTTAAGGAATTAGACGAGATTGTAAAAGTAGCAGAGATGATGGGCGCTCTTGGCACAGGTATTACCGGAGGAGAAGCACTACTAAAAGTTGATCGCCTGAAAATAGCGGCAGGTCTATTAAAAACAAATTTCGGAAAAAGTTACTATATTCATTTATACACCGGGATTATTCCTCTCGAATCTGCATTAAATCAACTAATCGGCCTTATAGATGAGATTCGTCTCCACCCCCCGGCAGATCTCTGGGCAGATATTATGGATACAACATATCCTTCTCTTATCTGTGAGATCCGTAAAAAAGGATTTTCAATCGGTATTGAAGTCCCTTCAATTCCTTCTATCCGTAAACTCCTGCCTCTTTTACCTTTAGTCGATTTCTTTAATATTAACGAGCTTGAGTGGGGCGACCAGAATGCGGATGAGATGCGTTCGAGAGGATTTTCTTTTGTAAACCGGACTCATAATGCAATCGAGGGTTCTCTGGAATGGTCAAAGGAGTTCCTGTCGGATTCGAAAGTGAACTTCTGTAGTTCATCCTTTAAAGATAGCGTACAACTTAGAAATCGATTAATACGCGTTGCAGAGCGGACAAGGCGACTATTTGATACAGTAACAGATGATGGTACAATACTTTATGGTGTGCTTGAAAATCCTTGCGAAGAGGACCGTGGAATTTTAAGTGATATTGATCCAGAACTCTATGAAATTTGCGGCGATGAGATTCATATTGGATACTGGTATCTTTATGATGCGGAAAAAAAATTTTTGTGCAAAAGGTATATAGTCGAACGGTACCCAAATGAAGGAATTATTGTTGAGGTTACTCCAGTTCTATGCTCAGGGCAATAATTGAATCTGTTTATGAAAGTCTTTTACGAAGACAAATCAATCATATCCCGAGACATGTTGCAATTATACAGGATGGAAACAGAAGATATGCGAAAACATATAACCTCGATACCTCAAAAGGACACAATGCAGGAGCTGACAGGACTGAGAAAGTTCTCAACTGGGTCCACGAGATAGGTATTACTCATATTTCGCTCTATTCCTTCTCAACAGAGAATTTTGAAAGAAAATCAGAAGAAGTTGATGAGCTCTTTCGCATTTTTAAGGAAAGATTTCAGCGTGTAGCTTCAGATGAAAGATTCCAGAAAAATAAGATTCACGTAAAGATGGTTGGTGATCGTTCACTTCTCCCGTCTGATCTTCTAAACGCAGTTAATATTGCTGAAGAAGCAACAAAGCACCATAATAAGTTTTTTCTTTATGTTGCCCTTGCTTACGGAGGAAGAAATGAAATAGTAAGAGCAGCCCGTAAGGTCCTTACCGATGTAAAGGAAGGAAAAATTTCAAGAGATGATATATCCGAATCGCTTCTTGAGTCTCACTTGCACGATGGGCTTCGAATCCCGCCTGTTGACCTGATTATCAGAACTGGTAACGAGCTTCGGACTTCAAATTTTCTTCCATGGCTTGCAAATGGAAATGAATGTGCTGTATACTTCTGCGCTCCTTACTGGCCGCTCTTTCGCCGGATTGATCTTATGAGGGCTGTAAGGGTCTACTCAGAGCGTATGTCATCGGGACAATATACAAAGCAGGATTTACCTGCCATAACGCCTCATTCGTGACTGATAATCACGTAGGACACGCAAAAAGTCTATTTTCCGCATATTTTCCCAGTTTATGTCAGTAAAGAATAGTTCTGAGTAAACAGACTGCCATATCAGAAAGTCTGTAAGATAACTCTCACCTGTTTTTATAACGAGGTCCGGGGTATATCTGAATGTCAGGTAATGGCCTATCAATTCTTCATTCACAGAATCAGGATCTATTCCTTCTTCTGCCATCTCCCGAATAGCCTTGATAATTTCTTCTTTTCCACTCTTTCCGATTGCAACAGTTACATGCGTTCCATTACCAATTTCTTCTCGTTCAGAGTCATAATAAAGTTCAAGCCGCGCTACTTCACCAATTTTTCGAATATATGGCAAATAATCTGGAATAAGAATGTTATCTTTTGTGCTTATATGATACGTCAGACCTTCGATATTTAATTTTTTTTTGTTTTTGTTTTTTGATTTAATTGTACATTCAAGTGAAATCTCACTTGCCCAAACTGAACATTCAAACAATTTTTCAGGAGCTGAAATGAAGTCCTTCTCTGTTAGCATAAAGCATATATGCAGAGGGAGGTCTTTGATCTGCCTTTTAAGCATTATTTCATACAGCCAGTGAAGCATAATCAGGTTCTCGGTTTTATTAATGGTGCCTTTGTTATTGTATTTTATCTTTTACAACTGAAATAATATCTCTGTAATAGTTTATGCAAAATACCGTCACTGAAGAGATCCTCGAAATGATCCTGATTAGGTCACAGTCTGGTAAAACAACCAGTATTTCAGAATTAGGGCCTCTTCACAATGGAACTCCGGCAGGTGATAATGATATCCGGCAACTAGCTCTCGCGAAACTTATCTTTTTTGATTCAGACTCTAATCTTAATCTCACTGATAAAGGAACGGAATTAGCCCTTCAGGTTTTAAAAAAACATCAGATCCTTTTAGCTTTTTTTTCTGAGATTTTGGGACTGGATGACGGCGCTGCATCAAATGAAGCTTGTAAACTCGAACATTCAGTTGACGATAGTGGTATATCACGTTTGAGAGGGATTGTTTCAGAGCAGGGGATTTTAATCAACAATTCTTGTAAATCTCGGTTAAACTTGTCAGAATGCAGTGAGGGCTCAATAATCAGGATATTAAGTATTAAAGAACATGGCAATGACCGGCTGTTGCACGATCTTGGATTCTGCCCGGGAGAGCATATTCGTATCATTCGAAAATTGCATAATTCATCCCTTATTATAGAAGTAAAGGGTTGCGAAATTGCAATTAGCCGCGATGTTGCCAGGGATGTAAATGTAACTGAAGAAAAATGAGAATCGGCCTTATAGGAAACCCTAATGTTGGTAAATCTCTCATCTTCAATGAACTTACCGGACTTGGTGTTGAGGTAAGTAATTATCCTGGAACAACCGTTGACATCTTTTTGGGTACAATCTGCCTTGGTTCAGATACAATTGAGATAACAGATATACCAGGAATTTACTCAATTGATGGTAAAAGTGAATCAGAACAATTTGCAAGAGAAATAATTCTCTCAAACAGTATTGACATCTATATCTCAGTACTGGATGCCACTCATCTTGCACGAAATCTATATCTTTTTATAGAGCTTGCCGAATTCAGGCGCCCTGCAATAATTGTTCTCAATATGACGGACGAATTAAAAAAAAGAGGATTATCGATTGATTCAAAGGTTCTTGAAGAAATAATTGGCGTTCCGGTTCTTTACGTAAGTGCAAGGACCGGGATGAATATAAACGAAATAATTCCGTTAGCTGCAAAAAGAGCAGCTATACCAGACCTCCAGGTTCCATACGAAGCACATATTGAAGCAGGAATCAGAAGTTTATTTAGTTTATTTGGAATAAAGAGAGAAGAAGCCCTGATGGCGCTTCTAGAACTGCACCCGGATCCAAAAGTAAACGAATTGGCAGACCCTATCAGAAATGAAATTTCAAATACATTTCATATGACTCTGCATCAGATAATTGCTACAAACCGTCATAATTTTGCTTTAACAATCGCCCAAAAAGTTGAGAAACAGAATGAACAGAAAGAAAAATATGATTTTAACAAGTACCTGACTTCTCCAGTATCAGGTTTTTTTTTCCTTATTCTGATTATTGGAGGCCTTTTAAGCTTTGCATTTCTTGTGGGTTCCTGGATTGACCGGCTTCTTCTTTATACCTTCCAATATTTTGTGACACCTGCTTTTAACAGTCTTCAGTTGACCGGAATATGGAATAGTATAGGTCTATCTGTGCTTCTTGGATTAGAGGCGGGTTTTGGTGTCGCATTTCCATTTATTCTCACTTTTTATCTGCTCGTTTCCCTCATTGAAGACTCAGGATATCTGACAAGGGCAGCTTTTCTGTGTGACAGAGCACTTCACAGGTTCGGTCTTCATGGCATTGCAGTGATTCCCCTGGTCCTTGGACTTGGGTGTAATGTTCCAGCCATTATGGGATTGCGCCTTTTACGGACAAAAAAGCAGAAGAGAATCGCAGCCCTTATGATCCTCCTCACTCCCTGCTCAGGGAGGACTGTTGTTATTGCGGGACTTGTAGCTGTATTCGTAGGGCTGATTCCTGCTTTATCAATATATTGTATTATTGCAATTGTTATCCTTGCATCCGCATATCTTGTTAATAGGCTCTCATCAGGGAGTGAATATGGTATGGTCCTCGAAATGCCTCCGCTTCGCTGGCCCAAACTTCTCGATATTCTTTCAAAAACTTACAATAGGTTGAAAGAATTTTTATTTATCGCTATTCCTGCTCTGGTTGTTACAAGTATCATTCTTGGGATCCTTCAATATTTTAACGCCTTTGCATGGGTGGAAGAGTATATTGGAGGTTTTTCAATGGCAGTACTAGGTCTTCCTTCCTTTGCAACGACTGCACTTTTATTTGCTATTTTAAGAAAAGAAATGGCTGTGGAAATTCTTGCGGTTCTTGCAGGAACACCGCAAATCTCTTTAGTTATGAGCGGGAAACAGATCTACCTTTTCGCACTTATAAACGCGCTGTTTATACCCTGTATATCATCAATAGCTGTGCTTTTTAAAGAAGTCGGGGCAAAGTATACTCTTATATTTTGTGGATATGTTATGGTCCTTGGTATAGTTATAGGAGCCTTATTTAATCTTCTCCTCTAATAGGGTAATGAGAGATGTATATATATAAATCCGGTGTTCTGGCTTTTGACAATGCAACGGGCGGCCTCACCTCAGGTGCAAATGTTATTATTTTAGCTCCCGCCATGAGCGAAGCAGAAAAGATTGCATATAATCTTTGTCGTCCATTACCTGGTGAATATACAATTGTCCTTACAACCGAAGACCAATCATCTGAACTCATTGACAATTTTAACAAGTGGGGATTTAATATTGAAAATGTAGGATTAATTGATACAGTAACAAAAGTATCCACTCCGACAATACAGGATGAATTGAGAGTTCGCTACGTGGGTAGTCCAAGTGACCTCACAGGTATTGGTATAAAATTTTCAAAAATGGTTGAATCCATAACTGACGGCCATTTTTCGAAGGAAAAACCAGCACGTTACCCTCCACCTCTTCGATTATGTGTCTCAACTGTTTCAACTCTTCTGATGTATCGAAAACTTGAGGTGTTGTACCAGTTCCTTCATGTTTTTTCAACAAAATTGAAGAAAATGGAAGGAATTGGGGTATACATCCTGAATAGTGAGTCATTTGATGAAAAAACTATCTCATTACTGAAAAATCTTATGACTGTTGCTATTGATATTAAAGTCGAAAATGACCGTTATTATCTCAAATTAAACGGAAAAAATATAAAATCACTGCCCTGGACAGAATATAGGTTTGAAGATGGGAAGATGGTGGTACATATATGATCAAAACAGGTGTGAAAGGAATTGATGAACTTATAGGAGGAGGTATACCTCAAGGTAGTTCTGTCCTGTATTGCCTGGAACCTGGTGTTGATGGTCAGCTTTTTATGATAAACACCCTCACTGCAGCCTTGAAAATAGGAAAGCGATGTCTTCTTATTATACCTCACATATCATACGAGGCCTTCAGGCAGGATGTAATTCACCTGAACGGTTGTGATATTGGTAATTTTTCAGGATCGCTCTATATAATTGATGTTAAGCAGCGGATGGAATATAAGAAAGCAGCAGATTCAAGAGGCAAAGACCAGTCATATTTCAGGGACTATATTCACCACTGCATTAAACAACACGAGATTGACGACATTTTTATTTATGCTGATATAATTTTTGAGGACCTTGGTATAAGTGAGACTTTTGAATTACTAAGAGATAGAAATAATGAAGGTAAAGTCTCTATTATTTTTGAATATCTGAACCTCGAAGGGAGTGAATTAATGAAAGAATTAATGGAAAGCGGAAATTTCCAACTGGTAATATCAGTAAATTCAGGATACAGCGCTATTCCATTCTTTGATTTCTTTACTCTGGAGTACATAGCCTGGAACAAAATGCCAAAGCGCGCAGTTCCGTATTTTATATCAGACGGAGAGGTAATTCCATATATACCTAAAATCGTTGTAATAGGCCCGGCAGGTTCAGGAAAATCAACTTTTGTATCCAACGCTTCAGATTGTGGAAGTTCAACTGACCGAAGTGGGACTACTGTAGCAATGGACCTTGGATGGCTTCACTGGCGTGGTTTTGAAATTTCACTTTATGGAACTCCCGGTCAGCCAAGATTTGATCCAATTATCCCCCAGATAATGAAGAATGCGATGGGAGTGATTCTAATCATCGATGCACAGGACCCCTCCAGTTTTGAAAGAGCAAAAGAACAGGTAATGATGGTTGAAAATGCACATATCCCTCTTATTATCGTTGGCAATAAATCTGATTTACCTAATTCAGCCGATAAAAACTTTATTCGTAAAATATTAAATGTCAGGGATGATGTTGAAATATTCACTATATCTTCAAAACGCCCTCAGGAAGTAAGGGGTGTAATAGAGAGACTTGTAGATCAGATTACACAGTGTCCTCTTCTCTGATGCTATACTTTATTGGTCTTGGTCTTTATGGACTAGAGGATATAACAATCAAGGGTTTGTCAGTCATTCATTCGTCTGACCATATATTTCTTGAGACATATACTTCGATTCTCACAGGGACTACCATACATGAGATGGAATCTTTCTATAATAAAAAAATTATTCCCTGTTCCCGGGAAGATATTGAGAATAATCCTGAACCCATCCTCTCTTTAGCAGAGAACAATAATGTAGCATTTCTAGTTCCAGGGGACTCAATGATCTCAACAACCCATTCCGATCTACGAATTCGTGCAGAAAAAAGGGGAATTGTGACGAAAATTATTCACAATGCGTCTATTGCAACAGCCGTCTGCGGACTTACCGGACTTCAGAATTACCGTTTTGGGAGATCATGTTCACTTCCATTTCCATATAAGGACTGGCGGCCAGTATCGCCCGCTGACGTAATTATTGAAAACCAGTTATCTTCTCTACATACATTGGTCTATCTTGATATACAGCCCTCCAGGTATATGACTATTAACGAAGCCGTAATCGAACTTGAAAAAATATTTTGTGCGCGAAAAGTGGTAATTAAATTGTATATCGGAATTGCACGGGCAGGATCAGATACATCACACGTTTACTCAGGAAAACCTTCTCGTGTAATTAATCATGACTTTGGCGGACCTTTGCATATACTTGTAGTTCCAGGGTCGCTCCATCCGGTTGAAGAAGAATATCTTGCTCTTTTTGCAGGCCCATGATATATAAAAGTCTTTTAATTTTTATTAAAGCACTGGAGGGTAGAGAGATAACAGTTCCAGAAGGCTCTGTATTATGGGGAATTGCATCCGATGCTCTCGAGATGATATCTGCATACCGGAAAGATGCAATAACTTTTATTGAGAGAGATGACCCTGTTAATTCTATTGCTGCTGCATATTATGCATGTGGATGGGCTGACTCTGCTGCAGTTCTAGGGATAATAAACTACTCTTCCATACACCCAGACCTTTTTTGTATTGACAGTCTTCCAACTTCAAAAAAAGAAGGCCTGATAAAAAAAAAGATAAAGTATCGGAATATGTTATCTGAAGCACTTTCTTCGGTTGATGTAGCGCCAGATACAGGCTCAAGGTTATTTCAGGCCGGTTTAAGGTATCAATGCGTAATAAAATGCACTCTGCAATTTGGAAATACTTTTTCAGTCTTTCAATATGATGAAAAATCCCTTGGATGGTATAGTTATGGCCATGCATGGGCAGATCTCGGAGTGAGAGCAGGTATTTTCCGTATAAAATGCAATAGTTATCTTTTTTCAGTCTGATTTTCAGTACCCTTTAAGGAGTCAAAGAACATATCCAAAAATATACAAGTTACTATGCAATCTGTTGCAGTTGAAGGAGTATATATCGTTCATCATGGGAATGAAGCAGCGCCATGTGTACTACTGTCACCCGCCCATGAGAAAGTCGTCCCGATATTCATTGGTCTTTGGGAAGCTCTTTCGATTCAGGCAGCGCTTATGGGTGAAATTAATATCAGGCCCAACACACACGACCTGCTTAAAGATATAATAGATGTCTTTGGAATTTCACTTATCTCTGTATGCATCGATTCACTTGAAACAGGTGTTTTTTATGCAAGTATGCGACTACAACGCGGAGATACTGAAGAGACGACTGACTGCAGGCCAAGCGATGGTATTGCAATAGCAGTCAGGACAAGGTGCCCAATTTATATGGAGCCTGTTCTTCTCTCGAGTACTCTAATGTTGCGAAGTGAACTCCCTCCACTTCAGGACATAAGTGAATACTTTCAATAAACTATTTTCGGCGTGCCTCAAGCTCTTTCATGACTTCCTCCAAATCAATATCAACCTTGTATAGAGAAAGTATAAAGTGAAACAACAGGTCTGCGGCCTCTTCTATGATCAACTCCTTTTTCCCGTTTTTTAAAGCAATAATTAATTCGACAGATTCTTCACCCAGTTTTTCGAGGAGCTTATCTATCCCTTTTTGGTCATTTAAGAGTTTAAATACATAGGAATTGGGATTTTGTGAAATTTCCCTTTCATGGATTACCTGTACAATCTCTGAAAGAACCTGGAAACTCACGCAGTCTCCCCTTCTCCTGCAATTACATCACCTATCTCTTCAGAAAAAAATTTTCTGACGAGAAGGCGGGATTTTTCTATGTTACAGCCATTCTTTCCTATTGCAATCCCGAGATCCGTCTTACTTTTTAAAATGACATTAATTCTTTTGTTTTCAGTCTCTTTTTCTATACCAATTACTTCGGCAGGACGAAAGATATTCTCAACAAATTCGTTAAGTTCTGGTGCATATTCCACCATTTCAATCCTTTTCCCGAGGAAACTCTGTAATCGCCTGATATTTTCACCTTTTTTTCCAATTGCAAGACCCATATCGCCTTTTTGTATTATATATATGACGCGGTCAAATTTATCATCAATAATGCAATCAATTGCAGTGGATTTTGTAAGGATACGTAACTCTTCGATATATCGGCGTTCTTTAAATCCAATTGTGAGGTCCATTAAAATATCTACTATATTATACTCGAAAGAGGAAATAAATACTTGGTCTTTTTCCCAGACAAAGTTAATGAACTCCAAGTTACTCACCATATAGTTGTATATGGGTAGAACTATTGTAGAAAAGATCTTTTCGTCACATATTGGCGGAGATGTCCATGCTGGAGATGTTGTGATGGCCCCTGTAGACAGGGTGATGATTCATGATATTACCGGGCCTCTTGCAATTGAGAAATTCCATGAGATGGGTGCTATCAAAGTCTTTGCAAAAGACCGTGTAGTGATGCTTTTTGATCACCAGGTACCTGCTGATTCCATTCCTGCAGCAACAAACCAAAAAAACATGCGCAAATTTGCGCTTGAACAAGGGATATTAAATTATGACATCAGGGAGGGTGTCTGTCATCAGGTTCTTGTTGAGAAAGGTTTTGCAAGACCTGGTGAGATCATCATCGGCGCAGACTCCCATACATGCATGTATGGTGCATGCGGATCCTTTGCAACTGGGATTGGTTCAACGGATATGGGTTTTGCCCTTAAATTTGGCGCATTGTATTTCAGGGTTCCTGAAACAATAAAAATTCAGGGAGAAGGGAAATTCCCGGACCGGGTAACCCCAAAAGATCTGATCCTTTCAATTATTGGAGAGATCGGGGCGGATGGTGCTACATATAAGGCAGTTGAATTTACAGGGGTGGCATTTTCGGACATGGATATGTCAGGGAGAATGACCTGTTGCAATATGGCAATAGAAATGGGTGCAAAATCAGGGATAGTTCCACCCGATAGCACCACCTGGAGATATATAAAAGAAAGAAAGCCGGATATAAAAGAATTTTCGCTTTCAAGTGATGATGATGGAATATTTTGTAATTCTATAGAGTTTGATGTCTCAACACTCGAACCTAAAGTTGCGGTTCCCCATAATGTTGATAATGTTGTTCCAGTCAGTAAAGTTGCAGGGACACCAGTTGACCAGGTCTTTATCGGGTCCTGTACAAATGGAAGATTTGAGGATTTTAGGGAGGCTATCGAAGTTCTAGGGAACAATTCATTCTCTGACAAGGTCCGGGTGATAATTATACCCTCTTCAAAAGAAGAATATCTAAAGACCTTAAGAGCAGGATATATCGAAAAGTTTGTACTAGCTGGTGCACTCGTTGAAGCACCATGCTGTGGTCCATGTATGGGGGGTGCATTTGGTCTCCTCGCACCTGGTGAGACTTCTCTCTCAACATCGAACCGTAATTTTAAAGGGAGACAGGGCAGTACTGAAGCTATGGTTTATCTCTGTTCAGCTTCTACTGCTGCGGCAAGTGCAATAAAAGGTGAAATTACAGACCCAAGGGAGATATAAAATATGCGAGTATGGAAATTTGGGGATAACATAGATACAGATGCGATAATTCCAGGCCGTTTTCTCATTTATAATGATCCCAAGGAACTTGCACTCCATGCATTTGAAGGCACCCGGGACGAATTTGCAAAAAAAGTTTCGCCTGGTGATATTATAGTGGGAGGCAAAAACTTTGGTTGTGGTTCTTCAAGAGAACACGCACCGCTAGCTATCATAGGAAGTGGTGTAAAATATGTGATTGCTGAATCATTTGCACGCATTTTTTATAGAAATTCAATTAATACAGGACTTCTTCCACTTGTCTGCACTGATGCGAGCACAATTCCAGATGGGGCACAACTTCAGTTGCAACTAGAAAATAACAGGTTTATTGTTGAAGGAAATAATTATCGTACAGAGCCGGTGCCGGATTTTTTAAGGACAATTTCAGAGGCAGGAGGTCTTGTTCCTTATGCGAGAAAGTTAGAACGGGTGATCTAGGTGTATCATATTGCTTCCATTGGTGGAGATGGAATAGGACCTGAAATTATTATGGAAGGGAAGAAGGTCCTCGATGCAGTATCAGATAAATATAATTTCAGTATAAAATGGACTGACTATGACATAGGGGCTGAAAGATATCTAAAAGATGGAATACTTCTTGATGAAGATGATTACAAATCTCTCGGCCGTAAAGATGCAATTTATTTTGGTGCAATTGGTGATGACAGAGTCCCTCCCGGCATACTTGAAAAAGGAATCCTTCTTTCAATGCGGTTTTATTTTGATCAATTTGTAAATTTACGCCCTATTAAACTTTTGAAAGGGGTCGAAACTCCTTTATCCGGGAAAGGTCCAGAAGATATTGATTTTGTAGTAGTCAGAGAGAACACTGAAGATTTTTATGTTGGCATTGGTTCACTTTTTAGTAAAAAAGAGAAAAAAATTCTTGAAGTGAAAAGAGAATTATACAATATCAAATTTTCACTGGACATTGAAAGCGACTCAGATGAAATTGCTTATCAGATAGGTGTTATATCTCGCGAAGGTTCAAAGCGGGTTATTGATTATGCGTTTGAGAAGGCAGAGAAGAGGAAGAAAAAGCTTACTTCGGTTGACAAGGCAAATGTACTCTCTGATATATATGGTCTCTGGAGAAAGGTGTTTCTGGAAGAGGCCCAGAAGTATCCCGGGGTAACACACGAGTTTACTTTTGTTGATGCCATTACGATGTGGTTTGTAAAAAATCCTGAATGGTTTGATGTTGTCGTTACTCCGAACATGTTTGGGGACATCATTACAGACCTCGGTGCAATGATCCAGGGAGGCCTTGGACTTGCGCCAGGAGGTAATATTAATCCTTGCGGTGTATCGATGTTTGAACCCATTCATGGTTCAGCACCAAAATACAGAGGACTTGGTGTTGCAAATCCATGTGCAACAATATGGGCGGGAGCTCTCATGCTCGAGACATTGGGTGAAGTAAAAGCATCAGAGGCAGTTGTAAAGGCAATTGAGAGAGCTATAGATAAAAAAGTTATGACAAAGGATATGGGGGGTTCAAGTTCAACCCGGGAAGTTGGGGATTTTATTGCTAAATCTCTTTATTAATTTATAAAATTTATACCATTATCTCTATTTCTTTCAAAGTCTTTTCCGCAAGTTCTTTCATCCTTGCTGATATTCTCCCTGAAGAGATCGGATCAACTTCCTTCATGATATTTGCAATCTCGTTTCCAAGGACAAAAATTGCATGTTTATGTTCGAGTTTGCTTTTATAAAGCTGCATTGGAGTGATTTTCAAGGACTCATATTCTGAAAATTTCGATTCCGGCCTTGTCTTTTGAAAATATTCTTTAATCTCCACAAGAATCTGGTGGAGTGTGATCAGTTCATCTTTATGCACCGTCTCACTTCCAAGGAGTAGTGTTTGCTGTAAAATTATAAATAATGTATGAGGGGAATTAACCTGCTCTAATAAGTTTAATAGTAACAGGACGCTTAATTATGCCGGTAAAATCATTAGCTACAATGAATGAAAAACCCTTTTGAGCGGCTCTGTCCAAAACCTGCTGATTCACTTTTCCATCAATAAGAAACCCTTTTGCCCTTTCATCAATTATATTCCAGGAATTATCAAGATCTTCCAATGAAAATTCTTCTATTTTTTCATATTCTAGGGAAAGAAAACGACAGCGGTTTTTGCCAATTATTTCACTTACATGGACCTCCAGTGCTTTAGGAAGTCGAATATTACCTGTTTCAGGGGCAGGCGTTAATGTGGATGAGTTATTTTCATCCTGAGGATTCATCTCCTGAATCTCATTTTCAAAGGTATTCCTTATCTCATCAATAAAATCCGAGAGGCCGGATTTGTCCTGACTTTGAGACCTGATGAATTCGATTGGCACCTTATTTCTCAATGATCTTAAGATCTCTTTTCTTGAGAGGTCTTCAACACTCTTTTCTTTGGGGCATATGGCAACATAATCCAAATCTGCTACCTGCATAAGTTCACGTAAGATAAGTTCCCCTCCCCTGTCACCATCAAAAAATGCCGTGGTGGTCTTTTTTTCACACAGATCTATAACGATATCTGGAATGTTTGTGCCTTCAACAGCAATTGCATTTTTAATACCGAATCTTAAGAGATTGATAACGTCAGCCCTGCCTTCAACAACTATTATTGCATCAGAATCAAGCACATGTGGTCCGGCCGGGGATTTTTCATCACCTACACCAATAAATGTTAGTTTCTCAATACGGACATTTTCCCGCACGAGGTCCATTAGTTCATCACTATTTAGTTCAGTCTCGTCAAATTTTTCAAAAAGAAGTTCTTTTGCTCGCTCAATTATCTGTCGCCTTTTCGAGACTCTTATATCTTCTATAGTATCCACATTGACATGGGCCAGGCAGGGACCGACACGATCGATTGTCTCGAGAGCTGCAGCAAGTATTGCAGTTTCAATTCTATCTAGTGATGATGTGATAAGGATTTCTCCAGTTGTTTCACCTTTACTGCTTACAATCTGGACATCAATTCTTCCCAGTCTGCCAGTCCTCTGGAGGTCGCGTAAATCCATCTCATCCCCGAGAAGCCCTTCGGTCTGACCAAATATTGCACCAATAACATCAGGTTTATCAACAACACCTTCGGTATGAAGGCCTAAATGGACAAGATATTTAGTGGTGTCAGGCGCGTAAGCCATAATTAATCACCTCTATTGAACCATAAAAACAGAAAATCATGATCATGATAGTTACATAAATGTCATTATATAATATACTCGTTTCTCTAAAGACTTAATTTGTTTTTAAGAGAAAATTCCAGAAAAACAAATACCATTATAAAATAATTTTTGAGATGGCTTCTTTTTCAGTTATCCCTTCAATCCGTACTCTCTTTATGCGTGAATGAAGCCCGGATATTATTGTTATATCCACCTTCGAAACATTAAAAAAATCTGAAATTAATTCTATCAGTGCCTTATTCGCTTTTCCATTCAGGGCTGGCTCTATTAATGCACAACCGATAGTATTTCTCCACAAGTTAAAGCAGCAGGGAAATTCTACCCTTTTGCTTCCGGGAGTGACTTCAATCCGTATTATAACTCCATTAGCGCTTTTTTCAAGGGTCGTGCTGATATCGGTCATATTTACAGAAAGGAAATTGTCGCCCGGCACTAACACACAAGGGTCATTGGTGGCATTCTGCCATACCTCTCAGGTTTAACGCCGATACCGGGCGGTGCCTGTTGCATAACCGGGTTGTCCCATGGGTCATCTCATGGCATTCTGCCGCATTGATCCCCCGGGGACCTATGGAAATGCTTTAGTGGCACTCTTTCTTCTGGTGTGTTTATTGTATATAGCCTCTTCCGTGGTACCACTTTGGTGTCGAGGTAAAAAATTCACCTTTATTGTAAATAATATCTCCGTTTTTTATTACAATATCAGGAAACACTGCATTTTTACCTTCAAACGCTGAAAATTTCGCTTTTGTATGCATTTCGTCTGACATAATGCGCTTTTGAATTTTAGGAAATATCGCAAAATCCGCAATTTCACCTTTATTAAACCCGTTTCTTGGGATATCAAGAATTTTTCGTGGATTTTTTGAGGTTTTATCTATCACTGAATTTAGAGAGATTTTTTTTTCAAGAACTGCATTCATAAGGAGTGGTAGGAGTGTTTCAACCCCTGCAATCCCGGATGGAGCTTCTTCAAATTTAAGACTTTTTTCTTCCCTCGTATGTGGGGCATGATCTGATGCAATTACATCTATCCTGTCCCAGATAGAGAATAATGCTTTCCTCTCCTTCTCGGTTCTTATTGGAGGGTTCACTTTTGCAACCGGGTCAGTGTCTTTGAACATTTCAAGTGAGAAAAAAAGGTGATGAGGAGTTACTTCCGTGCTTCCGTTTGCAGCAAGAACTGATTCCTTTGTTGAGAGATGGCAATAATGAAGACGGCAATCATTAACGTTAAGCTGTTCGACCATCCTCACTGCATCTGTTTCACCTGGGCCGGGACGTGAGAGGTTATGATTCACAAGACCGACTGCTGGTGTGCTATTGATAGTCTCTGCATGGATGGTCGCAAGTGCCCCGTTATTTTTTATTTTTCCCAATATTTCCCTAATAGATTCGTGTGAAAGTGCTGAACCGTAACTCGAAGAGGCTACAAAAATTTCACCAAAAGCCAGAGCTCCTGTACTCCATAACCCGGAAATGTCTGAACCTTCTGTACCTGCTCCATTAATGGAAAAATCACAGACCGAGTTTTCTAGAGCTTCGCCGACCCGTTTTTTAAAGAGATCCGGACACTCAAGTGGTGGAATAGTATTAGGCTGGTCTACAACGAGGGTAACACCTCCCGCTACTGCGCTCTCACTGCCGCTTTTCCAGTCTTCCTTATATTCCTGTTCAAACCCCCGCATGTGGACATGCATATCAAGAGCCGCAGGTATGACGATGAGGCCTCTGCAATCAATAATATTTTCCCTCACATTTGCCGCGCCAGAATGCTCTACTAAACCATTTGAAATTGTCAGATCCTTTACTATACCGTCAGGGAGGGTTACATTTTTCAATGTGAGATCTATTTTCACAGTCATTTCTCCAATTATTGACTATAATACAACTAATTGTCTGATTAAATCATAGCAAATATGGGATAATTTTTGTTTTCGCTAAATTCTGCAAAAATAATATCTAGTTCTGCAACGATGTTAAATTTGTAGGAAGATAACAATTAGATGGTTTAATATAGTGTAAGAAGGAAACTTCCTACTATAGCACGGTTCTTGAAAAATTTTAGGCCTCTGCTAAAATACAGAAAATGATTGAAACTGGAGAAAAAAAGATGGTAATTGATTCAGGAGCAACAGCATGGGTCCTTGCATCCACTGCCCTAGTTATGATAATGACGCCCGGAGTCGGACTTTTTTATGGGGGTCTCGTCAGGAAGAAAAACGTAATTAACATGTTTGCGCTTTCATTCCTTGCGTTTGCCCTTGTTTCTATCCAGTGGGTGATATTTGGATATTCACTTGCATTCGGACAGGATGTTGGCGGATTTATCGGAAATCTTTCGAATGCCGGTCTTTCTCTTATCGGTATGGGACCTGCAGTTGTCGCCGGGACTGAATACCCGATTCCAGGCTTGTTATACGTCATGTTCCAGTTAGTGTTTGCTACGGTAGCATTGGCAATAGTGACTTCAGGTCTTGCAGAGAGGGCAAAACTGAGCGGTTTTATACTCCTTGCGCTCCTCTGGACGACCCTTGTGTACGATCCCCTTGCACACTGGGTCTGGGGAGGTGGCTGGTCAGCGGCCCTTGGCAGCATTGACTTTGCAGGAGGAACTGTTGTTCATATCAGCTCAGGTTTTGCTGCACTTGCAATAGCTCTCGTTATCGGGAAAAGGGCAGGGTTTGGGGAACACAGTATTGAACCTGGAAATATCCCGATGGTTCTCCTTGGTGCTGCCCTCCTCTGGTTTGGATGGTTTGGTTTTAACTCTGGAAGTGCTATTGCTGCAAATGGTCTTGCTTCAAGTGCATTACTTGTAACAAATACTGCCGCAGCTTCAGGAGCGCTTGTATGGATGGTTGTGAGCTGGATGCACGGAGGAAAACCCTCATCACTCGGTATTGTAAGTGGTGCAATTGCAGGCCTTGTTGCAATTACACCTGCAGCCGGGTATGTAACACCAATCTCATCAATTATAATTGGTGGGGTGGCAGGTGCACTTTGTTACACTATTATGCTATTCAGGATAAGAAAAGGTCTCGATGAAAGCCTTGATGCCTGGGCAGTTCATGGAATGGGCGGCCTCTGGGGAGCAATTGCTACCGGTATTTTTGCATATTCTGCAGTGGGCGGCAAAGATGGGCTCATACACGGCAATGTCCAGCAGTTTATTGCAAACTGTGCAGGGGCGTTTGCAGCGGTCATCTATGCTTTCGTAGTCACACTTATCCTTGCACTTATCATCCATAAAACCATAGGATTACGTGTATCTGAGGACGAAGAATATGTCGGGCTTGATTTGTCCCAGCATGGCGAGAGGGTATGAAGGAGTGAATAGAGATGAAACTCATCAAAGCAATTATAAAACCTGAACGATTTGAAAAAGTTAAAAAATCTCTCGAAGATAATAATATCTTTGGAATGACCGTCACTGAAGTAAAAGGGAGAGGAGACCAGAAAGGTATTACCCTCCAGTACCGCGGAGGTACAATGGTTGTCGACCTTATTCCAAAGATAGAAATTGATATTGTGGTCACGGATAGTGAGTCTGATAAGGTTGTTAATCTTATTTGTGAAGCGGCACGAACAGGTAAAATTGGTGATGGAAGAATATTTGTTCTACCCGTAGAGCGCTCAATTAAAGTAAGAACTGGTGAAGAGCTGATTTAGGAATTCATCACAAATTTATAAACATATCTTTTTCAGGTAAGACTATTAACAGCTAAATAGTGCCGGAAATAAAGATCTCTAATATACAACTATCTTCCGGAGTCTCACCTGTAATTGCAACCACTTTTATGCTCATGATTACAATCCTCATAGCGGCTTTACTAATGTTGCTTCTGCGTCTTCCGGCAGATGCTTATGAACAACCACCTGCGCTTTTTGCCATAACAGATATTGATTCAATTGATGATGTAACCGGTAACTTAAATTATGATAGCAGGATTGAACTTATTAATAAAGGAACTGAATCATACCAAAACGATGATTTATCTGCATTTATTTATCGGAACAACTACAAACTTGACGCCAGGATTACAACAATAAACGGATATCTTTTTATTAAAACGGTACATATCGGAGTTCAATCATTATCTGGTTCGGGTACCCGCGATATTACCTGGAAACCAGGTGAGAAGGTCACAATTGATTTGACAGATAACACACTTCACCCTGGAGATAAGGTGAGTGTTGAGGTTATCAAGAAATCAAGTAAAACGGTTATTTCGCGTGATTCCAGGATTGCATGACTGAACGTGCAATTATCCGCGCAACCCTGCAGGGTTCGGGGACCTTTCCATCAAGGGTGGTTTCCTTTACAAGTCTCATTGCACTATTGAGATCAATTCCCCAGCAACGGATATAAACGGTATATCCATTTAAAAGTTGCAGAGACGTTCGTTCTCCTAATCTTTTATAAGCCCTGATTCTTTCTTCGTCATTGGGAAAATGGGTACCTATCTCACAAAGAAGGCCATCAGATTCTTCATAGGTTACAGAGATAAAAGGGATTCCTGTCATTTTTACAATAAATTCCGGATCAGCGATATTAAACCAGGCAACAATACATCCACTCATCAAAATACAGTTGAGATCCTCTCTTTTCAGAACTTCCCAAAGCCTGGTTATACCTTCCGTTACATCCATTCCACCAACAGTAATTGTAGCAAATGCACAACCATCGATTATGAGATCTTTTCTCATGACGAGGCCACAGATAATTGAAGTATCCCTGCCCCTAAAGCTTTCTGCTATACCAAGTATCCGGATGCCGCGTTTTGCCCAGTGCATAGAATGTCTTATCACACCTTATTTTAAATTATATGACCATGTCTATCGACAAGGAGAAGGTCTGCGTTCTCATTCCTACTCTAAATGAAGCCCCCACTATTGGTGGTATTGTCACTGCATTCAGAGATATGGGTTTCTTGCATATACTCGTTGTTGATGGGAAAAGTACAGATAAAACAATTGAAATAGCTAAAACCTCAGGTGCCAAAATATTTGTCCAGTCTGGAAAAGGGAAAGGAAATGCATTGATTGAAGCCTTTTCAATAATTAAGGTGCCATACATTCTCATGCTTGACGGAGATGGTACCTATTCACCTCTCGATGCTCCTGCGATGCTCTCCCCTCTCTCCTCAGGATACCATCATGTAATAGGAAACCGGCTTTTAAAAGTAAATTCTGGAGCATTCAGCCAGCTAAATTTAAGAGGAAATCATTTTCTTAACCTTTTGTTTAAATGGGCACATAGTAAAGATCTTGCTGACATATTATCCGGATACCGGGCATTTACTTTGGAGTCGGTCCGGCAGATGCATCTTCAGGAGTCAGGTTTTGAGATCGAAACTGAAATATCAGCTGAAGCTGTAAAGAATGGTCAGAAAATAGCTATAGTTCCAATCAGGTATACCATCAGGCCAGGGACTGCAACCAAACTCTCTCCATTTCATGACGGGGTCAAGATAATGGCAACAATTTATAACCTTGCAAAGATGAACAACCCTCTCTTTTACTTTGGTCTTATCGGCCTTGTCATCATGTTTGGAGGATGTCTCCTGGGTGTATACATAGTACATGAATGGCTGAACCACGTTGACCATCTCCCTCTCACAGTTCTTACGGTCCTTCTGATTGTAGTTGGATTTCAGATTTTTATGTTTGGGGTAATAAGCGATATGCTTCTTGCATATAACCGTGAGATTATTCACGAGATTCAGACACTAAAGGAACAACAGAATAGATAATGATCTGTTTTCCCACAAGGACGGAACATCTTTAATATTGATTTACCAACAGTATGAGTGCAAATCGCGATAGTAGTCTAGTGGCAGGACAGGAGCTTCCCAAGCTTCTAGCCCGGGTTCAATCCCCGGTTATCGCATGCTTTTCATGTCAGAACCAAATGTAAACCTCTTTGCAATAAGAACAATAGTAGAGAATAATAAAGGGGTTTTGCGAGATATAGCCGCAGTTTTTGCAAAACATGAGGCAAATATCCTTATGATTCACCAGGAGAATTTTGACACCGGTCCTTACGCCGGTCTTTCGGAATTATATGTTGAATATGAAAGTACAAATGATATCAATGTTCTTATATCAGAACTTTCTCGTCTGGAATCAGTAAAGGAAACAAAACCCTATCAGTCATTTAGTCATATATTTGGAACAAGAGTGATAATAATCGGAGGCGGAGCCCAGGTCGCCCAGGTTGCGGTTGGTGCAGTGAATGAAGCTGACCGCCACAATATCCGTGGAGAGAGAATTTCGGTTGACACCATTCCTCTCGTAGGGGAAGAGAATGTCGCCCTTGCAGTTGATGCCGTATCACGATTACCCAGAGTAGGAATCCTTGTCCTTGCAGGCTCCTTGATGGGTGGTGAGATATCAAAGGCTGTTGAAAGAGTGAAAGAGGCAGGAATCCCGGTTATTGCTCTTAAAATGGCAGGGAGTGTGCCAGAGCATGCAGACCTTGTAGTAACCGATCCCATACAGGCTGGAATTTTTGCTGTGATGCATGTATCAGAGATAGCTAAATTTGATTTGAACAGGGTGAAAGGGAGAGAATTTTAATGGAAATGATAAAACGAGCTATTGAAGTGATAAGGCATGACGGTCTCGTCATTTATCCCACTGATACGATTTACGGGCTTGGAGCAGATGCATTATCAGATGAGGCAATAGATAAGGTCTATTCCGCAAAACAAAGGCCTGTTTCGCTCCCTATTTCAATTGCTGTTTCAGATATAGAGATGGCAGAGTGCTTTGCCGAGTTTGATGAATTAACGGAAAATTTCTTTAGTGAATTCCTTCCAGGTCCTTTCACAACTATTCTAAAAGCAAAAAGACTTGTACCTGATATTCTCACCGGAGGTACCGGCATGATTGGAATAAGAATACCCTCACATCCGATACCAATTGCGATAATAACAGCGCTTGATACACCAATTACTGCAACAAGTGCAAATCAGCATGGCAGTAAAGAGCCGACCCTGCCTTATGAATGCAATGTGCCCCATGACTATCTTATTGATGATGGAGTCCTTCCCGGTGTTCCAAGCACGGTTGTATCTCTCAATACCCGGAAGATTATCCGAAAGGGGATTGACTATTTGCGAGTTGAGGAATTTTTAAAAAAGTATGCAATATAACCCGCTTAAACCGCCCAGAATCCGGGACTTTATTAAAGATAAGGATGATTGGATTTATGCAGTATGTTCATATGATAATAAAGAGCGTGTAGGGTGTATACTAAGGTATATACCAGACGAATCAGGTGAAAGAGTCTCTCCGGAAGGTGTCAGGTACCATAAACTTTCATTTGATGAAGCTTTCTCCCTGATACGTTCTGAAAAACCTGATTATTTTGATCTAGTACACAGGGTTCCTTATTCAGATATTATAGACCTTTTAAAACCTGATGAATTATTTCCGAAGATGGCGATTAGTGATCCACGTCTCACTATATTGCAAAATCTCCTTTCAGTTAAAACCGGAAATATTGGCTGCTCGGGTTCAAGACTCTGCGGTCTTGAAGATATAAATTCTGATATTGATCTTGTGGTCTATTCTGAACAATTTTCAGAGGCCAGAGAAAGTTTGCGAAAAGCAGTTAAAAATCATTATCTTCCTGAACTTTCAGATTCTCTGTGGCGGCAGATTTATGAAAAAAGAGAACCTGATATCAATTTTTCAGATTTTGTTCTGCATGAAAAGAGAAAATGGAACCGGGGAGCAATAGACGGGACATACTTTGATATTTTATATTCGAGGTCTTATAATTCACTATATCATGAATTGTTTTATAAAGGAGAGAATTTGGGTCAGATAAAAATTGAAGCTGATGTAACTGATGATAGTTCTGTCTTTGACAGTCCAGCAATATACAAGGTCAATCACGAAGAGATTTCAAAAGTCCTTTCTTTTACTCATACATACACAGGGCAGGGTTTTATCGGTGAGACGATTATCGCGAAAGGTGTATGTGAAAATTTTAAAGGGGAAAATTATCTTATAGTTGGTACTACCCGAAATGCACATGGTGAATATATCCTGTCAAAAAGTCTTATCAATCATGAAACGTCAAAGTAAATCCGATAATCTGACAGGTTTTTCACCGCCACACAGACCATTATATTCGCAATTCATGCATGGTGCATTTTGAGGTTTACCAGGAAGAGTTCCTTTTTCAATATTTTTTACCGTTGATAGCATTTGAAGAAATGTACGGCGGTCACGTAATGACGGTTTACACTCGCGCATTATTCCGGAAGGAATGTACTCGACCCTGGCTTTCTTAACACTCCATCCAGTAGTTTCTTCGACACAAAAATTATAAGCACAAATTCGTAAAGCATCTACCCTCCAAACACCCAGATCTGGGGCTTTTGAAGATCGACTTATTGCAAATGTATGTTCGTTAGAATCCATCTTGTCAACAATACCTGAAATTCCAAAATTTTCAGACCTCACTCTGACCTGTGCATCTGAGTATTTGTCCCATACACGGTTATTACATTGTATAATACATTCCAGGCAAAAATTTTCCATCTTTGGTGATATATCCGGCATTATTATTTTGATCTCATTCCAGATGGCTACCGGGTCAAGTGAGTCTCCGAGATGTGATGCCACCTGTTTACAGACAATCGACCGTTCAGATTCAATAATACCTCTTTTTTTTGAATGGAAAAGGTAAACCGGGCAACGATACGCCAATGAAATATATGATACAGGGATTTTTTTAGACAATATTAATCCTCCCGCTTTGAAAAGGCTAAACTTCTATCAGGTTAATCAGATAGGTATGAGCCAGAATGAAGTAGCTGTCAATATTCCTCAGACCCTTGATCCCGTGTATAGCAATATGATCCAGATAGCATGGAAAGACGATGAATTTACCCTTCTTTTCCTGCACACTATACCTGGAGTCAATCAGGCACGGGCAAAAGCTATTGTTACAATAACTCCTACTCATGCAAAAAACCTCCTCGCTGTACTCCAGAGAACAGTCCAGGACTACGAGACAAAGTTTGGAAAGCTGGGGGGAGCTAATTCACCGGAGGAGGTCCAGAATGTTACGGCAATTGGAGGATATTCCTGATTTTGTTATCTGAAATATTGTTTTCGTGTACGAATTGAATTTTGTAATTTACTCCCTAAAGTTAATAATTCCATGAGATGACATAATGAGGTAATTGTTGCCGCTGTGGCTTAGTGGTAGAGCGGCTGATTCGTAATCAGCAGGCCGGGGGTTCAAGTCCCCCCAGCGGCTTCCGACCATTTGAGTATAAATCCTCCAACGTCCTAACATAATAAATGGAGGTTATACGATGACGAATAGTGCAACATTTTATCCGGCAACATTACGTTATGGTCATAATCAATCTCTTTCATCTGGACCTGAATTAAGGAGTTAGGGTACGCTACTGATTTTTCTCATTTGCGCGATTACTTAAATATTAGGCTATTTTAAAAAAATACTTTCATATTAGGCGATAAGTTTATTAACTTGTAGCGCTAATTATACACTACAATGGTATGGATAAGACGTATGAAAAAAGGGGATAAAATTTACCTATGCGAATATCGGAGTGTCAGAGAAGGGAAAAAGGTAAAAAGTGAGTTTGTCAGATATCTTGGAGTAGAAAGCGAGCAGGAAAAGGTCCCTCTTCCGAAAAAGAGCGTTTTAGACTGGAAACCTCCAGATCGCTCTGTTCGTGCAGGTGATGTCTCGGTGCTATGGTCGATTGCCCGGAATATGCAAATGGATGCGACAATTGATCGAATTTGTGGACTCAAAGGTAGAAAAAAAGCGAACAGTCCAGGAAAACTCCTTACATTGTGGGCTATTAATCGAGCTCTTGATCCAGAAAGCGCAACTCAACTTGAAGACTGGATCGATGGGACTGCTCTCCCTGAATTATCAGGACTATCTTCAACCGGAGCAGACAGAGATGCATTTTTCGCTGCGCTTGATTGTATATGTTCTGAAGATCCGGCTTCTGGTAGAATCATTGATAATTCCAGGGCTATTGACGAGGCACTCTATGCAATTTGGCGGAATAAAAATCCGTTACCTAAAGATGAAAAAGAATGTCTTGCCTATGATATGACCTCTATGATTACGTATGGAAATACCTGTCCACTAGGTGGAAAAGGGTATAATGCAGAAGAATGGAGACATCAACAGTTTAATCTGTCTTTATTGTTATCAAAGCATGATCACCAACCGCTAGCACACATGATTCATCCTGGAAATCATTCTTCGATGACTACAATGCAGCATGTCATTCCAAGATTATCAGATTTTTCCATTCATGATGGAACAATAATTTGGGATAGGGGAAACACTTCCAAAAACACGGTCCAAGCATTGGAGGAGATGGGTTGGAAGGTTATTTGTGGGGTGCCAAGGATATCAACCGATGCAAAAAATATTGTCTTGACCACTGAAATTCCAGACACGCCTGAATTTTTAGTTCCTAGTAAAAATAACGGGGAATTATATGCATGCAAAATCAAGGCGAAACTGTATGATCAGATAAGGGAAGTTGTAGTTTATCAGAATGTAGCAAAGGCTACACGATCATTAATTCGACGAAATAAAGCTTTATTTGAGATATCACATGAGTTAACACGGTTAAAGAATCAAAAACGATTTAACTCCCAAAAAAACCTGAATAACGCTATCAAAGGCACCTTAAATGGATGGAGTAGTTTTTTTGTTATTGAATTTCCAAGTGATGAAAAAATAATAGATTTCTCATGGTCCTTAAATGAAAAAAGAGTGGCTGAAGCCAAATCCATGGATGGAAAATTTCTCCTGTACTCAACAGATGAGGCATATACTGCTCAGGAGATTGTTCGAATGTATCTTGAAAAGGATTTTATTGAGAAAACATTCGGGACGATTAAAACTGACGAAGATCTAAAACCGATTCGACATCGGTTAGAGTCAAGAGTAAGGGCAATTATTTTTGTTTGTACACTAGCATACCGACTTTTATCTGCTCTTCGATGGATGATTAATTCGACTGAATCGAAAGATGTAACACTATCAGAATCCGTATTTCTTAAAAAATTAGCGAGAGTTGAAAAACTTGAGGTAGACCTGGGTAAAGAGATTGAACTGTTCTATGTCAATGTGACCAATGATCTAAAAAAACAAGTGGTAGCGCTTGGTATGGGTGAGCTTTTTGCCGGCTCCAGGTTAATAAAGGCGTAGTGTACCTCATCTCCGTAATTCAGG
>CAIYHQ010000035.1 GCA_903926075.1 uncultured Methanomicrobiales archaeon
ACTTAACAGTCCTATAGTTGCAATTGCAATATTCTATGGTGGGATCGCACAGGTCATTGCCGGACTAATGGAGTGGAAAAAGAATAACAGCTTTGGTTTCATCACCTTTGGAAGTTTTGGATTTTTCTGGATAACTTTTGCAGCAATCGTTACATTTCCGGTAATCGGATGGGCAACAAAGCCTGCAGCGGCTGATATGGCGGCATTTTTAGCAGTTTGGGGTATATTTGCTCTAGGCCTCTTTATCTGTACACTAAAAATGCATAAACTTCTTCAGTTTACTCTCTTCATGGTAGTACTGCTTGTTGTTGTACTCGTCGCAGAAAACCTGACAGGTTCACACGATGTTTTACTCCTTGCCGGAGTTGTTGGCATTATTGCAGGTGGTCTTGCTCTCTATATGGGAATGGGGACACTCATCAATGAAATTTTCGGAAGGAGATTACTTCCTGTCTAAAATAATAATTAATTTTTCTTCATTTATTGAATTTTCATTGCTTCTTTACGCATATTTTCTGGCATAAGTTCAATTGCATAGCGGAGAGAAGTCCTGGGCATTACTTTTCTTCGTTCAAGCACAAATTTATAAATCTCTTCCTCATGTTTCCGGCTAGCTTCTTTTAGGAGCCAGCCATATCCTTTCTGTACCATATCATCAGTATCAATTAACAGTGCATCTGCAATCAGCATCGATTCTTCAAGAAATTTCCCATGCTTCGCTGGTATTATCAGTGATACAGCAGCACTCCTCCTGACCCAGCGGTTTTTGGACCCGGTCCATTTGAGGACTTCTTTAAGCATAAAAGGAAATTTTTCAATAAAATTTCCCATTGAGTGGTTGCAAAATCCATCGCATTTTGCCCAGTTATTAATATAGTTCTCAATCCACCTAGTAAATATGATAAAATCCTCTATTTCAAACCGATCGGTAATCCTTGGGACCCAGTTTGAGACAATAAATGCCTCCTCACAATAATCAGATTGATATAGTTCCTCGCAAAGTAAAAAAATTTCAGGCTTATTTAGAACTTTAATCTCCTTCCAGTAATTGCCTGCTATTTTTGAAACTGTACTGCTTTTCACTCCGTAATACAATACTTTTTCCTTAAAAAATCTCTGGACATTTTTTTTCACACTTTCTTCGCTGTTTTTAATAAGATCATTACGGATATTCTCAATTATCTGGGTCATTCAATCACATACTTTTTTCTTAAGGCTAAATTTAATTTATCCAGGAGTTGCCTTTTTAAACTATGTCATAGATATGATAATTTTAAAAAGTAATAATTTTTTCCTAACATTTGAAAATCTTCACGAATACAGCAAAAAAATGGCCGAAAAGACTGCAGAAGAGCATTACACTGAAGGAAATTCCCTTGCTCTGAATAAGGAGTACGTTGACGCATTGCGCTCATACGAAGAGGCAATAAGACTTGACCCTTCGCATCTTAAGTCATGGATTGCAAAAGGAAAACTTCTCATAAACGTCCTTGCTCTGCGTGAAGCACTCGATTGTTTCAGTAAAGCAATTGAAATAGCCCCGGATTGTATAGAGTGCCTCCTTGAAATTGCTTCAATTCATACATCCCAGGGAGACTATGATGAAGCATTGAAAATTTACGATAAACTTATTGTAAGTCATCCCAGTAATAAAGAAGCTTACATCGGAAAAGGGTGGGCCCTCTACAGGTCAGGAAGACCGGATGAATCTCTTGAGACCCTGGAGAATATACTTTCCATCAATCCTCGCGATGATTCAGTCTGGTATGCAAAAGGCATGGTATTGTTTGAAATGGGAGAATATGAGGAAGCCCTTTCTGCAATTGATCGGTCGATATCCCTTAATCCTGGAAATGATGATGTCTGGGCAAAAAAAATTGAAGTTGAGCTAAAATCCGGACGCATTGATGATGCCATCAGGACTTATGATGCCCTTATAATGAGAAGACCTGACGATGCCGAGGTCAGGTATATGAAGGCCGGTCTGCTGTATGAGAAGAATAACTATGAAAAAGCATTACAGGCCTGCGATGCAGCAATTGCTATAACCCGTGACTACATTGATGCATGGGAGCTAAAAGGGAAAATTCTTGCAAACCTGAACCGGGAAAAAGAGGCACTATCATCTTTTGATTTTGCTTTGAGCATGAATCTCGCATCAGCAACCGCCTGGGAAGGAAAAAGGCATATCTATGAGAAATTATACGACATGGAGAATGCCAACCGTTCAATTGATATGCTTATCCTGATTGACCCAAAAAACTGTGAATACTGGAAGGATAAGGGGAAATATTTATACAGGCTGAAAAGAAACGAAGAAGCCCGCCAGGCCGTTGGAATTGCAAATTCCTTATTAAATCAGGCGAAAGAAGAGAAAGAACAATCATTAGGAAAGAAAAAAATTGATCCTGACTACATTAATGATGAAATAGAGGACATAACTTTTGATGAGGATGAGATAATTTAATATAACCTCAAAGTTGACTTGATTGGATTTGACCGTTTATGACCTTATAATAATTGGAGGAGGCCCATCAGGGCTGTTCTGTGCCCTGAATGCCGGATTAAAAGGAAAGAAAGTCCTTCTTCTTGAGAAGAATAAAAGTCTGGGAAAGAAGCTTCTTTTATCCGGATCTCAACAGTGCAACATAACGCATGAAGGAGAAACAAGGGATTTCATCCGGCATTACGGAGATAGTGAAGATTTTATCCAGACTTGCCTCTATAACTTTTCAAATTCAGACCTTGTTCTTTTCTTCAGGAACACCGGCCTTTCAATCATCGTCCGCGAAGACGGAAAGATGTTCCCCGAAAGCCTGATGGCATCTGATGTGCTTTCTTCACTTATAAAGAGTTGTACTGACAATTCGGTTGATATTCATTTAGATGAACCCGTTTTATCAGTGAACTGTGAAAATAACCTGTTTATTGTAAAGACCCCGATAAAAATATTCAAAGGCAAAACATGTGTTATAGCTACTGGCGGACTGTCATACCCCAAAACAGGGTCAACCGGGGACGGATATGTTTTTGCGGAACAATTAGGACACACCATAATTACTCCGGTGCCTGGATTAACCGGGGTAGTCTGTGAGAACTATGGGTTTGCAGACTTATCTGGCATTTCATTTAAAGACGTTCAGATTTCACTTTATCACGGTGGAAAGAAGCAAAGAGAGAGAGATGGCGACCTTCTGTTCGCACATTATGGCCTGTCAGGACCTGGAATTCTTGATCTTTCCAGGTATATAAGACCTGGCGATTTTCTCAAAATAAATTTTGTACCAATTCAATTCAGAAAAAATTTTAGAGAAGATATTTCAAAGCGGATTATTGCAAGCGGGACAAGATTGGTAATTACAGTCTTAAAAGAATTCTCTATTCCTGAACGTTTTATCCTGAAAATCTGTGAAATTTCAGAGGTCGCTCGCGACCTTAAATGCGCACATATGACTAAAGTTCAAAGAAACAGGCTTATTACTAATTTAACTGACTTCCCTTTCCGTATCCTGAAATTACGAGGTTTTAATGATGCCATGGTAACACATGGAGGAGTAAAAAAGAGTGATATAGAGGAGGATAGTATGGAATCAAAATATGTGCCAGGCCTGTATTTTATAGGCGAAGTTATTGATGTTGATGGCGATAGCGGTGGATATAATCTTCAGTTTGCCTTCTCATCCGCAAAACTTGCTGCAGATAAAATTGTAAATAAAAAGATACACCGGCGGAATCCGGAGGCATTGTAACCCTCGAAAATAATAAATCAGGTAGTTAACGGTCTAAAAGATATTTTGCTTCCGCTTCACCTGCTTTTTCCTGGTATGCATTGATTGTCGTATTATAGAACGAAAATGATGGGTTGAATGAGAGGGCGGTCACACCTTCCCGAAGTCCTGCGACCTGCTTTCCACCTGTGAAAGTTCCATTAAGATAGTCACTGATGCCTGCATACACAACCCGGTCCACACGTTTAATGGCAGAAGCTATTACAACGGCAGGACCAAGATGTGTCTGGTCAGAATCAACACCAATTATATATCTACCCTGACCCAGCTTGGCTTCATTGATTGCCCCGACACCGGAATAACCAGCAACGGTATAGATAATATCGGTCCCATTGAGATACATTCCTCTCGCTATTTCGGCGGCTCTGACTGGATCAAAAAATCCATTTGATGAGTTGTCTCTGACATACTCCTGGTACACGGTTACTGATGGGTCAACAACTTTTACGCCCTCGATATATCCGAGCCGGAAACCATCTAGAAGTTTTGACTGGGTGCCAAGGATTATCCCAACCCGCCTGGTCTTTGTTGCCGATGCTGCAAGGACACCTGCAAGATAACTCTCCCCGTACGAGGTTATCTCATATGCCTTCATATTATCCGGCCCTTTAATACTCTGATCTATTCCAAGAACATGTATTTCCGGATGTTTATCGGCAAATTGTTTCGTGTCTTCCGTATAGTCATAGCCAACAGTAATGACTAATCCTGGCTTTTCCAAACCTTCGTCACCAGTCAGTTTTCCGGAAAGAAGCGAGTCATTAAATGAAGTATACTCCCTTTTAACAAACGACATTGCTTCCTGTGCAGCAAAAATCCCCTGATATGCACTATCTGTGTATGAGAGGTCACCTTTTTTTGAATCATAGACAATATACACCACCGGTCGCGATTTCTGGTGTGGTAAAAGCAGTATGGCAACTAATACAAGAAGTATGATGATACCCGTGATAATAATAAAGGTCTGAATTCGATGGATGTTCATGGTTTGAGGAATTGCAGGACCGGTTCGTCAAGCGTGCTCGCGTTTCCAGTTGTGATCATATGTACATGGGAACCTGTCACTTTCTCATATGTAGCTGTGTAAAGTTCCCTGAAAGTGATATTGGGGTCTGACCGGATTAGACTGATAACACTCGAAGTGAATTCATCTGATAACCATTGACTAATATTCATATCGTAGACGGCCCCAAGAGAGGGTTCATTTCTAGCGGCTCCCGTCAGGTAGAGAATTCCAGGTGCAGTCGTCTTCCTGGCCACACTCTCTCCAAAGCAGGTGTCTACGAAAAAAACAATCTGACGATAGTGCCGGTCCTGGTTCATTTTATTTGTCAAATTGGCAAAGTCATCTATTGTTAATGTATCGTTACCCCGAAAGATTATTCCACCCGGAATTCCGTGGCTTGCAATGTATACAAAAACATCGGTACTTGCGTTACTTTCCAGCACTACCGGCGTTGAGGAGGCCTTATTTCCCGTAAGAACGTTGTATAGTATTTCGGATGTAACATTTGCACATGAGTAATCTACAAGAGCTTTGGATCTGAGATTCTCCCCTTTTGGGAAGTTGTGTATGTCTCCCGGGATAGGGTTTTCAACGGTTGAGGGGATATCGTCATAAGTCATAAGGATAATATGGTCATTGTCAACCCCGTTCTCCCTGAGCAGGGTGTACATGGCCAGGGCATCGGATTCGTGCCTGTAATTTGCCCATCCCCTTGAAGGACCGACAATAACCGCCATAAAATTGGTCTTTGCCGGTTCTGTAAACGGTTTATCTGTAATATTCTGGGTGTCGGACATAAAATCTGAAGAAGCTTTGGACCTTGCAACAGACTCGCCACTCTTTGTCAAGGCTCCGGTCTTTTCAGAGCTTATAGTGGATAAGGTCCGGAAATCGCCGGCTTCGACTATCCAGTTGGAGTACCAGGTGATAAGCGGGTCTACCCCGAAATCTGTATCATAGTCGAGGGGGCCGCTTGCACCAGAAACTCCAGGAAGCTTACCGTTCAGAATATCAGTAATGGCCTCGTATGATTCCTGTGCATCCCAGCCCTTTATGGTCCCGTTGCCGTACACAACATTCCTGAAAGAGTCATCCAGTGATTCGAATGGGGTTCTTTCCTGCCTCGCAGAGGTATACGCAGCGAGAAGGATGGCATCGTATGTTGGCGCTGCATAATAAGTGGGTTCATGCCCGAACTTTTCTTTGTATGCAACCGAAAATCCGGTTGTCGGATCAGATGTAGGTGAAGTACCTAGAATACCTTCGGCTTCAGGACCCAATGATTGAATAAGAACAGGGGAAACTGCTGCATCAGTAAGAAAAAGTTTAGTCCTGCTTCCTGACTTGTCCAGCATCTTCTTGATGGAAACCGCATCGGAAGGTCCACAAGCAGCTATTATATAATCAGGATCAGTTTTTAGCGCATCAGAAAGAAGATCACCAAGATCAGAACTACCTTCATTAAATTTCCTTATGTCGATAAGATTAATCCCGTATTCGTTTGCAAAAAACCCTGTCCAGTCGTAGAATGTATTGCCATAAGTACTATTTTCAGCAAGTAGTGCTGCCTTTTTCACTCCTTTTTCTTTCAGGGTTAAGATAATTATCTTTGCCTGTGCAACATCACCCTGCGTAGTCCGCCAGAAATAACCTTTCTTACCGAATGCTCTGATAATATCTCCTGATGTCGCTTCAGGACTTATCAGTATCTTTTTTTTATCAATAAATGCAGGGGCAAGCAGATAGACGTTGTCACTAGTATCTGGTCCGATGACGATACGGATGGAATCGTCTGCAAGAAGTTCATTGGCAAGTTTAGTTATATTACCGTTTTCTGTATCTTTATAGACGAGTTCTATAGGTCTTCCACCAATCCCGCCCTGTCTGTTTATGTTATCCTTTGCCCATAGAAGTGGTTCCTTGAGATCAATATCGCCGGTCAAGGGAAGAAGGACCCCGATGCGGACCGGTGTGCTTGTATGTATTACGGTATAAATCGCCCAGGCTGCTACTGCAATAATAATTACGGCAATAAAGCCCGTGAGCCAGAGTTTTTTCTTCCAGATTTTTATCACCATTAAAGATGCTACAGGTACAAGTCACCATTATCAGATTATTCCGGTTCCGGCAGATCTAAGTAGGGAAATATTGGAAAAACGACCTATTAAGGATATTCATTAGTTACTGGATAACCATTCGGGATGCAGGGATATTGTTTCATAGACAAAAAAAGTACCTGCTCTATTTGTTCCACTCTATTTTTATACCTGCAACTCAAAGATTTTACAGATTCAATCAAATTTCGAGGTTATACAAAATGAAAAAACTACAATTATCAGGAAATCTGCGTTTAAAGGTAGTAATTTTAGTTATATGTTTAGCTGTCGCGGTAATAGTGATTGCAGGGCTCAATTATGCAGCAGTTTTTCAACCATCGCAAAAATCAGTTCAGGCACCTATCAACGGTGTAGCCGTCGTTAATGTTTGTCAGCAAAAATGCAACCAAAATTATCAGTTGTGTCAAGTGAATGCTGGTGATAATGATGCTGAGTTAAAGAACTGCGAATCAATTAATGCCAAATGCATTCAAGCTTGCCCGCCACCGAGTAACTACTGAAAATCTGTTAAATCAGAAATAATGGCATCAAAGTGTTCCAATAGAAGGGAACTCAATTCAGCAGAAGCTGAATCAATAGTGAGAACTATATTTTCTTTTTTAGATTCACTGAATGAAAAATTCAGATAAATATAAATACTGTTGAGATAATCGCCCAAACATCTTATTGGGAGAAGATGGTGTGAAATCAAGGGAAAAACTAGTTCTTGAGAAATGTCCTACCGGAATAGAGGGGCTTGATGATATTACAGATGGGGGATTACCCAAAGGACGCCCTACACTTATATGTGGTGGTGCAGGGGTAACAGTCCTACCAATAACATCCCTTTCTCTCACCCATATTGCCTCTTCAGAACGTGTATCTACTGGAATTGAGCGTCTTGATACAATGCTTTCAGGAAAGGGGTTTTATAGGGGAAGTTCAGTTCTCATCACAGGTGAAGCGGGTACTGGAAAGTCCAGTCTCCTTACTGCCTTTATTGACGCTGCCTGCGAGAGAAAAGAACGCTGCCTCTATTTTGCATTCGAAGAATCACAGAGTCAGATAATCCGCAACATGAGATCGATAGGGTTTGACCTCCAAAAGAGGGTAGATGATGACCTTCTCAGGTTACATGCAATTCGACCGACTGCATTTGGTCTTGAGATGCACCTTGCAATTATGACAAATCTTATCAATGATTTTCAGCCCGGGATTGTAGTAATAGACCCAATATCCAATCTCTTTTCCATCGGTGATGAGATACAGGTCTGCTCAATGCTCATGAGCATGATAGATCAACTAAAATCAAAAAATATCACTTCCCTGTATACTAACCTTACAAGTGAGCAGGCCTCTTCCCAGTTTGGCGTTGAATCCACTCAGAACCATGTCTCATCCCTCATGGACAGCTGGATAGCATTTAAACAATTGAAGGCAATGGAGAAAGAAATCGGGGACTATATATTCTTAAGAGCCGAGGGATGGCTCATTCCAACCAGGTAAGGGAATTTGTCCTATCAGACAAAGGCATACATTTACTCGATGTGTATGTCGGAAGTGAAAGGGTGCTTTTCGGCTCTGCCGGGTCAGGACAGAAGATTAAGGACCGTGCGGTCAAACTCGCAAGGGAACAGGAGATCACTAAAAAACAGCGTGACCTTGAAATAAAAAAACGTTTGATGGAGATGAATATTATCGCTCTAAAAGAGAAGTATACCGAGGAGGAACGTGAGATAGAGGTCATGATAGAACAGGACCAGGAACGGGAGAAAACTATCAATGAAGAACGTAATGATATGGCAGTCTACCGTTCTGCGGACCGTTAAGAGCAGGTAATTCTGTATTATTGCCGGATGATTATGATGACTGAAAAAAAACAGAAAAAAAAGGATGACGCGGATCCAGAACGAGAAAAACAATGGGTACTGTGACTTTATGTTGCAGGCCAGACCCCAAAGTCCCTCATTGCATTTGCCAATTTAAAGAAGATCTGGGAAGAACACCTTAAAGGAAGGTATGAACTCGAAATTATCGACATCTACCAGAAGAAGACATTGGATATAGACGAGCAGATCATTGCAGCTCCCGCCCTCATTAAAAAACTTCCCCTGCCGCTACGTAAGATCATCGGTGATATGTCAGATAAAAAGCGTGCACTGCTCGGTCTTGATCTGGTCGAGAAGAAATGAGCAGGAAATATATGTGAATTGATGTGACTGACTCTTCCCCAAAAAAAGAACAGGCGACTAATGCATTGCTCAAGGCACGGATAGAAGAGTTAGAGGATACAATCCATGCAATACAGAGCGGCGGGGTAGATGCACTCGTTATCTCTACTGATAGTGGAGATAAGGTCTTTACCCTTGAAAATGCTGACCAGCAGTATCGGTTGTTTGTTGAAAACATGTCCGAAGGGGCGTTTACATTCACAGAGGAAGGAATCATTCTCTATTGCAATCGAGCCTTTTCAGCAATTTTTCCACCTGTCCCCTGAACAGATTATTGGGCATAATATTAATGAATACTCGCCTGAACGACAGCCGGACGGGTGCTTATCCATAAAAAAAGCACAGGAAAAAATTGCTGCTGCACTGGCGGGTGAAACCCAGTTGTTTGAATGGGTCCATCTTCGTTCCGATGGTACTACATTTGATGCTGAGGTAATGATCAATCGCATTCTGCTTAAAGACGATTATTGTCTGCAGGCAATTATCCGTGATATCACGGAACGGAAACGTTCGGTAGATGCACTTGCACTCGCCAATAGAAAAATAAATCTCCTTTTAAGCATCACCCGGCACGACATTAATAACCAGTTATCGTCAGTTAATGGATTTCTTACATTATTACACCGGAAAGTTCCTGATCCATCACTTGAGAACTATTTCACCCGGATTACAAAGGCAAGTTCCCTAATATCAGCCCATGATCCAGTTCACAAAGGTTTACGAGGAGATTGGCGTCCAGGCCCCCGTCTGGCAGGACTGCCGGAAACTCGTTGATAATGCAGCAAAGCAGGTCCAAGTCCAGTTAGTAGAGGTGATAAATGATCTCCCTCCCGGTACGGAAGTGTTTGCCGATCCACTTATCATCAAGGTCTTTTTCAACCTGATTGACAATGCTGTGCGTTACGGCGGGAAGATAACGGCAATCCGGTTCTGTGTAAAGGAAAGTGAGAGGGATCATATCCTGATATGTGAAGACGATGGAACTGGTATCATTATTGAGGAGAAGGAGATAATATTCGAACGTGGTTTTGGAAAAAACACTGGCCCTGGACTCTTTCTCTCGAGGGAGATACTTGACACTACTGGAATAATTATCAGAGAGACTGGTGAACCTGGCATAGGGGCTCGTTTTGAGATTACGATACCAAAGGGGATGTACAGGTAAATCGTTTTCTCCGGTTACCCCACTTGCGATATTTTTAACTTAATCCCGGCACCACTTATCATACGGCACCTTAATTTCAAAACGTGCTCCCTTACCGGCTTCGCCATTTTCATTGATTGTAATACCTGATATTGCCAGTATCTCCTGGGATAGAAAAAGCCCGAGTTCTATGTTTTTCCCCAAACCCGCGGTCAAATACCCTCTCTTTGTTACTTGCTGGAATACCTTCTACATCGTCTTTGCATATGATCCGGTGATCATCATTTCGGTTTCCAAATGAGAACCTGATTTTCCCTTCAAATCTTTCGCATATATCGAGTACTCTGAATTATCGATAAAGGACTGGAATAGTAGCTGGCTATGAGGCTTATCTGTGTCTCTAACTGCTTTGCGTTCAGTGATATCTGTTAGAAAATTAAGTATGGCAGGACGTCCCTCCCAGTTTATTACTGAGACACTAATCTTAACCCAGTATTCTTTCTCATCCTTTGAATTCACCCTGAAAACATAATTAGAAGGAAACTTTTCATTTTTCAACCGTTTTTCGAACCTCTCTGGAACCATCTCACAATCGTAAGGGTGGATAAACTTTTGAAAAGACATAGCAAGAAGAACCTCTTTTGAATGTCTGAAGATTTCAACTGCCGTTGGTTAACAATTCTAAGCATCCCGTCCTGTGCAAGGGAATTTAATGCAGCAGAAGCCGAATCAATAGTGAGAACTAAAAACTCACCTTATTCGTCAAGGAAAACGTTTCCAGTGTCAAGAAGTTTTGGTTCATCATCAACATAGAGAACCGTAATAGAATCTGCCACTGCATCCTATTATCTGTTTATTTCCGGATACTTCTTTCCATTAAACTTTTTTATGGGCCTGTCAGAGTTTCATTTCCATTTTCGGTTAATGCCTTGTTAATTTCATTATACAGTTGGCCTTTCTGAAAGGGTTTAAAGATAAAACCTTTTGCCCCAAATTTTAGAGCTAATTTTATAACTTTCTCTGAGTTTATCGCACTGATCATTATAACCCTGCCTTTTGGGTCATAACTCATAATTGTCTTCAATGTCGTGATGCCATCCATTTTCGGCATAAGGATATCAAGGAGAACTATATCTGGGCGGTTTTTCGCATATTCATTTACTGCAATATAACCATCCTCCGCCTCTGCAATAACTTCATGGCCCACATCTGTTACGAGTGTCCTGATAAGGTCCCGCATAAAGGTTGTATCATCAACGATGAGTACCCGGGCCATCAGTCTTGATTCTCCATGGCTGATTTATTATTAACATTATCCCTGGAAAAAATCAGGGGGCTTATATCAAATCTTAACCCCATTACTCCGATAACTCCAGATTCTGTGCTGATCCGTGAGAGTAACTTTACATACCTGTGTTTTCCATCAACCTCATCCTGGATATAATCGTCAAGGATGTTATTCCCTTCCAATGCCTCAGCGTTCTGGGACTTCCATTTATCTATTATATCTGCCTGAACTGGTAAATCCGAAATCTTTGTACCGAATACGTTACCCCAACGGTTTACATGAGACTGGTTTTGGAGAATAATAGTCTGATCAATACCCGTCACCCATAACTCACAAGGAAGTTTATTCATAATTTCAAGGAGCAGTGCTTCATTTTCACAGCGTGTCTCTTTTAGGATGACCCATTCAGTTATATCTATTGAAACACCAACAAGGCCGCAGACGCGTCCTTCCTTATCAGTCACAAGCCTTTTCTTTGTAAAATAGTGACGAACTGCACCGTCAGTACCAGGGATGTCTTCTTCGAACTCAAGTTCACGGATTCCCAGGTCCAGGATAAGATTATCGGTCTTGATACGGTCAGTTACGATATCAGCAGGAAATATTTCCTCGTCTGACATTCCGCGAATTTTTTCTACAGGAATCCCAATAACTGCGGCAAAAAAATCATTTCCAAGAATATATCGCCGTTTACTGTCTTTCAGATACACAATACCTGGCACTGTTGAGAGGATCATGTCCTGGATATTCTTCTGGACAGTTATCTGTTCAGTTGCGTTTTTTAGTTGCTCATTAAGTATTTTCTCTTGTTGAAGTGCAGTTCGAAGTCGTATCTGTGTCTGGACTCTTAATTGAAGTTCCTGATTTTCGAAGGGTTTTACGAGATAGTCGTTTGCACCCAGGTTGAATGCTTCTTCTTTTCCTGAAATCTGGCTAAAACCAGTAACCATAATTACTGGAATTTCAGATGTATCAGGATTATTCTTAAGAATTTTAAGGACTTCTAATCCTGTGAGTCCCGGCATTATTATATCAAGCAGAATAAGATCTATGTCAGGGTGTTTCTCTAGTATTGTGAAGGCATCATCACCTGAAGATGCACTCGTTACTTCAAATCCCTGGTAAGAGAGCATTTCCACTATCAGTTCACGTAGATCGTCATTATCCTCTACACACAGGATCAGGGACTTTTTCATCATTTTAGCACCCTTTTTTCCAAAAAATATTTTTCACAATCAAAATAGAGGACTAGAAGAACATCAACCATTACACTCCTTTGTAGTTCTTCGTGTAGATAGACTTTTTGATTTAAATTTTATATCTAATATTAAATTGCAAAAAAAAAAAAGTCAGAAAATTGGGATAAGGATAATTATTCCCATAATTAACATTACAATCCCAATTGCAAGTCTTAAGATGCTTTTCTTCTCTTCTCTCCATGCATTGACCCTTTCTGGTGGAAGCCCAAAGAATACAAGTAGTAATATTGCAATTAGCGGAATTATCACAATGAAGTTATACAGTACCAGGTAGTAAAGACCAGATACTACATCATTGTAAAGCATTCCGAGAATCGAGATATATATGCCGGCTGTACAGGCCATTCCATATATTCCTACGAGACCTCCTACAATGAATCCGGCCGGTATACTTGCTTTTTTCATATAAGATGAGATAAGTCCTTTTTTCGAACTAGGGATAGAGAGTAACGGAGTCTGGGATTTTGCAAGACCGTCCCTTATTTGAATCAGACCTGCAACGATTGCAATAAAAGCAGCTACGAGTGTGAATATTCGTGCTATGCCTGGGATCTGGATAATTGAAAAGATTGCAAAACCGGATAGAAGGCGGACTATGAAGAAGGCAATGATATACGCAATTCCGATAAAAAGAACAGTTCTCCTCGACCCTGATGCCATAAGAGACACAAGGAGGAGGGCGAGTACTAAAAGACCACATGGGTTGAGACCTTCAGTAATTGCAGCAATCAGGAGGACTAGTGGGTTAACCGTCGACTGTCCGGAATTCGATGATAGTCCCTGTGGGTTAACCTGGCTTACCTGCCCTGAACTAACTTGAATTAGTGTTGATTCAAGTTTTCCAGTGATATTCTCCTCTCCTTCTATCATGGTTGTGCCAATAAACACAATAGGGAGATGCGAGTGTTCTACGCCTACCGTCCTCATGAGCCCGTTCAGTTTCTCTAAATTTGACTGGTTCTCAGCGATATTGTAGAGGTGAACAGGGACATTTGGATTCTTTGCAGCGAATTCCGTAATGAACGGGAGTGTCTTCTGACATGATTCGCACTGGGGATTATAAAAGAAATTAACAGTGTGTATATCGTAGAAAAGATCATTTGCTGTTCCTGTTGACAGACTCCCTCTTACGGCCTGGTCAAGGTTTTCTGTGATATTGTCAACACCTTCAAGTTTTAATGACCCGACATATATTACAGGAATGTGGGTAGATTCAGTTCCCTGCTGAAATTGATTAAAGACATCACGGTTTTCCTGGCTTGCTCCTATGTCATAGTATTTCACCAAGACATCCGGATTATTTTTGGTATATTCGTCGACAAATGGAAGTACTCTCTGGCAGGAGCCACAGGTAGGATTATAAAAAAAGTACACTACCGGAAGAGTTGAAGAGGTTTCATTTGTTAATTTAGTATTATTGCCGGATAATGGAGTTAAATCCGAAGGAACTGTCACCGGTACAGCTGTTGATGCAAACAGAGACACAATTACTGCTAAAAGAATAATAATAACAGTAACAAGACCATATCCATGAGATATTCGCATAATGTAACCTGATTAAATTATAATTAATCGTTTCTCTGAAAACCTTAAAATAATTTGTAGGTGCAATTTAAAAATATCGCAATTACATTCACAATTGTAATTGGACTGTTCCGAATGCTTTCCTACACGCCAATAACTGAAACTGCAGATTTTCTTATCAAAATAAATGTTACCCAGAATTCATCCAATACTTTTAAAGGGGATAAAGAGGAACAGGATATTAGACATGAAAAAGAAAATTGTCATTCAATGGCTCAAGAGTCCATGATGTTGGGTATCGCCTTGCTCTTCTTTAATATGCAACGGAATATCGGCTTCTCTCTTTTGAGGCAATCAATACAATAGATGAAAGCGAAGAATGTTCCTCCTTTTATGCAGAGGGTGATGAAAATAAGATTACAATTCCTGAACTATTTCTAGCTCACGGAATCACACAAACGTATTGAGATGATCCGGCTCCAAATCCTCCATACACATTCCGATAACTTCTTTGATCCGGAAGATTGCCTCATCAATAGTTTTACTATACGTATGGCAACCTTTGAACTGTGGGCAGGATATAATGAATATTCCATCCTCATCTGTTTCAATTATGAGGGGAACATGGATTGATTTCATGTACCCATCATCTGTGTCTATGTATTAATTCTTTTCTTACTTCTTTGTCACATTTGATGTAACATTTACCGTCTTCACAACACTACTTCCAGGGACCACTCTCTCATTGGAACTTAGTCCAATACCTGGCAACAGTGGCCCATGATGATGTCCCAGGGTTATTGGTCGATGTTGTTGGAGTCGTCACACTAACAAATCTCCCGAAATGCTGTTGTGAAAGATCTACAGCCCAAGGATTTTCCGGGGAAGCAGGAGTGGTAGGCGGAAGTTGTGTTTGTGTTATTCTAACAAATGTAGGAACGCTTGTTGGTGTACATGGTTTCTCTATTTTACATCCAGTAACACACGCTGACTGTTCAATTAAAGGAGCTGAATAACATCTATTTCAACAAGTTGCACAGGACTCATCTGGAAGGTAACTGCAGATAGTTGATGTTGGATAATATTTACTGTAGAGAATAGCGATAAACCCACTATATCGAGTTTATCGACAATATTATATCAAAATTTTATAAAATCGAAATCAACTTATTAGAATTGCAGTTGTTTTATTAGATTTTTTATTAACTTATGGATAGCTATCGCTATCCAGTTACGAATAGCACAGACTGGAGAGTCTGTAAAGATTATATGAAAAACAAGAAAAAATGTTTTTAATATTCACTCTTGCAATTGTAGACACTAAAATATGACCCGCATGAAAGACCCTCTTGATCACGGCATAAGGCCTTTCTACGAGGCAACGCACTCGTGAAATTGCTTTGTTTCGTCTCTTATCCTTAATAGATAAAGGTTTATTACGTGAAGCTTTTTTCATGGTTTTATCTATTGATGCTTCCGTTCTCACTCCAAAGTACCCTCTATCACGGTAAACCGTTTCACCTGATTTTGAAAGATCAATTTGACTATCATGAAGACTTGCAGTGGAAGTGTCAAACCTACGAATTATTTGTGATTCTTTATCGACAATTGTATGAAGTTTGAAGCCAAAATATGATTTATTACCTTTCTTAACCCATGTTCCATCTTTTGATCGTCTGGTTTTTGCCGCTTCACCTCTTGGTTTATCTGCCCGTGCATGGCCAGGATCAGACGTTATAAATGAGGCATCTTGAATGACTCCACGTTTGATTTGAAAACCTAGTAAATCTATCTGTCTTTGAAGTTCAGTCCAAATAGCCTCTTCCTTATTATGCTTTATAAGTCGTTCACGAAATCTCCAAACAGTTGAACGATCAGGAATAGTGTCAGGGAAACCAAGAAAATTCTGAAAAGAAACTCTATCGTTCGCCTGTTTTTCTATCTCGTAATCTGAAAGGCCATGCCATTGTTGTAGAACAAGAATCTTGATAAGCAGTATCTCATCAGTGTGAGGTCTTCCACCATTTACAAGATTATCTGAATACAATTCTGATATGATTGGAACAAATTGAGACCAATCTATTAATTTTTCAATTTCACCAAGGCGGTCTCCAAGATCCGCAATTTTCTGATAACTTTGTCTCAGGATGAACGAAGTGAAATTCATACACTATATTCGTTTTTCTTAGGTAAATTTCTAGGGTTATGCACTATTCTCTGTAGTATTTGATGCAAATAGTTGATAGTGGATCTTTTGAACAATCGAAAGAACAGAAACTTGATTCTGGATATTTTTTACAATAGTCAACGCATTCTCATGAGCCTATATCTTCACAGGGATTTTTTGTCAATGTGCACCCGGAAATTTTTTCATTGCAGTTTGAATAGCAACTTGTCAGTTTGTCCATTGGCCCTTTGTCACAACTACTGCGACAATCCTCACATTCATTAGGATTGCAAGCCAGATTATCCGGGAATAATTTCTTACAGTCCACCAGACATTGTTTCTGTTGTGCGGGATCTGTATAATTTTTACATGTATTCAGGCAATCTCCCGGTAAAAGGTAGCCATGTAGTCCGGGCCCAAGCTGCTATTCCTTCCCATCCATCCTATACCATATCTTTAGGGATTAGTTCAAAACAAACAGGTTTTAGTCCGGCATTTTATATCATCCGGATGTTTTGAACAGTATTCCTTACATATCGTGTCTGATGGGGCTACGATACACATATTGACATCAATACAGACCGGGTCATTTTTTCCAGAAATATTAGTTTTAATTTCTAAATTGGAGTCTTAATTCTATAATCGCTTCAAATATACGCGATATAGTTTGGCACCTTATTTATGGTGATTCGGGTAAGCATTCAATCCAGCATGATCTCCTTCACTAAGTTAAGAAATAAAAGAAAGAGTAATTCCTAATGGTGAACGAGATATATTATCGAAATCGCCAGTACCGTTTGTGGGCAATTTCGATAGGGATAATATCAGTCACACGGACAAGATCCTGGTTAGGAATTACATAAAAAAATATGGTATATGTACGACTGACATGCATCCGATACACATTATTTCCAAGTCGCTCAATGCCGGGTGAATGTTCAAGTTCTTCCAACTTTCGGAGATGGGTTAAAATTACCCTCCGGCTCTTTTCCGGAAGATTCCTGACAAAGTCACAGGCAATACGTTCAACCTCAACTTTCATTCAATTCCCAGGCTATTTCAGCATCGTCCAGTGAGATAAAATCCCCCTTCTCATTTATATCCCTGACATGCCTGATAATATCCTGCTTATATCTGTCTGAAACCAGATCAGATATGAGCTGATCAAAGGTCTCACCTGGCTTTTTTAGAAGTGAGAGCTGTTCCCATGTTGAATGAGAAATTGGAATCCGTTTGTATTTACTCTGAGCCTGCATAATGATAATATTGCACACATGTGCATTATATATTTTGCACCGGCAAGGATTTTTCAATGACACTATCTTATTTTGCTTCAAGACGGATCCATGGGCGAAAGAGGGCAGGTTTATCGAGTTACTTTTCCTCCTTATTCAACGAGGTAAAAAAAAAGATTAATAGAAAACCCGTGAATTTCTCACTTCTTTGTCACATTTAGTGTGACATTTACAGTCTTCACAACCAAAGTAACATTTTTTCCGGTTTTATTGGTTGTAGATTTATTAAGTGTGCTGTTCGACATGAAACTTGGTCTAAAGACACCTGATATATCACCTGATGACGAACCACCTGGTTTTGCAAGTCCTGCAATCGAACTACTCCCGGTAGATCCACCATTGACATTTACAGGTAAATTAATTTGAACAACCCCGTTAGATCCACTATCTGGGTTCCCGGGGACAACTCTATCACCCGAGCTGAGCCCAACCCCCCCTGTTGTAAACCCTCCGGTGTTAACATTCCCTTGATCAATATTATTTTGCCCTGATACCACTCTCCCACTGTTTAATGTGGCTGTATCTACATCGCTGCCTAATCCGGTTTTCTGAGTGTTTATCTGAACTGATCCATAATCAATGGAATTAGTGGTAGGTTCTGTTGTTGGTTCACTGGAGGAGGATTGACCACAGTCCGCGTGATCAGTTTTGCACATGTTTAAACATCTGTCTAAATCAGATGAACCGAAATAACGGGAGCATTTATCGTTACATTGAGAACAGGTTGCATCATCACAGAAAGGCCCGCTGTCACATCTTTTTACACAATCGATGGGATCTACGGGATTTAAAGATCCATATTGTTTTGTCAGCTGACATATCACCCAGCAACCACTGCATCCAGGATAATAACCGCATACACTGGAGATTTTATTACATACTTCATAACACGCCCCCCGTTCATTTTGGGGTCTTGTAAGACAATCATTCTGACAAGCTTCACATGCCCGGACTTCACATTTTGAATCTTTCTGATATAGTGATTTACAATCCTGTTGGCAGAACTGCTTCCCTTTCAGGTCAGAAATTTTTTTACAACCCTCAAGGCAACTATTGCATGTCAGTTTTGTAATATCACAGGAATCATACTGTGCCATGCAACTATGGAGGCAGCCGGATCTTAAAGGCTCACTCGCGGGACAGCTGTTCAGGCAGTCCTCGCAATTCGGATACTTATTTTCAATTCCGCAGGAACTGTCTTTTGGAAATTTCATGTAACATGCATAATTACATGTTTCCTTCAGACTCCCGGTCTGCTTCTCGCAACTTGCAAGACAGCGTCCACAGGTTAGTTGTGATAAATCACAGGAGTCATATTGTGCAGTACAACTACCGATGCAGGCAGTCCTTAAAGGCTCATTAGTCGGACAGCTTTTCAGACAGTCCCCGCAATTCTTATACTTTAGTATCAGTCCACATGAGCTGTCTTTCGGGAATTTTTGAATACATGCATAACCACATGCTTCCTTTGGAGTTCCTGCCTTCTCACAATCGGAGAGGCATTCTGCACAATTAACTTTATGAACAAGAGTAGAAACCGGAGTTATTCCCTTTAATATAGTGCCAATACCCCCGGTTGAATTAACTCCTTTAACGATGCCAGCACCTGGTTGTATAACTCTTGTATAATTTCCCCCGATAACTCCATTGTCTGCTATGGCATAATTTGCCATAGCTAGTAGTACTAGAAATAGTATGGTTCCAACGACAATTCGACCCTGACGCATAACGCGTCACCTCATCAACGCGTTCGTTGTTTTAATAGAAATAGTTATCTGAAATTTCTTCAGGTAATATCACGTTAAAATGCAGTCATGTCGTCCGAACCTAGGATTTCAGTCCTTCCAGCCCATCCGGTACCATATCTTTCGGAATTAGTTCAGCAAGAACAGGTTTTAGTCCGACATTTGAAAAAAAAGTATTAAGCGGTTTTTTTTACTACTGATAATGTCGTTACATTTAATTTCACAACAAGTGCAGGTGTTACTTTTGATTTCGAAGAACCAATACTCTGGTTGAGACTTATCGGGCAGCCATAGGCTCCTGGTTTTGCCTTGCAATAGGCTGTACATGTCTCGCTTTTCGGATCACTGCACGCTATAGTTTTTACCTTATTACATTCAGGGTAATCAAGTGGACTCTTTGCCCAGCAATAGTCACTACATTCTTTACTTGTTGGTTTGCTGCATGGACCCGCGATACTTTTTACTGGAAGGCATTTTACGTCATCCGGATGTTTTGAACAATATTCCTTACACATCGTGCCTGATGGGGCAACGATACACATATTGATATTATTACAGATGGGATCATTTTTTCCAGCCGTTGTCCCGCAATATGCACAGGCATACGAATCCGAATTTTTCTCGCAGAGCGTTTTGCATTGCGGGCTATATGGATCATTTAAACAATCGATGTTCTCTTTACACCATTGAGAGTCAGGTTGGTTAATACAAAAGTCATAACATTGTTTCGTTGTTGGATTTTTACAAGAGTCTATGTTATTTGCAACTGCAGCCACCTGACAATTCGGGTTGGCGTCATTCTTTCCAGGGACACATGGGCAGGAAGGATCATTAGGATTTGATTTACAGATACAGCCTGGCGCCAGTGATACTTCACAACGATTATAACTCGGGCATGAACGTGAGTCCTTGACACAAGCTTCAGCACAGGCATCCGTACCTATCCCTGTTCCAAGACATTTACAATTCGGGTTGGCGTCATTCTTCCCAGGAACACAGGGGCAGGAAGGATCATTAGGATTTGATTTACAGATACAGCCTGGCGCCAGTGATACTTCACAACGATTATAACTCGGGCATGAACGTGAGTCCTTGACACAAGCCTCAGTACAGGC
>CAIYHQ010000036.1 GCA_903926075.1 uncultured Methanomicrobiales archaeon
CCTTTCTTCAGTTGATGAGTTACCCGTTAACAGAAGGGTATGGCAACATCCTTCAGCATAGAGCTTCAATAGCAGCCACGCTGTTGATGAGTTACCCGTTAACAGAAGGGTATGGCAACCCAACTGTCTCCCAAATGAAATCCCATTATTTTTTGTTGATGAGTTACCCGTTAACAGAAGGGTATGGCAACGGGATTACTCGGAAGGATTTGCATCCTTCAACAGGTAAGTTGATGAGTTACCCGTTAACAGAAGGGTATGGCAACATCGTCCTTTTCCAGAATCGTGACCTTTAATCCTGTTGATGAGTTACCCGTTAACAGAAGGGTATGGCAACTCTGTTACACAGTTAGCACTGAATGGGCCAATTTGACGTTGATGAGTTACCCGTTAACAGAAGGGTATGGCAACGTTATGCCGTAACATCCCCAGAGACTTCTTTGTCTTCTTTGGTCATACCCACCGACAGTATCTGGGGCCATATGGAGCAAACCCCGGTGCCTTCCCCGACTACCTAATTTATGATGACGAACTTAAAGTAGTTACATTGAAGACTTGGAGAGGATTTTATGAAGAAGATAAAAACAACTTTAGCCCTCGTAATATTACTAATCAGCCTGTTGATATCCCCAGCAGTTAGTTCAATGACCAGTTGTGAGAAGGCTGATAACAATCCATCGGATATGGTGGCATTAGGAGACTGTAACTGGGAAAACCACAATGTTCAGGGAGCTGAAGATGCTTACAGCCAGACATCTGGAGTGACTTACCTAGCCAAGATGGGAGAAGTTAAGCTTAAAACAGGAGATTATAAAGAAGGCAGACGTATGCTCTTACTTTCAGAACAGTGGGAGACTCTCTGTGCCTATGAGTACAACAATGGTTACAAACGAGAAGCAGCAGATGATTGCATTCAGATGGGCCCTAATGACAGGGCTGTCTTTGCCAATGTTGATAGTGGTCAGTGTGACAGAGCAATTGACCTTGTTAAAAACTATGGTTATTGTGCTGATGAATCATATTGCAGAGACTATGCCTATGCCTGTAAAGCATATGATAGACCCTTGTTACCTTACGCAACAGATAAAGTTGACTGGCCTCGTATAATCGTAATGATACTAGTTCTATTTGTTATCATTGGATTACCAACAGTAGTTATCTTGGGAACATGGGATGTTAAGAGAAAACAGAGGAGAGATAAGAAATGAGAGAGGTAGTTGCTAATCAATTTGCAAACAAGGACATTTATCAGAAGGTAACAGATTATCTGGAAAGACACAATTATCCTAGGCTGGTCAATCGTGACAACCTAATTATCTCTGTGTTCCCAGAAGCTTTCCCTGAGTTGATGAGTTACCCGTTAACAGAAGGGTATGGCAACCAAAAGAAAATTATTATTTATGTTTGCGCGGGCCGCAGTCATGATATGGATTGCAAGTCTATGGTTCCTTGGAGACATTAGAGGATGGTCAATAAACGTAATCATACAACTCATCAGTGCAATCGCACTGCTCGTATTTCTGATAGTAGTAGGGGAGTGGGACAAAGAATAATTTTCTCATATGGGAAAAACCACAATATGAAAAGTTGATGAGTTACCCGTTAACAGAAGGGTATAAGAACTCACTTTCAGAAGAATCCCGATACATAGTACAGTGGGGGAGGTCGCGGAGAAGATCTCGGTTTCGAGGTAAGTGGTGAGGGCGTCGGTGATGAGGAGGAATGGGGAGATGGAAGGGTAAAGAGATTTTCGCATATTTGATAAAGATTTTTATCATTTGCCCATTTTGCTTAATATAAATTGTTCCATTTATCAGCCCAATTATAAAATATTTATATATTACAAAATATAGAATTGGTTCTGATAATGATTACTCTGGATAACTACCGAATTATTTTATTCTTCTTTTTTCTGCTCATTCTCATATACTCTCCTGCTTCTGCAGTATTTTCTCTTATTGAAACCGGAAATTTATCACAAACGGTCCTGAACCCGGGAGAACAAGTCAATCTTGAATCTGTCGTCACATTACTTCCCGAAGGTCAGCCATTTCTGACAGACCATTCAATCGTAGTTGCGGGTGACCTTGACAATCAGTTTTTTACATTGGATATTGTTGCTGACAACAATTTGCAGAAAGAATACAAAAACAGCCCAGGTGTTATCTATATACCTGGTCAGTTTCTATCCTATAAAGTGAGTCCGGAACCAGATCATCCTTATAAGGGAAGTACGGTTCAACTCAAGATAAGAACCCAAGGGACGGTTCCTTCATCAGGTAAGATTGAAATCAACCTTATCCAGGTAATAGAACTGGATAAATCCGGAAAACCAGTATATGACGGGGTTGACTCAATAACGGCGAGAGTACAACAACTAAAGGTCGATAATCAAAAAAATACAATCAGAAAACCTACTGAAAGTAAAACTCAAAAAAGTCCAGTAAATATACTGTTACCAATAATTGCAGGATTCAGTGTCATTTTCATCAGATGTCTAAAAAGCCTTTAAGTACTGTTGTTAATCTTCTTTTAGAGAGGAAATCCGAAAAAAGGTTATATCAGATTTATTTTTTATTCTTCTCTTTTTACTTCAGAAGGAATTAAGTAAGGGAGTATTTTGATATGATAGTTACTATGAAGTTTATTTACTTCGTCGATCAGTTCACCAACTAAGAACCTTGCTTTATCCTCATCAGTAACCAGACATTCAATAGCAATTTCACCTTTATAAATATGTAATCTAATCGTTTTAATAGCCCTATTTCCTTCCCAGTGAGGAATACTTTCTGGTTTTGCCTCTGTTATCCGTTTTTTAATATCCTCATATAATTCATTATTATCATTTGTTTTTGCTCTTCTCTCATCAGCATCCAGTGAATCAGACAATCTCAGTATAAGGCAGATAAGTGCTAATCTTTCATCACCTGGAAGAGGCATAAGCCTTCGATGACGGAAACAAAGGTCAGCAACTTTTTTTACAACCTCCTCCTCAATAATACCCCTGAAGAGTCCTGAGTCAGCCCAAGCCCTGATCATCTGATATGAATATACATGATGACATTCTCGGGCTTTTTCATCAGAAATACCAAATACCGTTGTTGCCCCATTCCCAACATCGTGGAGAAGACATGCCCAGTCAAGAATTTGCTGTTCATCAGCAGACAATTCAAAAATGGAGCCAAAAGCTCGACCAAGGCTAATTACATGCTCTATATGTTTCCACCCATGCATCGTTAAGAAATATGGAATTTTAACATGGTGCATAAAAGATGAGACAAATTGATAGAAATCTTCTGGCTGTAGTGTATTCAATATACTGTTTGGGAGATATTCAATTGGTTCTGCATCGAGAATAGAAAGAACAGTCTTTAATTTCTCTTCAGAATAATCTATATTAACTGCTTCACCATGTCCTCTGAATCTCGTAAGACCAAGCCGGAAGGCAACTGGCAGACTATCTAATTTCCAATAGGTAATTGCAATGATAACTTTTTTATCCTGAATGCCAACGCCATATGGTTTTTTATTTTTTTTACATAATTCTGATAATTGTTTATATCCCCATTCTTTTGCAAGTTCAGGGATAAAAACGAGGTTAGTTTTTGCTTCATATTTATCTGGAGATGGGAATGGAATTCTTTTAAGTAAAGAAATATTATCAGATTTGATAGCATAAAACGCAGCTAAAGCATCCTCTCGGACAGCTCCATCCAGATATCCTGCTATTTGCTCTTCTTCTTCCGAAACCGGAAGAACGGAGGTATCACAGTCACTGATGGCTCCAACTTTCCCCCAGCGTAATGAGTAAGAGTCAGGAAGACCATAATGGGATGTCTGAGCCGAAGGTGAAAGAAGAACTTCTGCACCGGCCCGGATTGCAGCGCCATAATAAGTAAAAGCCATTTTATGATGATCTACAAGAATAACCCGAATACCTCTCTCACATAAAGTACGAATTAGGTTAATGGTATCTTCAGAGTTATATTTTGAATATCGTGAATCTGGTTCGGGTATTGGAATATCTACAACTGTAATACAGTCACCTTCAGAATAAGAGGAAAAATCATAATTATTGAATGTATATCTCCAAAAACAGATTGCAGGGTCAGTTACCCATCCCTCATCTTCGCAATAATTCTCATTCTTATCTGATGTACCTCTATAATGCTTTAGAATTGTTTCAACCTGATATCCCTCCCGGGAGAGATTTCTTTCAGTAATGGCAGTCATTGCCACTCCGTGTCCGTCAGTTCCACCAAAAAGTACAGCTTTTTTTTTCGTAATGACACCCCAACATTGTCAAATACTGGTATGTGATGTATGGATATTGAAATACAATTAATTACCTGATGTAAAAAAAGTTATTTTATGTTGAACAGTTACTAAAATCTTTAAGACTTCCCATACATTTTCGGAAAAGCCGCCCTGATTTCTGGGTCTTGAGGAAACCACTCCGGATATGCAAAAAGAGTCCCAATCGGACCTTTGATCTCTGCCTTTTCTTTTAACTTTCCATTTTCGTATTCTGTTTTTCGATTGGTAAATTCTCTGAAATCTTCAATCTGGTGATTTAACTTAATATCAAGGAAGATAACCCGTTCCAGGTCATAATTGGGATCAGATATCTTCTCAACTGGAATTGAAGCTAATGCAGTTCTTCCTGCAAGTGCTGGCTCATTAGCCTTATTACACAAAATCCATAGTTGTTCAGAGGGTATTGTCTGGTCCTGTCCTCTCCTTGATACAGTCGCAATCTGAATTTCGAGATCTTTTGCCTGATCGACCCGGCTATTTACGATTTTATCCATCTCTTCAGAGTTAATAGCTAATATTTTTAAAAAGTCAGGGATGTTCATTAAATTTGAGACATTGATCTCATTTTTTATAAGTGTCAAATCTTCAGCGGATGATTGAGGAATCGTTACTTTAAGAAGCCGTCCACCTCCTGAAACCTCCAGTCTTTCAATAAGGTACTTCTGGGCAGCTTCCCTCCTTCTGATACATTCGACAATTGGGGCAATTCCATAAGGTTTTTGATATTTTTTGCCAGATGTAATTTCAAGCCCTTCACCAATTTTTGCATCAAGGAATTGTTTAAACATTGTCGATTTATCAGATATTGTCCTTTTCCTTTGCAACTCATCAATAATGCCCTGGATTTTTCCTATCTTCTCTTTTAAACTCGGTTTTTTCAAGGGATTTGTCAGGATTGAATTGATATTTTTCTGAATTTCCTCTATTCTATCCTGGAGTAGATGGACGATGACTTTATGTCTCTCCTCAAATGTTGTCGCTTGCGAATCAGCTATCTCGTTACCTGACCAGCTTTCATCACCAAGAGTTTCCCACATCTTCAGAATGGAGTTTTCATAATTTGATTCAACTGCAATATGGTATTTGTTCATTTCATTCTGTAATTTTCCCGCAAAATATGAAAGACCTCTTAACCGGTGGGAATTAAAAATTGCAATGCATTTTTCTTCGAGATATTGTTCCCCACCTTTTGAAAATGCATTCTTAACCGATTCTACTGCTTCTTTCTGAAGAGTGAGCTTTTTCTCTGAATCAAGCGATGATTCTTTTCCAAGAAGATCATTTTCTTTTGCAAGACGCTTTATGGTCCGAATCGGGAATATTAATTCACTTTCTCCAAAAACAATAATTGGGCTTTTTATATCAAGCCACAGGTTATCAAGCCCTTTTGGATATTGTGGTATACTGTGCATTAAATTAACAATTATTTTATTGGAATGGGAAAGGTAATCATCAGCTTTTTCTGCCCTCTTCTTATCTTCATCTGATATGTAATTTCCATCATCCGGATTTTTCGTCTTTTCCATATCAGAAATTTTTTCTTCATTAATTCCAAAGAAGAAATACCGTTCAAACGGTTTTTCAATTACGCTTATCGGTTCATTATTAGTCGAAAAAGTAAAAGGATTTAGTATTACAGGGTTTTCTTTGGAAGCGTTAGCAAGAACCTGAATTTCCTTAAGGGCGGCAAATGAATTTGCAAGATATTTTTTATTAAAGGTAGCAGTGGTAATATCTGCAACATTTGTACCGGATGGAAGTATTCCAACTCCATAGATGTGTGGAACCACCCCTTTATTTGCATCAATAAGGATTTCACGGATTATCTTTTGAAGATAAACAAGAAGAGCCGGGAAAGACCCGCTCCCTGTCCCGCCACCAAGTGAATGAACAAGCCATATACACATATGGCCTTTTTTCTCTGCACTCCCTCCTTTTTCTTTCCATAAATTAACGAGTTCAATAATGTAGGTAGATAATGTCTGCTGAATTCTGGAGCGGTGCAAGTCAAGGAGGAACCTGCCATATACCCGCTCACGAAGTGCTCCACCAGCCTGTATCTTTACACCCTCGTAAATGTAGGGACAATCCCTTTGTAAATTTCCTACATCATATTGATGATCTGTTATCTCTATAAGTGATGTATTGGGAGAATATCCAATATTCTTTTTCAAGTCATCAATGTTCGAATCTAGTGCAATAAACCGGTAATTATCGATATCTCCATTTGCCTGAACTGAAGTAATTAACTCTCTGATTATCTTTAACCCACCCATTCCAACTCCTATAGCGAGGGTTGGAACGACATGTGATTTTGATGATGTATCTGTAAATGACATAAAATCCCTCAAAATTTGTCTTCCTTCTGTTTTACTTTTCTTGGTTTATTCTCTACTGTCGGAGTTGGCTGAGATGTCGATTCTTTGTCCACCTTTTGATATTCTTCTTCAATAATAGTTTTCAATTCAATTATTTCTGATGGATTTTTCTCTACATTTTGTACTTTTTTATCAATTCTTTCGATAAATGAGAGATATCGATTTCGAATTCGATCCGCTTCTTTTAATGGATTTCCTGTTTTAATTTTCCATATTATCAATAGAATAATGATAATAACGATGATAAAGACGGCAGAAAAAATTAGAATTGTAGCAATATCATTTTTAGATTGAATATTTTGCAATTCTATCCATGCAGAATTACTCATATCTGTCGTAAGGGTTTTTTGATCAGTCAATTTTTGCCCTAGTTGAGTATAGGTAGTAATAATATTGACAGAATTAATTAATGGGCGCTGTATTGTTTTAGGATATGCATTGAATGTTATTGAAAGCTGTTCACCTGGTGAAAGTTTATCACAAAATAATAAATTTCCATCAAATGAAATCTTTGCGGGTGACCCTGCTGGAGAAATTGTTTTTTCAAAGGAATTTTTGTCGATAAATGCGTCAACTTCATTAAATTGCATGGTAAGATTTAAAATTTCACTCATGCCTGGGCGAATTATTACCATAGAATGAATCTCTTCTCCATACGCGGGTGTTGAACCTATGGCATCATACTGCGTTGTAGGTATAACATCGATGGTTGCAGAAACAATTCCAATTGAGAGAGAGATAATAACTAAAAATAATAGGGTATTTTTTTGTAATAGTGATATAGAACCCATAGTGAATAATCTATTATTATCAAGGTATTTAATGCTTCAGATTTAAATTTACAACTAAATTTTCTATCTTAATTACGATTGTCATTTTTTATCTTGAGACTATCAATGTGTTTGGTTTTTCTGGTAAATTTTATTCAGCCTGAAAATTCAATCAGGTAAGGAGAGGAAATAATGGATAACTTCAAAACAAAGATTGCCAGGTCGGGCAGAGGAGTAAGATCTGATATATGTACCCTGCCATGAGTAAACAGGTTACCCGGTTGACAACTCCCGTTTTAATTAAAGCCGGGAATTTCTGGGATGGTGTAACTGACCAAGCTATTGGATATCGGGAGATTCTCATTGAAAACGAGATGATTTCAGAGGTCAGTTCCTCAATTGATTGTTCAAGCGAATTGAAGGTTATAGATCTTTCGGGATGTACCGTAATGCCTGGGTTTATCGACTGTCATCAACATCTGACACTTCGACCTTCAATGTTTGGAAAGTTCTGGAGGTATTCTTCTGCACATAAGGCACTTTGTGGAGTGGATGCACTCAACCGCAACCTTATGAATGGATTTACAACAGTAAGGGACTGCGGGGATATGGACCTTCATGGATATACAGTTCAGGAACTTAAGTGGGCAGTAGAGACTGGGATTATACCAGGTCCGGAAATAATAGTATCAGGTCATATGATCTCCTCAAGGGGTGGCCATATGGATGTTACTTCAGCCTTACCCTCTGACGTCCTTCCCTTTGAAAACTGCCTTGCTGATGGTCCTGATGAGATCCGCAAGGTAGTACGTGAAGAGATAAACAGGGGGTGCAGTTGGGTTAAATTTGCAGCTTCAGGTGGATTTTCCTCACCTTCAGATGACCCGCTTCAGGTTACGTTCAGCCAGGAAGAGATGAATACCATTGTTGAGACTGCCCGTGATTTTATCCGGCCGGTTTCAGTTCATGCAATTGGTCCGGAGGCTATACGCCGTTCGTTGGTTGCAGGTGTCAGATCAATTGAACATGGAAGCATGGCAAATAACGAGCTCCTGAGCCTGATGGAGAAAAAGAAGGTTTACCTTGTTCCAACACAGCTTGCTGCAATCCGGAATCTTCGGACGGCAAATGACTCTGGTTCTAAAGTATCATATCCAGTGACAAGTACTGAAAAATTTTCCAAATATAAGGAAGCCCTCATGGATGGAGCAAAGTGTATTGCCCAATGCAGGGTTTCAATAGCATTCGGAACAGATTTGGGCATCCTGTCTTATGACATTAACCCGGCCTGCGAATTCCATGAGATGGTAACAAACGGAATAAATTCACTTCGGGCTCTTAAAGCTGCGACAAGTGTTGCTGCAGATCTTTTGCAGTTGCAGGATAGAGGGGTACTCACTCCAGGAAAGAATGCAGATATCGTGGCAATGGCAAATAATCCATTTGATGACATCCGAGCAACAGAGAATGTTTGTTTTGTGATGAAACAGGGGGTAACTTTCAAAGAAACAAGCCCGGACATGTATTCTAAATGCAAAATAAAACTGGAGGATAACTGATGAAAGAAGAAAATCTGAAGACTGTTGAAAGTTTTCTTGCACGGTCAGAAAATATTGGTGATGATATACTGAATGACACGCAGGAAATGTTAGGAAGTATGCCATATATTCTTCCAATACTCAGAGAACGATCAGAAATTTTCGCTCTCACAGCTCTTGCGGATGAACGTATATGCCGGCCTCTTTCTCTCGAACCTAAGACAGCCGAACTTGTTGCCATTGCGGGAGCCGCAGGACTGGGAGCGGAGCACTGTCTGAAAGTCCATATCCAGGCTGCAATAAAGGAAGGAGCAACTCGTGATGAAATTTTTGACACTATCATGATAGCTGCACTCATTGGAAAAACCAGGGTCCTTGCAACTGCCTTGCGGGAGATGGATGCCTTATTACCCAAGTTCTCATTGGAAAAAAATTAATGTAACCTGGTCCAGTTCCAGGAATCAGAGATAGAGTATTCACCCAGTCTGTCCCGATAGGTGCCATTAAAGAAATTACCCTCATCCGACAAGGAGAATGAAAAGTTTCCTCTTTCGGTCCATATTCCAGAAAACACATTTTTATACCCTGATAGTTATCCCATTAACATACCCGGGTCTCTCGATTTTATATCTTTTGGCTCATAACTTCCGGAGATAGAAGAACCATCCTGTAGGAAAAAAAGGGTATAATTTTGGGATTCCCATGTTCCATTCAATTTTTCATTGACAATAGTCCAGGGAACTATACCGGGAGTGAATGGGAATACCAGCATTCAGAACCGGATTGTTCCAGTTACTTTCAGAGATCGGGTATTACTCACACAACCTCCGCTACCTGACCAGACGTGTGATGAGAAAACTGCTGGATGGACACTCTGCAATCCTATCGGATGATTGAAATTATCGTATTGACCACGGTCTGCAGGATCGGATCTGATACATGCCCCAAAGTGTATTGAATCATCGATACGTCCGCGGTGAACAGTTTATCAGGTCTGATGTAACTCAATTCTAACAAAGTCCCTGAACACAGATCGGACGGGTTCAGAGGGACGCTATAATCATCGATATGATATTTTGAAGTTATTTGACAAAGGATTAGATCGTCACCAGTCACCGGTGCAATCACCAATCCAGGTCGTCGCTTTACAGAACTTAAATCGGAGAAAGGAAACGGTATAACGACAATATCGCCCTTTATAAATACTCCCACGCTTCATCCTCTTCTGTCGTGAGCCATTCACGGGCAAGAACTCGTTCGCTCATATAGGCGTTTTCACAGACTTGGATCTTTTCGGAGTTACTATCCATTTTGGGATCATCAGGAGGAATCTCCTCAATGATGAGATGATATTTCTTTCCAGTCTTGAGGTCCACCGGTTTTTCAGGGATAAGGGCCTTTCCATCATACACTGCGGAGACGTCAGTTTCGATAATCATAATATTACTTCTTTCTTATACGTTGATAAATGTTTGATCATGGGCATCATTTGATACAGTGAAAGCGGAAAATTCTAATTGAATTTTTCAGATACACATTATTATCTTACCTTCATTTTAGAAGTATGGGAGAAGATGTTGACTATGATTCTTATACACTCCCCCGGTACACCGCAACCTCTGTCCCCTGTCTGCCGTCTCCAAAACCGGCCGGAAAGAAAAGATCCGGGTTTCTCCCCCGTTCTGTGAAAATATGTCATGTATCCCACTCGTTGCAAATTACATTAGATTGTAATCACTACGAGTTTTCACGCATCAAAGTGAGATACTGATCATAATAAGATGGAAATCAATCGAAATTGGAATTATATTTCCCGTAAAAAAATTGATTCAAGTATTTGGCCCCTTTTAAAATGGATCAGGACCAGTTTTTTTCAACATATTTTTTTGTTCACTCACCTGCCGTTATCTCCTGGTAGACCTTTTCAATCATGTATTGTGTCACCAGATTTTTAAATCCAGGATCTCGATGATTTTTGACAATGGAGTTTTTTCTCCTGTTTTCACTCCGGTACCAACGTCAATGGGCCCTACAATTGTGGAACCCCCCGTTTTCTCTAATTCCATTTGTGTATTCTCGCATACCTTCTGTAACCTGTAATATATGAGGGCCACATCGTCATCAAACGGTATACAATTCCGGGTTTTTTACTTCTGATGGCATTAGCAAGAACCCTCCCATAGGCAGATAGTTTCTCGAGGTCAATATCGGGATACGGCAGTATTTGTGATAATAATGCATACATTATCAGATATGAGGTAAGGACTTTTTTGAACTCTTCCTGTTCATTTTCAAACCGCTCTTCGTATCTTGCTCGTGCCTTTAAGATCATCGAATTATCAAGTGTTGCACCTCATTCGGCACGTAACGAACAATCTATAACAGATGATTGTCGCGGCTGACCAGGATATTCAAAAGGGTAAAGAATCAGATTTTTTATTCTTAATGGTGGTGAATATAAACCACCTGGGTGGAGGGATTTCTTGCATAGATGGAGTAAGAGAATTAATAGTCTCACTCATATAATTAATACTCGTGACAATTTTTGAATAACTTTGCTAAACATTATGAATTGGGAAGTTGCCATGTTTTTTTAATTTTGGCGAACTTTGGTATTTTTCGATATTAAATTATAGGGGGAACATCAGGAATTTGATTTTAGTGGTTGAGTCTGCAGCTGCAACACAGGAAGTAATGGCCACAATAGAACAGATTACCAAAGCCATAATGGACGCATACAACCCTGTTCAGAAGATATCTGTCAGGAGAGGGAAATTTGAGTGGAGACGGATCAGTATGTGAGGAATGGATTGGCTGCTTATTGCCAGGTAATGCACAATGGCTTTTACCACTTCTAATATTATTATAAAAGATATGCTTTGAGGTACTTCTCCGCTGCCTGTTGAGCATGAAAACATACGGTGTCAAGGGCTGGATCATCGTGTTCTATCTCATGACCAGCATTCTTGAGATCATTTTGCGCTTTGAGACACCAGTAGGTGACAGACTCATTCTGCCCAATCATATAATTATTCCATCCCGAATCGCATAATATGAGATTTTCCCTTTATCTGTAAGACTGGCAGATGTACTGGTCTTTGGAATAACAAGGATGTCTGCATCTATATTGAACTCAAAGACAAAACGACGTCTTATTTCTGATGTGATTTGTCTCTGTATAAACCGTTCAATTTGAGATCCGGAGATCACCAGGAAATCATAGTCACTATCAGACCTTGCATTGCCGTGAGCTCGGCTACCAAAAAGATACAACCTGTCTACTTTGACATTCTTCTTTGTAAATTCTTCCCTTATAATTTCGGCAAGATTTTGAATGACGCCATCATTTTCCTGTACTGATATCTCATCAGATATACTCATGTAAAAACCTCTTTACATGTATTCAGATTATTATTCTGATAGACATGACCCATTACTATAAACTCCGAAATTATCATACTCATGATCAAGAGGGTACCTTCTCCCCATCACAAGTGTACCATATATTTTTATTATCTTTAATCTTACCCCTCTTCACCATCATCTGGTACTCTTCCCTTCAACCCCTTACTTCAGAGTAGAAGTATTAATAAGAATCCGGATTCATTCACGGTTCAGAGACATTTCGCTTGAATCCTCTATTATTCTCATCATATAAAGTACTAATGGTGTATGGCCTTCTATTTCTTAATTAGAATACAATTAATCATTTGATCTAAAAAAAGTTGTTTTCGGCTGAATAGTTACAAAAAAAGATATATTTTCCATGAAAAACAAACGATTCAAGTATTTGGCCTTTTTTAAAATGAATTAAGATAAGGTTTTTTCAATACATTTTAATAAACAAGAAACGCTTTATTTTCATTCACTACCTTCAGTTATCTCCTGGTAGACTTTTTTAATCATGTATTCTGTCACCAGGGTTTTGAATTCAGGATCTTTGAAAAATTTATTCACAATCTTCTCATTGCTCTCCATTCTCCCTTCTATAATATTATTAAGTTCTTCTGTCAGGGCAAACCCGAATTTATTCATATTATTGGCTTTTGCAGCCTGTATCAGTTTTTCATTTCCAGCAGCGTCTTTCTGAATGGAGTCAAAGAATAACTGGTCCGCTTCAGTAAATTCTGTACCGAACCGCTCGTTAAGGGTCTCGATGATTTTGGACAATTGAGTTTTTTCTCCTGTTTTCACTCCGGTACCAACGTCAGTAGGTCCGCCGATTGTGGAACCACCAGTTTTCTCCAATTCTATCTGAGTATTCTCGCATACCTTCTGTAACCTGTAATATTGGAGGGTTACATCGTCATCAAAACGGTATACAATCCCGGGTTTTTTACTTCTGATGGCATTAGCTAGAGCCCTACCATAGGCATAGAGTTTCTCAAGGTCAAGGTCAGGATATGGCAGTATTTGTGATAAAAATGCATACATTCTCAGATACGAGGTGAGGACTTTTTTGAACTCTTCCTGTTCATTTAGAGGACGCTCTTCGTATCTTACTCTTGCCTTTGAAATCATCGAATTAAGCTGTGCATGATCTGAAGGGCTTTGCCTTTCTACCGGTCTAAAAAAGACCCTGCAATATTCTTCCACTTCCTGGTCATGGAACATTTTTATAGTAAAATTCCTTTACAAAGCTTTAAGGGTAGCATAGCCACTAACCTTTTAGTATGTCTAGTCGGTTTCACTACTCGAATGCACAACACCAAAAATATACAATCAACTGTTTTTCTTCTGCAATATCAAAAGGTCTTGTCACACAAAGAGAAGCTGATCTCATTGAGATGTTTACATCAGAAATCAAAGCTACATCGAGTTCAATCGGAGCCGGTAGAATCTATAAAATAACTGTTATGTTAATCGGTTCCCGCCGTTACTTTGCATCATCATTTGATGAAATGACCTCTTCCGAATTGAATAACGGGATTAGTAAAATTAGAGATAGTGAATACAAACAATCCACAAAAGTTGATTTTGTTCACTTTGTAAAACGCTTTTTTCTCTGGCTTATTGAAAACAATATCAGCACCATACCAGAAAAAAAAGTCCGTGCTATCAAAATCCCTATTCATGACGCAATGACTAAGACCTGCGAGATGATGCTCACTCCCGACGAGGTAAAATCAATCGTAGAGCATTGCAAGAGTAGCCGGGACCGTTGTTTTGTGATGATGCTCTATGAGGGAGCTTTTCGGATAGGAGAACTTGGAAATCTCAAGTGGATTCAAATCTCATTCCCTGAAAATCACGAATGGGCAGTCACTGTTAATGTAGATGATAAGACAGGAAAACCACGACTCATTCCGCTTGCCATGACTAAACCTTACCTGATACAGTATATTGAGGATAATAAAATCACAAAAGAACCCAACAAATTTGTGTTTACTACAAACTCAAATGGTCTGCAGATTAAATACCAAAATATGGCAAAACTAATAAAAACGGCAGCTAAATCTGCTGGAATTACCAAGAATGTGACTCCTCACCTTTTCAGACATTCCCGTATCTCACATCTTCTTTCTGATGGGATGGGTGAAACAATCACGAAGCAGATCTGCTGGGGAAATCAATCTACAAATATGCTAAAAACGTATGCTCATATCTCAAATGAGATAGTAATTGATGCAATAGCGGAAAAATACGGGATAACCGAAAAAGAAGAGAAGAAGCTTGTCAAAGTTTTCGAGCCCCAGCAATGCAAACGGTGTCTCACTGTGAACACACCCACCGCGAGGTATTGCTCGGTGTGTGGAATTGAGTTAACGGAAGAAGTGAAGAAACAGGATGTTGACCTGATTGCTATACTTACTGACCTGGC
>CAIYHQ010000037.1 GCA_903926075.1 uncultured Methanomicrobiales archaeon
AAGGCAGGAAGAACTTTAAATATGAAAAGAGAAGCATATGTTATATAACTCGTGATTCCCGCCAAAATCTCGATAATATACCAGACGGTGGGGAAGGCGGAGGTCAATAATGAAGCTTCCATTACATGAAAGGAGATATCTCCTCATACTTCTCGCCCTCGTAATCTGCATTAGCTGTGTGCACGCAGCAAATGTAGTGGTGGGCAGTGGACAGATCGCGTCCGTTGGTCAGACGACTACTATTAATGTAACTCTTGATTCAGCACCGCAGGGACTTCGTTTTTATGCAATGAACTTTACTGTTTCAAATCCTGCTATTGCAAATATCACTGGAGTTACATTCCCTTCATGGGCCTCCCTTAATAATTATTCATCACTTCCAGGTTCAACTGTCTCAATTCGAGCAGGTGACCTGGGGGGCCATATAGTTGCCGGATCAACAAATGTAAACCTTGTCAATCTTACTCTGACTGGCCTCGCACCAGGTAGTTCAAACCTGATAATATCCTCAAATGCTGATATGGAGGATTTAAATGGTAATAAGATAACTGCGACAAGTGAATATGGAGTAATTACTGTCAGTGGTAGTTCTCCTGGATCTGACTTTGGTTATTTCGTCATGCTTGTCAATGTCGATGGGTCCGCAGTTACTCTTCAAGGTGCTGACTTAAAAGATTACTATGCAGGTGTGACAAAAAACGGAGGCATCAAGATAAAAGTCTCAACGACAGCAATACAATTTATAGCTTATTCAGTAACCCATGACGGGTATCAACCTTTTTCAGATAGTATCGCATCAATGCCTTTGGCAAATCAAACAATAACATACAATGTTACCCTGGTTCCTGGGACTGCAACTCCTACTTCAACAACCACTGGCACATCTACTCCGACAACCTCACCTACAGTAACCACTACTACCACAGTTCCAACTCTAACCCCGACGGTACCAGCACCTGGTGGAGGGGGCCTTGCGGTTACATCATTACCACTCGACGCAACAGTCAGTGTTGATGGAAATGTGATGGGAGTAACCCCGCTATATGTTAAAGCACTCACTCGCGGAGCCCATACGGTGGAGATATCAAAATCTGGATATTATTCGTGGCAACAGTATGTAGTTATCAATTCAAACAGGATAACCCGTATTCCAATGGTCCTTCTCAAACCTTCTTACAAGCCGGGTCCGAATCCGACACAGGGAAAAGGAACAATTGTGGTCTCAAGCAGCCCAATGGGTGCTGATGTTTTTGTTGACGGAGTCTTTCAGGGACTTACACCCATTGGAGTTGGAAATCTTGCACCCGGAGTCCACTTTATTCAGGTAAAAAAAGACGGGTATAATGAATATTCCTCCCCTGCAGTAATTCAGTACAGCGGAAGTATCATTTATTTCCCCCTTATTGTCCTGTCACCTACCACTAGTGGATCGTTCATTACCTCCTCATTCGGGACTCAATCACTCCAGTTATCCAGTGATCCTTCGGGTGCGGACATCTCAATGGACGGGGAACCTGCGGGTAAAACACCCATCACGGTCAATGGACTTGGACAAGGTCCTCATATAATCCAGTTCCATGAATCCGGATATAATGACCAGTCTTCAGTTGCCTTTGTTAATGGAAACGATACAACAATAATAAATCCTGTAAAACTCGTCCCTGCAGACAATGGAACTGTAAATTCACGTTCAGACCTGCTTTATGTGGATTCATTACCACAGGGGGCCCTTGTATCGTTTGATGCTCTTCCAAGAGGCGAAAGTCCCCTGAATATTGAAGGAATTTTACCAGGGCCACATACTCTCACATTCAAGCTTCCAGGATACGAGGATTATGAAACACTCGTCATTGTAAAAGAGGGTCAGGTTCCTGAAATACCGATTGTTGTCCTGACTCCAAATGTGATAAACGGTACGCATTTGGCCCAGAGTGCAGTCGCAGTCAATTCAAAACCTGAAGGGGCAGAGGTCTACCTGAATGGAACAAAACTCGGCGAAACTCCCCTGTTAATTGACGGATTTGCCGATGGAAGCCACCCGCTGCAATTGAAACTTGAGGGTTATCTCGATTATAATGCAACAATAGAAAAGAACGACGGAGTGTCTGAGGACATACCAACAATGATGCTCATTCCCTCACCTGACCGGGATGCAACGCCAGGAATGGATTTCACTACAGTTAAATCGATGCCGTCCGGTGCAAACGTATTCCTTGACGGACTAATGGCAGGCACTACCCCGGTTTTATTACAAAACCTCACCCCTGGGACTCATTATCTCGAAGTAAAACTGGATGGCTATAATGACTATACAGGAATGCTTGATGTAAAAGAGGGATCAACACCTGATGTTCCCCTCATATTACTCATCCCGTCAGGGACTCAGGGGTCAGAAATGACCTATTCTATCCTGAACAGTTAATGAATAAATTCTTTTTTTTTCAATAAATCACGGTGAATATTATGAAAATTAAAAACAGCCTTTGGTACAAAATTTTTATTCTAACTGGGATGATCGCAATAGCGTGTATGTCAACAATCGCCACTGCAGCGATTGTCATCGAAAACGCCCAGATACCAGCTCCAGGAGGGGAGGTCCATGTATCTGTCGTGGAGGGCACAGATACTGGTTATGGGATATCAGGCTATGATTTCATCGTCTCACTTTCAGATCCATCAGTCGCTGAAATTAAAGATGTAATATTTCCAGAATGGGCTTCACTAACAACAAAGGGAGTCAGCAGTCCTGGTTCCCTGCGTGTGAGTGCTGTTGATCTGACAAACCAGGTAAAAGGGACCAACACTAATGTTCCACTCCTTACTCTGGTAATACGTGGAAAAGCTCCAGGGAGCAGCATGATCAACCTTGATGTGAAGAAAATTGATGACGATTCAGGGAACCCACTTGAGAAGGATTATACACCAGGTATGATTAAGGTGGGTGGTGAGGTCGTTACCGAAAAACCAACTACACTGCCACAATTTACTACACAAGCCGAAACTACTTTAACAGATTTAACTCCTTCTCAATCTCCTGCTCCGGATGTAACACTACAGGAAGTAACACCACTTATTGCGGTAACCCCGACTTATACAATGGAAATTAACTTTACCACACCAGAAATAACAAATATAACAACAATCATTCCCACAACAGTGGAGACGGCAAAGATTGAAGAAACAGGGACTGTATCTACTAATGTAACAGAAAATTTAACATCTCATTCTACACCCTTGACACCTGTTCCAACAACTCCAAATACGTTTTCTATAGCTGGAATCTTCCCTTTTTCTCTATTACTTCCAAATATAACACCACAGACAGAAACAACACAGGTAATTTTCAATACTACGACTCCGGCAGTTACAGTTACTTCGAATGTGACGCCCGAAATTCAGGTAACTGAAACTACAACAAAGACAGATAATGAGACCGGAGGACAGTTTGTTTTAAGCTCACTCCCATCAACAGCAGAAGTATATATTGAGGGCAGTTTTATTGGTATAACTCCTCTCAAGGCGACCAATATCAGTCCCGGGTCACATGAAATCCTTGTGAAGATGGAAGGATATGATGATTATAAATTATCAGCGTTTGCAAATCCAGGAAAAATCACGCAGGTTCCGCTTGTTATATTAAAACCGAAATCTGGGGATACTGCAGGCCTTATAGTCTCATCCCTCCCGCCTGATGCAGATATCTATCTGAATGGAAACTATTTTGGCAGGACTCCAATAACCTTAAAAGATCTGCCTGCCGGAAAGACAGAGATACTCCTGAATAAACCAGGTTACAGGGATGCAATACAGGGAATAACCCTAATAGCAGGTGTTACATCCAGGGTCGCAGATATTCCACTTTACCCATCTTCATAAAATTTTATTTCTGCAGGGTTCCCGCATAACGGCACTGACCAAACGAGATGCAACCGTCTCCCAGGGGATATTCAAAATTAAAGAGACATTCCATCCCTGCAGTTTTCAATACCGAGAGGAGAGTCTTACGGATTATCTGGTTGTATAATACACCACCACTCATCGCAATGGTATTAGTACCAAAATCATCCGCTGCATTGAGTGCAAGAGAGGCTACGCCTTTTGCAAGGTTGTACTGAAAGGAAGAGGCTATTTTTGCAATGGGTTCTATTCTTCCGGGTTGAGAGACGCGAAGATATGCCTCCCTGCAAAGTGCTTTTGTGGAAAAAACATCCATGTTCCCATCTTTCAGATAGACCCTCTCCCAGTCATCAGGTTCTATTCCGAATCCAGCTGATTCAAGTTTCATTGCAGGTTCGCCGTCATAGGCCCTCTCCCTGCATATGCCAAGAAGTGCAGAAACAGCATCAAGTACGCGACCGGTGCTGCTCGTATATGCAACATTAACTCCCTTCCTGACCTGGTTTGCGATGACTGAACACTCAGTCTCTGAAATACCACGTTCTTTCATAAGAGTGAGAATTTCCTCACTCTGTAGAATTCCGTAAAGCATCCTCTCGGGATAACGGGTTGCAAGGTCACCCCCGGGCATTGGTACAACTTCGAGGTGGGCGACTCTCTTAAAATCAGGAAGTTCTCCTGAAAATATCTCCCCTCCCCAGACGGTCCCGTCATCACCATACCCGACTCCGTCAAGTGCGATACCAATACATGGTTTATCAGTAACAGCTGCGATATGGGCATGGTGGTGCTGGACTGGTACGAGTTCTGCGCCAAGACCGTCTGCGATTTCATAACTATAACGGGTTGATAAAAATCTAGGATGTGCATCATGTGCTATTGTCTGGAATCCCGATCCCAGAAGTTCACGCATCTTTTCTATAGTCTCTTTAAGATAGCTGTATGTTGAAGGATTTGAAACATTCCCGATATGTGGTGATGTAGTACAGAAGCCGTCCTTGTAAATAGTGATATTAGAATTCAGTTCAGGGCCTGCCCCCAGGATACATTTTGGACCTAAATCGATCCTTTTTCGCTTTGGAGTGTAACCCCTTGAAAGTCTTATTATAAAACCATCACGGATGACTGAATCATCGCAACGGTTTGCAATGGGCCTGTTGTGGGTGAGAAAGTAATCGGCCTTTCCATGAAGTTTTTCAACTGCCTGCTTTGTTCCTGTAATCATAGGGTGTCCGGGAACATTTGCACTCGTCATGATAAGGAACGGATGTGAAATATATGAAAATAGCAGGTGGTGAAAGCCAGTATACGGCAGCATACAACCGATAGTGTGAAGGTTGCTCACATTACTGTGTGATGCAGGATTACGTTTTTTTAGAACTACAATCGGTCTTTTAGGAGAATAGAGTGATTTTTTTTCATATTGTGAAATTTCTGCGAGCTCTTTAAGATAATCAGGCCTTGCCATAATTGCAAAGGCCTGTTCAGATCTCCCAAGTCTCGCCTTGAGGGTCGGGACCATCTCTTCAGAACAGGCAATGTGAAAACCACCAACACCCTTCAAGGCAACTATCATACCTTCATCAAGGAGCTTTGCAGTCTCCTTTAATGGGTCACTGCAATCTATTGAGGATCCGTCCATATCCAGGAGACTAAGTTCAGGACCGCAGACTTCGCACGCAATAGTCTGGGCATGGTGACGCCGGGACTGTGGGTTCCCATATTCACATCCACAGGACTCACATACCTGAAAACTCTTCATGGTCGTTCTTTCTCTATCGTAAGGGATGGAATTGATAATTGAGTATCGGGGACCACAATCTACACATGAGGTGGCCCAGTATCCCTGGTAGCGGCTGCCTTTAGTATGTATATCATCTATGCAGGCGGCACAGGTCGCGATATCCGGTGGAATACTTCCTGACCTTACTCCCTCCTCACTTGGAATAATTTTAAACCCGTCAAAAGGAGAAGATGTCAGGTCTTCAATTATCACATCTTCTATGCGTGCTCTTAGTGGTCCCTGTGAAACAAGCGCGATAAACTCAGAAAGTTTTTCACCTGATGCGATTATCAAAACCTCGCTACCAAGGTTTTGCACTGTTCCTGATATCCCCAGTTCGCTCGCAGTTTTATAAACGAAGGGCCTGTAACCTACTCCCTGGACTATTCCCCTGACCCTTATCCTAGCAGCTGCCGCCAAGTGCCCCTCACAAATATTTATTGATTTTCCTCGCGATATATTGATAGGTTTTTGTCTTGACTGGCCACATCAGGATTATCAATGATCCAGTAGAGCTGGTCCCCCTGCTGATCACATTTAACGATAATGATTACAAAAAGGTTTATGACCTCCTTTCGAGGATGTGGATGACTGAAGAAGAGATCTCAAAAGAACTGGGGCCCGAAGGTGTGGGTGACTGTCTGGGGATACTCAAAAAGGGTAATCTTATCGAGGAACAATGGAGGATGCCGGAGCCCGGTAAGAAGCCAATTAGAGAATTCAGGGCTACTTACAGTAAGTTCCGTGCGAATTTTCAGTGCAATTTCTCTGACTTTTCTGAGATCCTCTATATTTCGTCGACAAACGATGAGCAGGTGCGGACACTGGTTGAACAGATAGATAAGGAGATAGATTCAGGGAATACGTCCATCAATGACATTGCGAGAAAATATAGTGTAAGTCCTGTCATTGTGAGAGGACTTGCAAAAAGGATCCCGCACCTCGATGTCAAGGGACAGGGGCTGGTGCGGCTTGAACGGACCGGATAAGAAATTAATCTCCCCTATTCTTAGAAGTAAACGAGATATTACAAGGTTCCAGATTATCACCGAGATAGCAGAACATCAGCCTGCAGTCCGGCAGCAGGAGGTTGCAAAGAAACTTGGGATCACTCCTCAGGCAGTTTCTGATTATATCAGGGAACTCGTTGAGGAGGGTATGGTTAGTACAAACGGCAGGGGGAGGTATGAAGTAACAAAGGAGGGCATAGAGTGGGTCACTACACATGCAGAACTCCTAGAAGCTTATGCACGCCACATAAGACGCGATATTATTCAGCAGGTCTCTGTCTGGACCGCGATTGCAGCGGTCGATTTAAGAGAGGGAGATGAAGTCGGGGCATACATGCAGGACGGATTTCTCTATGCCGGCCTGACTCCGAGAACTGCAATAGGTACAGCCCTCGCAGGTGTAAAAGAGGGCGAAGATGTAGGAGTTGCCCGCCTGAATGGTATTATAGATCATAAAGAGGGTGTAATTCATGTATGCAAGGTCCCAAGAGTCCAGCGGGGTGGGTCAAGAAAGGTCGATATTGACCATCTTTCCGGGATAATTAAAGATATACGTCTAGTTGGTGCGATTGGAGTAGAGGCCTACATCTCTCTTTTAAAAGCTAAAAGAGAACCAGACATGTTCTTCGGGGCGAGGGAAGGTGCAATCGAAGCTGCATTCCATGGACTTGAAGTAGCGGTTGTCATTGTAGACGAGGAGTTCACTGACTTCCTTAAGCGTCTTGAGAGTGTCTCTCTAACCTATGTTATCCATGACCTGAGTACTCCATGAAGATAATAATAGAACCACAAAAATCGAATTATAAAATAATCTTCACAGACGGGATGCATATTGAAGGAGTAGGATTTCTCTCGCTTTCAGAGACAAAGAAAGGTATGAGGCCGGATCATTACCGGGTACGCTTCGGCACACGGAAACAATTCAAGAATTCACCCCCAAAAGACCTTATAGCCCAGTTACGGCACAGCAAGGTCTCTCTTACAAAACATGACGGCCCGTTCTCTTCGTTTCTTGCAGACCTCCAGATACCGTTCACAATTGCTGATGTATGCCGTCTCTGCATGCTTGAAGATCGTCTGACACCATTGGACCCGCGTTCAAGGGTCAGGTTTGTCAGGGATGAGTATATCTGCATGTTCTGTGCAAAACGTGAACTCAGGCGTGAACTTTCCCATTTAAGCAGACTCGGGAAGAGAACTGCCCTATATTTTGAGAGACTGCTAGAAAAAGAGCGGGACCTGGAAAGGGTCACGGCAACCATAGAGCCACCTGAACCTGGTTCACCCCCCTCACTTTTCGATAAAATAGAGGTAGTCAGGGTCACCAAAAAAACGTCCATCGATGAACTGCCATTGCCAAGATCTTTTGTCGACCGTTCTCGCGTTAAAGACCTGATGCCAGTGCAGGAACTCGCAGTCGATTCCGGACTTTTATATGGAAAAGACCTTCTTGTCGTATCAGCGACAGCGAGTGGCAAGACATTTATCGGAGAGATGGCAGGAATCAAAAACTTCCTTGAGGGACACGGCAGAATGCTCTTTCTTGTCCCGCTTGTTGCGCTCGCAAACCAGAAATATGAGCGGTTCACAGAGCGTTATAGCGATATAGCAAAGGTGGGGATCCTGATTGGAAAATCAAGAATCAATATTCCGGAAAACAGGAAGATTGGTGACCACAATATTCACTCACCAATTGTTGTAGGTACTTACGAGGGAGTAGACCATTTCATCAGGTGCGGAAACCCCCTGTCAGGTATCGGGACAGTAGTTATTGACGAGGTCCAGATGCTTGAGGACAAGGAAAGAGGCCACAGGCTTGACGGCCTGATTGCAAGGCTGAAACACCTCTTTCCAAAAGCACAGTTTCTCTATATGAGTGCGACTATTGGAATCCCTCAGTCCCTTGCAAAGAAACTTAATGCAAAACTTGTCAGATATGATGAGAGACCTGTCCCGCTTGAACGTTACTTAATGTTTCTTGAAAGAAAAGAGAAAATTCCTACAATTAAAGACCTGGTCCGCAGGGAATTCAAAATGAAATCTAATAAGGGATATCACGGTCAGACTATAATCTTTACAAATTCACGCGCGCGCTGTCATATCATATCTGATTCAATAGGTCAGGGTTCCTCACCATACCATGCCGGCCTTACCTCGGAAGAACGCAGAAAGGTTGAAAATGATTTTGAAAAGGGAAAGATATCTGCTGTTGTTACAACGGCTGCCCTTGCTGCCGGAGTGGACTTCCCTGCATCCCTCGTTATATTTGATTCACTTGCCATGGGACTTGACTGGCTCTCGGTTCAGGAGTTCAGCCAGATGTCAGGGAGAGCAGGCAGACCTGATTATCATGACCTTGGAAAGGTTTTCATACTCGCTGAACCAGGCGGTTCATATAAACGAGGTTCAAAGGTGACGGAAGAAGAAGTTGCGCTTGCCCTTCTGCAGGGGGACATGGAGGAAGTGAACCCGGTTCATGATATTGAGATGAGTTCTGAAGAGTTTATTGCAAATGCCGTCATTTGCAGAGGTTCACTGCCATGCACAAAATCTGTAACAAACACGATGGTAGGTGAAGTTGAGGATGTCCTTCCCCTCCTTCTGAAGAACGGTTTTATTAATATACAGGATGACAAAATCAGAATTTCTGAATTTGCCCATGTAATGGCTGAACACTTTATCGGAATTGAACGTCTCCTCCTAATAATGAAGATGGTCCGTGATAGTGATGACCCGCTCGAAATCCTTTCCGAACTCGAGTGCATGGATGAAAGTGGTCTGCGGGAAATAGGGGAAAGGAAGGGAGCATCAGAGAGAAAAGTGAGGACCCGCCCTGAAAGGTTTAAAAAAAGAGGGACCGGTCACCCTGAAATATTTTGAACTTTTGTGATATTAGAAGTATTTTTTACTTTTAAAGGTGTGACAACAGGAAGCTGTACTACCTTTTCACCTGACCTGACAAGGTTTGCAACTAAGTAGATTGTTTTATTGGGGATGACTCTCACAGCTTTTTCCCAGATATTGTAATTCTTCTTTATGAGTGATATATCGTATTCACCTTTCTGGAGTGTAAGTGCGAGTGGAGTACTACCATAATATTCATCATTGATGAACACTGTGGCTTTGTCAGGAGAAGAGGAAACGGCTACAGTTCCAGGAGATGAAGCACCTGGTGCGGGTGTCGGCTCTGCATCCATCTCTCCTGTATCCAGGTTTACCCTGACCTGTGCAGGTGTCCCGCTCTTTACTACAACATGGGCTGTATAATCCGGTTTTGCCGGATATGTAACAACGACGACATGTTCACCCTCTGGCACATTCTCAATCGTTGTTGGAGCTGTTCCCTTGAATCGTCCGTCAAGATAGACCGTGCCACCATATGGCTCGGTAATCACGATAATCATCCCGGTGGGACCAATACTCGTAGGGATAGGAGAAAATAAAGTGGGTATCATATATGCTACGACGTTGGTTACTCCCCCTGATGGAACTCCTGCAAGGCCGTACCAGTCAAAGTACCCCTCATCTGTTATTTTTATGTCCCTCCCTCCCGGCGCAACATTAGGAAGAGTAAGGGGTGTCACACCTGCATAAACACCGTCAACATAGATTTTTGCTCCACTTGGACTTGAATAAAACTGGATGGTCCCCCCGAGTTGCGTATCATCAGCAGAACAGGGAATTAAGATAAGAATACTGAGTAATAGAACGAAAATTAAACTGATTAATATAGGGACTTTCACATTTAACACCTCTTAATTCTTTATAGTCTCATCATGAGCTCCCAAAAATCCTTCTCACATCTCAACACGTGTTACTACACCATGGATTTTATGGGGGGGTAATTTATAGTATTCTACAAATGAAGGACATATTTTTTTTATTCCATAAAATATCTTCCATACGAGATTATCTGTTACTATCTCTTCCATTCCATAGAAGATAGTTTTTTCATGAATCTCGGCATTCCTGATTATCTCCATCAGATCAATAACTTCCATGTAACCATATCTTATTGTAAAGACGTATAGACCAGTTCCTATCTCATTTTGTCTGAAATCCCAGTTCAATCCAAAAGGACTCCTGAGAATCTCAATGGATATGAGGATATTTTTCTCATAGATTATAGTATTATTAAAAATAGTGTGGGTGATGTATGCAGGTACCCTCTGCCTGTCCCTTGCAAAGAAGAGCGCTGTACCTGATATCTTCTGGTTCTCGGCATAGGATTTGTTATATCTCTTGATAAATTCGTCATATTCCATCAGGTGAAGTTTCTCATAAAGTCGTTTCTGGCCGTTAATATAGATAATTATGACTCCAAACGGTATTGCTGCAATTATTAGGGAAAGATATGCACCATGAGGAATTTTAGAGAGGCACGCAAAGAAAAAACTGAAATCGATGATGGTTGTAAAAAAAGCAAGGGAACTCCTAAAGTACTGATGACGTTTGAAGAATATCACGGTCATAAGGATACCGGTAATAAGCATAGTCCCGGTTACTGCGAGACCGTATGCACTCGCCAGACGTTCTGAATACTCAAACAGGAAAAGTACCAGGAGAACGGATATGCATAGCATCCAGTTTACAAAATTAATGTAGATCTGATTGCGCATTACTATCGAGGTATAATCAATTTTAAGAGGCGGGAGCATATGAGTAGTTATCGCCTGATAAACTACTGAAAAAATGCCGCTAATAACGGCCTGAGATGCAATTACTGTTGAGATAATTGCTAATATTAAAAATGGGATATAAATTAACTGAAACTCAGTATTTACCATCCCAAAAAGAACGTTTTTTGTCCCGATATGTGTGAGTAGAAATGCACCCTGACCCAGATAAGACAGGATGAGAGCAATAAAGACAAAGAACCATGCCCTTCGAATGGGTTCTTTTCCCAGGTGGCCCATATCGGCATAAAGAGCTTCACCTCCGGTTGCACAGAGAATGACATCAGAAAGGATAAAAAAACTTATAATACCATTTGAAATTAAAAAATGAATTGCATACATAGGGTTTAATGCAACAATTATACCTGGAGAATTCAATAGCGAAACAGCCCCGGTTATTGCGAGAACAGAAAACCAGACAAGCATTACAGGTGCAAACGTCTTTGCAACCCTTTCACTTCCGCGTCTCTGGAAGAAGAATAGAGCTATAGTGATTATAGCTGCAACAATTAACAGCAAGGATTGGGATACATCTGAAAAGGCCGGGATGAGCCTGAATCCCTCTACTGCTGAAAGGATACTTATGGCAGGAGTTATAACACAATCACCTATCATAAGGGAAACACCTGCAACTGCAAGGAGTGAAACAATCGTTGCACCTTTTGCCGTCTTTGTCAGTTGAAGCAGAGTCTCTTTCAGGACAATTGTGCCCCCTTCGCCATTATGGTCGAGCTGCATTGCAAGAAATGCATACTGTACTGTTACGAGGAGAATCAGGGTCCAGGTTATCAGAGAAAGGACCCCCAGAATATTTTCCAGAGTCGGGATGATAAATATGAAAAGTACGGTAAGGGTATAGATAGGACTTGTCCCTATATCGCCAAAAACGAGGCCCATGGATTTTATTATCTCAACAGGGGGAACACTCATACCCTTTTTCATGGAGAAAGAGATCTTGACCTTCAAGGATATTATTCATTCGAAAAAAAGAAGAGGATATTCGTAAGTATGAAAAAAAGGTTGTTGAGACTTACTTTATCTCCCGCCAGAGTTTTCCCATGGCGCCACAAATAGGACACTTTTCCGGGGGCGAACCTGCACGCACAACATTTCCACATACCGGACAGAGCCAGACATTTGAGTCCCCAAGGTCTTTCCCACCAGATACGACAGATTCTGCCTCTTTGTAAAGCCCTGCGTGGACCTCTTCTGCTTTCATTGCATGATTAAAAGCAATGACTGCATCGTTACGCTTTTCTGATTCTGCTTCTTTGATAAATGAAGGATACATCTCAGTAAACTCGTGTGTTTCACCTTTGATTGACCCTTTAAGGTTCTCTACGGTGCTGCCAACTGCGGATAATACCTTAAGCAATTTTTTTGCATGAATCGCTTCTGCTTCTGAAGCCGCACGGAAAATCCTGGCTACGTTTTTAAAGCCTTCCTCCTCGGCTTTCTCTGCAAAATTTGCATATTTCCTATTCGCCTGAGATTCTCCTGCAAATGCGTCCCATGCATTCTTTTCTGTCGACATAATTGTAATCTATAGGAATCTGCTCAATTAAACCTTGCTTAAGCGGCATCCACTTACAATTTAAGCGATTTTGTATTGAGATATGTTTTTTGGCATAATATTACCCCTCACTTTTAGGGTGGATGAAAAACAGACAATACTGAAAGATAAACTGGAGTTATACAAGGCAGATGAGATGGAATCTGACAATGAAGCAGATCAATGAACTGAATAGTATTGACCGGCCAAGGGAACGAATTGCTCATGGGGACGTTGAATCCCTTACAACAAGTGAACTTATTGCGGCTGTAATCGGCAAGGGCATAAAAGGGAAGACCGTCGCAGATATTTCAAACGATATTGCATTATTCATGGAGAGTAAAGGCCCAGCCCTCTCATATTCAGAACTTATTAGTATCAAGGGTATTGGTCCGTCCAGGTCTGCCCAGATTACAGCTGCTCTCGAACTCGGAAAAAGGTTTTACACACAGAAAGAGAAGGCTGCAATAAGAATAATTTGTCCGGCAGACGTATTACCACTTGTTAATGAAATAAGAACAAAACGGCAGGAGCACTTTGTCGTGATAACTCTCAATGGCGCGGGAGAGGTGATTAATGTGAGAACGATAACAGTCGGGACATTAAACCAAAGCCTTGTCCACCCAAGAGAAGTATTTGCAGATGCGATTCTGGACAGGGCTGCCTCGGTTCTTTGTGTCCATAATCACCCATCTGGATCAGTAACTCCAAGCACACAGGATATTGAGGTCACTATACAACTGGAAAAAGCAGGAGATATACTGGGAATAAGACTGATTGATCATATTATTGTTACAAGTGAAAATTATGTCAGTTTAAAGGAAAGGGGAGACATCTAAAAAACCTGGTTTTTCAGACACAGTCTTCTTTCAAAGCTATGGCAAGCGACTTTCCTTTCTCATATGCTGCATCAATAATTTCCGGGAATTTTTTCAGATCCATCTTATTATCCATTCCTGGAACAAGGAGCTCCCCGACATACTCCACATCAATGATGTCATAAAAAGCTCTTAACGTAAGGATTACACCGTCAAATACATAGGGAACTTCCATGCCTGATATTGCAATAAAAGCCCCTTTTCTCTTTTTTTGTTTCTCTTTCGGAACAAGTGGACTCTTTCTTACATATTTAGCCATAAAAAAGACCTGAAAACGGTCCATGAAAGATTTAAGTTTTCCAGGTATTCCCATTGTCATAACCGGTGTCGCTATAATAACACCGTCTGTTTCTCTGAATTTCTCGTAAACTGCAATCATATCATCCTGCATTTTGCAGGTGGGATTTTCCTTGCAGTGCATAATCTCCATGCATGCCTGGAAATTCATGAAGGGCACAATGAGAATTTCAGTAGTACAACCTTCGTCTTCTGCCCCCTTCAGTGCTTTTTCCAACAGTAAAGCAGTATTCCCGTTTCGAAGGGGACTTCCAAGGACTCCGATGACATGCTGCATACAAAAGTCATATATATCTTTCAGGAGTAGAAAATTGTTTGGTGATTGTTTTGACAGAATCCCATGAAAAAATAAAAGCCGGCGGAAAAGTCGGCCCAGGTAAGTATGTATGTCTTGACTGTGGAAAGGAATATACGCTTGACGCTGTCGAGCAGGACCTTAGGAAGTGCCCTGCGTGTTCATGTGAGGAGTACCAGTGCCTGCCTATGACACATATCAGACCTGATATCAAGAATTCTGATGATGTGTTGAACCCTCCAAAGCGTGGAAAGAGTAACCAGTAATTCTCTTTCTCCTTAATTATCCGGAGTCAAGGTTAATTTTTAGATTAAAAAAAGCGTATTTAGATTTTAAAGGTGTTTTAAAAATGGTTAATGTTTCAAGTGAAGGACAGGTTTTTGAGTGTTCTATCTGTGGCAATGTTGTTACTGTGAACGAAGTTGGCGGTGGAGAACTTATCTGCTGTGGTGAACCCATGACCCTTCAGAGTGGGTGATCAGGATATGAGCCAGCATGAGGACTCAGAACTTGAAAAAAAGATAGGAAAAGTCCCGCGTTTTTTCAGGGAACTTGCAAAAAATGATCCCCAGATGTACGAGATGGTCATGAAACTGGAGTCTCATATCTGGGATGACGGTGCACTCAGCCGGCAGACAAAGAAACTTATTGCTATTGCCATTGCTGCTGCACTTCGCGACCAGCATGCGGTAAGGGCACAAATAAGCGGGGCAGAGAAACTTGGTATTTCAAAAGGCGAAGTAGAAGAAGCATTAAGAGTAGCGTTCCTGCTTGCGGGTATGCCTGCTTATGTGTATGGAAAAGCCCAGCTTGACGAAGTGATGAAATAAGGAGTTCGATTTTATGTGTGGAGAATTTGACAGAAGGCTCCCATCGATTGGAGAACCAGCGCCTGAGTTCGAGGCGGATACAACGATGGGGAGAAAGAAATTATCTGATTACCTTGGGAAGTGGGTAGTTCTATTTTCACACCCAGCTGATTTTACCCCGGTGTGTACTACTGAATTTCTGGCTTTTTCTGAAGCTTATTCAGAAATAGAAGGACTGAATGCACAACTCATAGGACTTTCAATAGACAGTGTTCCATCCCACCTTGCCTGGGTCAAGAATATTGAAGAGAAGATGGGAGTTAAGGTACCGTTCCCTGTTATTTCAGACCTTACAATGTCGATTGCTAAAAAATACGGGATGCTCCATCCAGGTCAGAGTACAACTGCAACTGTCCGTTGTGTCTTTTTTATTGATGATAAAGGTATTATGCGGGCAATGATCTATTACCCTCTCACAAATGGCAGGTTCATACCTGAAATTATCAGGCTTCTGAAAGCTCTTCAGACAACTGACAAACATGGTGTTGCAACTCCGGCAAACTGGCAGCCTGGTGACAAAGTGGTCGTTCCTGCTCCAAAAACCGCAGCCGAGATGGAAAATCGCCTGAAAGAAGGATACGAATGCAAGGACTGGTACCTCTGCTTTAAAAGCGTATGAGGTATTCATTTTTTTTTTATGTCGTTAAAGGTGCTTGCGCTTGCCGGGAGCCCCAGACGTCACGGCAATTCAGAAACGCTGCTTGAGTGGGTTATCGGTGGAATGTGGGACCCGAATTATGTTGAGATTGAGAAGATCGCTCTCGATGACGCAGATATAAACCAGTGCAAAGGCTGCAATGCCTGTGAAAAACTAAATAAATGTGTTCAGAGGGACGGGATGGACATTCTGCATGATAAACTTATAGCTGCAGACTGTATCGTACTATCTTCACCCATCTACTGCATGGGACTCTGCGCCCAGGTTAAAGCTCTTGTGGATAGGGCCCAGGTCTTTCGTTCACGAAAATATGTCCTTAAACTTCCTGTTGTACCAGCAGAAAAAAAAGGCAAGAGGATCGGCATTTTTCTTTCATCTGCGGGTCAGAACTGGGATTATGTCTTTGATGCAGCAGTACCTTCAATAAAATGTTTTTACCATGTCCTTGATGTCAGGGATAAAGATATTCGTTACCTGATGGTGAATGGAGTTGATGGGAAGGGCGCTATAGAGCACCACCCGACAGCAAAAAAAGATGCAGAGAAACTAGGGGTAAGTGTAATTGCTGACCTGCGTGAGAGGATTAATTAATGAACAGGTCTGATATCACTGTTCTTGGCATTTCAGGGAGTCCCCGCCGCCATGGAAATACAGAGACCCTTCTCGATGAATTTCTTAAGGGAGCTCTTGAGGCAGGAGGGAAAACTGAAAAGATTGTCCTGAAATCTGCTAAATTTGAACCCTGCAGAGGTTGCAATGCCTGTCATAAGACCGGGAGCTGCATTGTAAATGACGATGCAGTCAAAATCCTTGAAAGTGCAATAAATTCCGATATTCTTGCTGTTTCGTCACCTATCTACAGCATGGGAATTACTGCTGAACTCAAAGGACTTATCGACAGGGGACAGTATATCTGGGCCCAGAAATTCATAAGGAAGACACGTTTCTATACTAATGAACACATCAGTCACCATAAGGGAGTGTTTATATCAACCGCAGGTACTGGCTGGGATAAAGTCTTTGACGCGGCTTTTCCAATGATTACTGCATTTTTTAATACTCTTGGTTTTGAGTATTTTGACAATGTAATTGCGAATGACATGGACCGCTGGGGTGGAGTGAAAGGACACCCATCGGCTCTATCAGACGCACTTATAACAGGTCAAAACTTGGTTACAAAATTAAAAAAAATTTAAAGTAAATTTTAGAGAAAGAAAAGGGATTTATCATGATAAAACTCGTCCTGTTAAGACATGGAGAGAGCCTCTGGAACAGAGAGAACCGATTTACAGGCTGGACAGATATTGATCTTTCTGAAAAGGGAAAAGAAGAGGCAATTGATGCAGCAAACCTCCTTATGGATGCTGGTTTTACATTTGACATCGCATTTACTTCTGTTCTGAAGCGCGCGATAAGAACTCTCTGGATTGTCCTTGACGAAATGGACCTCATGTGGTTACCTGTCCACCATACCTGGAGACTGAATGAACGTCACTATGGCTCACTTCAGGGGCTTAACAAGGTGGAGACCGCCCTGAAATATGGTGAAGAACAGGTCCATATATGGCGGAGGAGTTATGATATCCCGCCCCCGGAATTAAAACCCGGAGATCCGCGTCTTACTCTTACAGACCCCAGATATAGTGAAATACGGGAAGGAGAATTTCCATTTACTGAGAGCCTTAAAGAGACAGTAAAACGCTTTGTCCCATATTGGGAGTCAACTCTGAAACCTGAACTAAAAAATGGAAAAAAAGTGATCATCGCGGCTCACGGAAACAGTATCCGGGCCCTTGTGAAACACCTGGATTCAGTTCCGGACGATAAGATTGTTGGGATAAATATTCCAACAGGTATACCCCTGATTTATGAGATGGATAATACCCTGAAGCCGATACGCTCGTACTATCTGGGTGACCAGGACAAAGTTAAGGCAGCAATTGAAGGTGTAGCAAACCAGGGGAGATCTTCCAGGTGATCTGAATTTTTGCATTTCCTAAAAATAAGATGCAACAGTGAGAAAATTATTCAGTTTTTAAAACAAAGAGACGGTGATGACTTGTCATGGCTGAAAAAAAGATGTTCTGGGCTTCGACAAAAAGAGATGAGATAATTAACCGCGCCGATAGATTAACCCTTGATGCAGATATTGCTGCATTTGAAGACAGGTACGAAGATGCGGTCTCACTTTATGACAAGGCAATAGAAATAATGCCAAAAAATGCCGATCTCTGGGCATTCAAAGCTATAACCCTGAAAGGAGGACTTAATCGGGATGGAGAGGCGATGGACGCATGGAACAGGGCAATAGAACTTGACCCTGTCCTTACCGATGCTGTAGATCTAAAAGAGGCAGAGAACCCGCTAAAAAATTTCGAGGAGATTATGAAGTCATCCAACGATGAGAGCTGCAGGATAAAGCTCGCCAAGTTCTTCAGAAAACAGGAGAATGAGAGATAGTTTCTCTTCATAAAAATGATGGGTAATAAGAGAGTATAACCATCCCGAAAGCAACTGCGATAATTATTATAAATACAGCAGGATTCCATGCAAGCACTTTTCTACCATCAAGAACTGAAACCGGGATCATATTAAATGCCGCAATCATTGCATTTACTGAAAAACCCACCGTACCTATAAGTGTTACGAGTGTCCCGTTTCCTCCAAAGAAAATCATCCCGATAAAAGGGAGACATAGGAGAATATTTGTTATGGGCCCTGCTGCAGATATAAGCCCGTTCTCCCGCCTTGTAGTGTTGCCATATATCATTGTAGCACCAGGTGCTGCAAAAACGACACCAACAAGGGCCGCAAGAGCTATTGCTACGACAAGCATGGTACTATCTTTTTTGAATTCTGCCCAGTAACCAAAATGCATCGCAGTAAATTTATGAGCCATCTCATGGAGGACTATGCCAATTCCTACTGTGATTAGGGAGACAAAGAGGAATAGCATAAAGAGTAAAGGATCAATTCGGGTACGGACAAATATGAATGTAAAAGCTATAGATATCGCAACCCATGCAATAACCAGGTCACGCCATTCTCGGACCGGTATAAGACTTTGTTTTTGCATATTCATGATAAATTTATCATTGTCAATTCTTATGCTCTCGTATTGTCCTACGAACGCAGGATGACATCGAAGAGAGATGATTTATTTCTTTACTCCAATTTAATTATTGATATGGAGATAACCGGATTCCGCAAGCAGATTGACAAAATTGATCAGCAGATAATTGAACTCATAGCAAAGCGTCAGAAAATCGCAACCGAGATAGCTCACTGGAAATTTCAGAAAGGGGCCCCGATACATGACGAAACGCGTATGAAAGAGATACTTGCGCAGGTCTTTGATTCAGCAGTTGAACATAACATTGACCCAGTCTTTATTCAGAAAATTTTTGAGATCCTGATTGCAATGAGCGAAGAGCGTCAAAAAGAGTCATCAGGTGAGGGAAATCTCCCCTGATGAGCCAATTTAATTTGAAGAGACCATAGTCCCGACTCCGGAGTCGGTAAATAACTCCAGTATCAGGTTATGGGTAATATTTCCATTAATTATATGGGCAAACTGCACTCCCTGCCTTACAGCCTCCATAACTGACCTCACTTTTGGAATCATTCCCTCACTTACAATACCCTCCTTAATCATTTCTTCAAGATTTGCTAAAGAGAGCCTTCTAAAGACATGGGTCCGTTCCTTGTCCATGACACCGTCAACATCAGTCATGTTGATGAGTTTATGTGCACTTAGCGCCACTGCAATATCACCTGCTGCGGTATCTGCATTGATATTGAGGCTGTTACCGTTACGATCAATTGCTATTGGTGAGACTACTGGGATATAAAAATTTGAAAGAAGCATCTCGAGAATTGAGGGGTCAACCTCTTCTGTCTCTCCCACATGACCAAGATCAACCTCTCTCAGTTCATCGCCAATCTTTACGACCTGAAGATCCATTTTTTTTGCAACAAGCAGGTTCCCATCCTTCCCTGACAGCCCTATTCCCCTCGCTCCTGATTTTGCAATAAGGGATACTATACCGCTATTTATCTTACCTTCGAGCACCATCTGGGCAATTTCAAGGGTTTCATGGTCAGTAATTCTTAGGCCGCCCACAAATTTCGGCTCTTTTCCCATCTGCTGCATCTTCTCAGTGATCTCTGGACCTCCACCATGCACCAAAACAACACGGATTCCAACAAAGTGAAGGAGGGTCACGTCCTTTATGGCATTCTCCAGGACCGCGCTTTCGACCATTGCATGGCCACCGAGCTTAATGACGATTGTCTTCCCATAAAAACGGCGGATATATGGAAGTGCTTCCATTAGGACGTCTTCCCTTTTCATGTCGTATACCTCCCGTTAATCTCGACATATTTTTCGGTGAGGTCACAACCCCAGGCAATTGCATGAGCGTCACCTTCTGCAAGATCAAGTGAAAATACTACCTTCTTTCCGGCCATAGCCTTCTTTGCCAAATTAAGGTCGACGACAATCTCTCCTTCCCTGACAAGTTCATTAACAGTTTCTCCCTCGCCTATCGTAAGTGAGACTCTGTCTGGATCAAAATTAACCCCTGCACGCCCGGCTGCTGCTACTACCCTGCCCCAGTTTGGGTCTTCACCGTAAACTGCAGTCTTTACAAGCGGAGATTCAGCAATGGTCTTTGCAACTTTTTCTGCAGAACTCTCATCAGGAGCTCCAGTCACCTCTATCTCAATTAATTTCGTAGCCCCTTCACCGTCTATTGCTATCTGAATTGCAAGGGACCTGCAACATTCCAATAGCGCACTCTCGAGATCTTTTTGATTAGTTTTTCCTGCAGCTCCAGTGGCAGTGCATATTGCTATATCATTGGTGCTCGTATCACCATCGACTACAACCCTGTTGAATGTACGATTCGATGCAGACTTCAAGGAGGTCTTAAGAGAGGAAGGCTCTACTTCTGCATCAGTATAAATGAATGCTAGCATTGTTGCCATATTAGGGGCAATCATACCACTCCCTTTTGCAATTCCTGCAACAGAGAACCCATCTCTTTGAACAAGCGCATGTTTTGCAAATGTGTCTGTGGTCATTATTGAGTTTGCGGCGAGTTCTTCGGCCTTTGCACTGCGTTCAACAAGAGGTGCTATTGTTTCACATTGACGTTTGATAAGAGGCAGGTCGAGGTACCTCCCTATTACACCAGTACTGCCAATTCCTACAGACTCTGGATCGATTTGGAATGAATCTGCAACGTAACCTGCCATGGTGACTGAGTCCTCGTATCCTCTATTTCCTGTATAGGCATTAGCGCACCCGCTGTTCACTATAACTGCACCAAGACTGCCCCTCTTTATTCGCTCTTCCATGAGCCTGATCGGTGGAGCCTTCATCAGATTTGTTGTAAATACAGCTGCTGCAGTTCCCTCAGCCTGGATGAGGGTAAGACCAAACTTCCCTTCCTTTATACCCCAGGCATTTACTCCTTCAACCGCACAGATGCTCTTCATCAAGGCCCACTCTCTCTCAGTTCACCCGATTTCGCTGCAACGCCTTCTACAATATCCCTCCTTGTCACAATCCCTACAAGTTGTCCGTCACTGATTACAGGTAACCGGGATATTTTCTTTTTAAGAATTAACGCTGCAGCATCCTCTATAGAATCATCAGGTCCAATCGTGATAACAGGTGAATGCATAACCTCCCTTACCGGTTTACCACCAAAATCGGTCAGTGCATCACGGGTTTTCTCCCAGTTAATGAATTCACGGATAGGGACTTCAATAATCTCCAGAGGGGAAGGAAGCCATAAATCCTCTGATATTCTCCCGGTCTCTAGTAGACGGAGGATATCTGATTCAGTGATAATACCCAGGACATGCCCTTTTTCTACAACCGGGATACCACCGATATGGTACTTCTTTATAATCCCTGCAACATCCCTGAGTGTTGTTTCAGGTCCACACGTTACAGGGTTACTATTCATAACTTGGTTTACTTTCATATTACTGACCTCATGGAAGCAGTCCAGGTAGTTGTAAGCCTGTATTCTCCTTCCAGTTGCACATGATATTCATATTTTGAACCGCCTGACCACTTGCACCCTTCATAAGATTATCTATGGCTGATACGACAACAACCCTCTTACCTTCACTCTCGCATTGGATATCACAGAAATTCGTTCCTCTGACTGCTGACAGTCTGGGCATCTGGTGACGGATAAAATACTCACCGCGATAAAATTCCTGGTACTTTCTCTCTACCTCTTCCTGACTCATTGGATCCTTTAACAGGATATGGGCGGTTGTAAGGATCCCACGGTTTACAGGAACGAGATGAGGTGTAAAATAGCAATCAGCAGTACCGCCAAGCCATTTTATCTCCTGTTTCATCTCTGCAAGATGGCGGTGGGTCGTCCATTTATATGGGTTCACATTATCTCCTACATTTGGATAATGGGTAGACGCTGAAGGGTTGTCACCGGCACCGCTAACACCTGTCTTTGAATCAAATATGATAGCATCCGCATCTTTTGCAAGTGGAGCCGCTGCAAGCGTAGCTCCTGTTGGGAAGCATCCCGGGTTTGCAACAAAACTGGAACCATTTACCTCCTTGCGGTGCAGTTCAGGGATTCCATATGGAACTGGGATGAAGGCCGTATGAGGAACACCATATACTTCCTCAAAGACTTTCTGAGGGAGCCGGTAATCTGCAGAAAGGTCAACCACCTTTAAACCTCTCTCGAGAAGAGAGGGTGCAAACTGCATTGCTGCGGTATGCGGCACTGCAAGAAACGCAAAATCTGCATCTATGTCATTTATACCAGGATTTGTGAATTGCAAATTTGTGAATCCGGAAATATGAGGATGCTCCTTTGTGACTGGTGTCCCTGCCAGAGTCCGTGATGTTGCAACTGCAACTTCTGTTTCAGGGTGGTTGAGAAGGAGCCTCATAAGTTCGCCCCCGGTGTAACCGGAGGCGCCAATGATAGCGACACGCATGCGTGAGCTATCTGATCTCAACATGGTTAATTTTTTTGTCTTACTTACATCCTCGTGAATTAAGAGTGAAAATTAAAAATAAGTTGAATTTTTATTTTTTTTATAACATGACAACCCAACCGGGAAATCATAATGATTAATAATGTAGAATTATAATGTTAGAGTATACCTGCTTCGATGGAAGCAGAGCAGCCCTTGCCTGTGTTCATCACAGGTTTTTAAAAAGGAGAGTAAAATGGAAGAGACATTTGATGTCAAACTTGTGGAGAATGAGAAATACTATTCGCCACCGGCGGGCTACCGCGAAGAGGCATGGACCAAGGACTATGAAACAGCTTACGCTGATTTTCTGAAAGACCCGGACGGTTTCTGGGAGAGAGTAGCAAAAGAACTGGACTGGTTCCGGCTATGGGATAAGGTAAAAGAATGGAATTATCCCTATGCAAAATGGTTCGTGAACGCAAAACTGAATATCACACACAATTGCCTGGACAGGCATGTAAAGAGCGACAGAAAGAATAAGGTCGCCCTTATGTGGAAAGCTGAAACCGGTGAGGAGCGGATGTACACCTACTGGCGCCTTTACCGGGATGTGATGCGGTTTGCAAACGGACTAAAGAAACTTGGTCTGAAAAAAGGTGACCGTGTATGTATTTACATGCCACTTGTACCCGAGCAGATAATTGCAATGCTTGCATGTGCGAGGATTGGAGTGGTCCATAGTGTCGTTTTCGGTGGATTTGGCGCAAATGCACTTAATATGAGAATAAATGATGCACAAGCGAAAGTCGTCATCACGGCAGATTACACAATAAGGAGGGGAAAAAATATCCCCCTGAAGACCATCGTTGAGGAAGCTGTTGTAGGTTCCCCTTCAATTGAAAAGATAGTCGTATTATCCCGTAAGTCTGAAACTCCGGTCGACCTCATGAAAGAGATAGAAGTTGATTTCTATGGAATAATGGAAGGGGTTGACTCGTATTGTGCACCTGAAGAGATGGATGCAGAAGACCCGTTATTCATCCTTTATACGAGCGGCTCAACAGGCACTCCGAAAGGTATAGTCCACACCTGCGGTGGCTACATGGTCGGAACTTATTATACAACAAAACACGTTTTTGACCTCAAGGACAAGGACAGGTTCTGGTGTACTGCGGATACTGGCTGGATTACCGGACACAGTTATGTTGTTTACGGGCCTCTCGCAGTAGGTGCAACCGTGTTCATGGGAGAGGTTGTCCCTGATTACCCTGATCCCGGATGTTTCTGGAAACTCGTGGAAGATTACGGAATTACAATATTCTATACCGCTCCGACTGCAATCCGGATGTTTATGAAGCTTGGTGAAGAATGGCCAAAGAAATATGATCTAAGTTCTCTGCGTATCCTCGGGTCTGTAGGAGAACCACTGAACCCGGAAGCATTCGAATGGTACTATAAAAATATTGGAGCGAGCAGGTGCCCGGTTGTTGATACCTGGTGGCAGACCGAGACCGGCATGCATATGATAACGACAATGATCGGGGAGAAGATGCGCCCGGGATTTGCAGGAAAAGCAGTGCCTGGAGTTAAAGTGGACGTGGTCGACAAAGATGGAAAACCGGTGCCGATCGGGACTGGTGGTCTGCTTGTGATACAGGAACCATGGCCGTCGATGTTGCGGACAGTCTATGGTAACGACGCACGCTACAGGCAGTACTGGGAGACAGTAGAGGGGAATTATTCTGCAGGTGACCTCGCGGTTAAAGGGAAAGACGGGTACATCATGGTTATCGGCCGTTCTGATGACATTATCATTGTCTCAGGGCACAACATCGGGACAGCTGAGGTAGAGAGTGCTCTCGTCTCTCATCAGGCCGTGGCTGAAGCCGCCGTTATCGGAAAACCTGATGATATGAAGGGTAACAGCATAAAAGCCTTTGTTATTTTGAGAGTAGGGAACACGCCAAGCGAAAAACTGACAAGTGATCTTATCTATCATGTCAGGATGACTCTCGGCCCTATTGCAATACCATCAGAGATTGAATTTGTTGATAAACTACCCAAAACGCGAAGCGGCAAGATAATGCGAAGAGTCCTGAAAGCACGTGAAATGGGATTGGACCCTGGAGATATCTCAACTCTGGAAGAGTAAAAAGAGGGAATTAAAATGGATACAAACACGAAAGAACAGCCATCCAACCTCTTGGTATGTGGAATGGATCCAATGAAGGGCAGATGGATTCTTGTACTGCTAGGATTAGGTATAAACCTCTGCCTTGGGACAATCTATTCATGGAGTGTGTTTGTTAAACCGCTCACAGATTATTTCGTAAAAAACCTGGGACAGTCAGTCACCGCAAATGACATACTTATGCCTTTCTCTGTCTTCCTGGCATTTTTTGCACTTGCAATGCCGTTTACAGGCAAGTACCTTGAAAGGTACGGACCTAGAAACATCCTTATCATCGGTGGTGTTCTGACAGGACTTGGCTGGCTTCTTGCGTCTGTTGTGACCTCTGTACAGATGCTGTATATAGTGTATGGCATAATTGGAGGACTTGGAGTTGGAATTGCCTATGGTGCTCCTGTTGCTGTTGCAGCACGCTGGTTCCCTGACCGACGTGGACTCGCAGTGGGGCTCACACTACTGGGCTTTGGGTTCTCTGCATTCCTAACTGCTAATATTGCAGGCGCGATGATCGCTTCAATGAATGTGATGAATACCTTCAGGATCTTTGGTGTCGCTTTTATCGTACTTACAATACTGTTTGCGCTACCGCAGAGATTTCCACCTGCCGGATGGAGCCCTGCTGGATATTCACCAGTGGCAAAATCCGGAAACACTTCCTCGCGTGAACTGAATAGAGGAGAAATGGTAAAATCAAAATCGTTCTATGCACTTTGGTTCTGCTTTTTCATAGCCTGCCTTGCCGGCCTCATGGCAATATCATTCGCAAAACCAGTAGGAACCGAGGTTGTCAATATTGAGTCAGGTCTCGCCACACTTCTTGTTGGATTTTTCGCAATATTCAATGGATTCGGCCGCCCGGTTTTCGGGGCGCTTACCGACAGGATAGGATCACAAAAGACTGCAATACTCTCGTTTGTAATAATTGCGCTTGCTTCTTTTGTAATGTTAACAATACCATCAGTTCCGGTTTACATCATTGCCTTTGCAGCACTGTGGGGTTGCCTAGGTGGTTGGCTTGCAATTGCTCCGACTACGACGGGGGCATTCTATGGTGTGGGAGATTATCCACGCTGCTATGGTCTTGTATTCCTTGCTTACGGCGCAGGGGCAATTGTAGGTCCACAACTGGCGGGATATATAAAAACAATATCAGGAAGTTATTTAGGAGTATTCGCTTACGTTACCGCTCTTGCAATAATTGGGATTATTATTGCGGCTTTACTTCTAAAACCTCCGGCAATCTCTGCGAAGACGAACTAATCACCTTTTTTTATGTGAAAAAAGGTTTAAGCGGCTGTATTAAATCCTCCCGGTCGTTTAATGGATTATTTACCTCGTCACTAACCTGGTACATCACCAGGGTTTCTTCGGGAAAAGGAGAGAGAAAGGGTGACAATTTTTTCCAGTCATCTCCAGAGATCCATGTATTTTCGGTTTCTTTTTTAAGTATGACTGGCATTCTGTTATGAACCCGGGCAACCAATTTGTTGGGATTCGTGGTAATTATCGCAAAAGTCCCGCTGTAATGCGATGAAGAGAGATCCGGATAATATATCCCGGCAAAAGCAATAAACTGGTCATCACTCCTTTTTATAAGGAAAGGGATCTTCTTCCTGCCCTCCCTCTTCCATTCATAAAATCCTGTTGCAGGAACGAGGCAGCGATACCTGGTAAATGCATCCCGAAAGAGCGGGTGGAACTCTATTCCTTCAGATCGCACGTTGAACGGGTGAATGCCAGATTTAATCTTAAATGGAAGAGAGAGCCCCCATTTCATCAATACTATTTGCCGGTCCCTGTTGGTTTTTATTATTATCGGGACATCATGAGAGGGAGCTATGTTATACATCGGTTGAATTTGAGATTCCGGGTCTTGTACTTTAAATCGTTCATAAAGCCCAATCGTTGTAGAAATCGTAAACCTGCCACACACAATTACTACCCCCTCCCTTCTATTGTCGGAGCCCTGCCTTAATCATGAATCATTACGAGCATCATTTTCAATCGGGATAATGGTTTTACTGCATGTGGGATTTTTGCGGGCATCAAAATTGCATATCCCTCCTGAAGTGTCTGTTCTTCCTCTCCAATTGTCACACAAACATTTCCCTCAAGAACAATGAGAAGTGCATCAAATGGAGCTGTATGCGCTGAGAGTCCTTCACCTTCATCAAATGCAAATAATGTGACGTTCCCGGATTTTTTATTTAAAAGCATTTTTGAGACAATTGAGCCTTCTTCATATGAAACAATATCGGGAGGCCGGAAGACTTTCCCAACAAATCCTGGATTCTTCTCGTGAGTCATAGGTTGAGAAGTAATCACTAATAGCTGATAGAATTTCCGGAGTTCACATCGCAATCTTATTTGTGATTAAAAAAAAACAATGTTCTGGTGAAAATATGAGACTCTTATTTGTTATATTTCTGATAATTGCAATCCTTTACTTTGCGGCAGTAAACGCTGCCAATACTACATCGGTAAGCACAACTACAAAAATCCCCTCAACTACTGCAAAAACGACTACTAAGATTACGACAACTTCTACAACGAAGACTGCAACAACGACGCCGAGAATCCAGGTGACAACAAGACCAACTACAGAATATACAACGGAAGAAACGACCGAAGGCGTAACAGACACAACAGAGAGTACATCTACTCCAACAGAAACAGAAACAACAGAACCGACACCAACGCGGACCCTGCGACCAAGAAATACTACTGCAAACACAACAATACCAACGACAACGGCAACAACAGTAACAATAGCAAAAGCACAGGCAAGTGCAGATGCATCCATGGACAACCCAGCTTATTTCCTTGTGACTCCGGTAAAAGGGGACGTTACATTAACTACTAATGAAGGAACTGACTGGGTGGTTGAATATGTAATAATCGGGAGTACTGTGAAGAAAGTAAATGAAAAAGGGACAATAGGAACTGAAGAGGTTGATATCACATCTGATGGAACGCCCATTTACGTGAAAATTACACCGTATCTTTCAGGAATAACAAAGAATGTGATACTATATGGAGAAGGCGTCAGTAGCATAACTGCAAAGAGTGAAACACCAGGGCCTTTTAAAGTAGATGGTGCCAGTACCACTGATACTTCAGGTGTGGGTGCAACAAAGGCACCTGAAACAACAAAATCTCCAACCAGCCTTATTATTGTATTACTTTCGCTCGGAGTTGCGGGTCACCTCGTCATTTATAAACGAAGATAAAATAGTCTGAACAGACTGGAAAAAGTTCTATTTTTTACACTTTTTCCATGAAGATATGGATAAATATTTTGGTTCAACGCAGAAACCAGTTAAAAGAAAAAAAGTGGATCAGGTGGAAATAATCTCCCCTTCATCATAAAGCAGGGAGAGGAACCTTGCCTGAAAGATACCGACAAAAGGCGAGAGTACCAGGCCCATGAACAATGCCAAAGGTTGAATGGAACTAATAATACATAGTATCGCACATGTAACTGATAAAATACCGATAAGTGATGCAATGTATCTTATCCAGCCTATTGTTTTAATGCGTGTGACAATCTCGCCAAATGCGAATGCCTTGGCAAATGATTCTTTTCTTGCAAAGTTTACTATCCCAATTGAGAAGAACAGGGTAATTACAAACAGTAAAATTGCAAATATAATAATTCCGATAAAAATTGTTGAGAAAAGCCCCATTAGTTCAGCCGGATGAACGAGATAGTTTACCGGCTTTTTTAATACAGGAATAAGCGGAAGGAAGAAGAAAACAAAACCAACAATAATAAGAGGGATTGAATAAATAATGCCGATAACTATCGCTTTTATCCCATCTACGAACATATTCCACCATTTTATCAATTTTGGTGGTTCATTATCTCCTTTAAATACCCTGATAAGGTAACCGTAATAAAAAGGAAAAATTACACCCATTACAATAAGGAGGAGCCAGGCTGCCCATCTACCCCATATTGTTCGTTTCCCGTAATCAAACGAGTCTTCAATCTTTTCAATAAAGTGCATGATAATAGAGACCTCATTAGTTTGTTCTTTTTCACTAACATTGATTTGTCAGTGTATAATTGGTATTTCTACTCTTCAGGAGAAATACCTGATGTCCATAACCTTAAACTATATTTTTTTTAGTCCAGGACTCTGACCTGGCAATTTCTGTTTCCGATATAAGATATTATAGCACCCAGTAATACCAATAACCCTGCAATATAGAGAATATTCGCAATAATTGAAGCGATAAAGAGCTCATCTGCCTCTATTATGTCTGTTCCCGGCCTTATAAGAAAAATCTGGAATGTTATAAGAATACTTGCAAATGAAACACCTAGTGCCATACCAAGGTTCCTTAGTGTTGCTGTCACGCTTGAAGCAATACTTAATTTATCTGCAGATAAACTGCTCATAATCTCAACATTATTGGGACTCTGGAACAATGCGCTTCCAAGACCGTAGATAATGAATATAAGGATTATTGCGAGAATATTCTCTGTGAATGCTGCATAACCAAGCAGCAGGAATGATATCATGGTTATAAGGAGACCAAGTGCAGCATATTGCTCCCAGGGGTACCTGTCATAAATTAAACCGGTAACGGGAGATCCAATAACCATTACAGCTGGAACAATGAGAAATATTGTCCCTACTTGGGCGGGTGAAAAGTGCATAACCCCTTCAAAATAAAAAGGGCCGATTATCCCGAGCATGAAACTTGCAAAAAAATAAAGTATCATACTTAAATTAGGGAGTAGAAATTCTTTTTTTTGAAAAATTGAGAGATCGATAAGCGGGTCCCTGTTTTTTTTTTCATACATATAAAAAAGAGCACCCCCAATAACTGCCAGAATACCAGAAATCGCTTTAAATAGCGAGATATTAAAATCTTCTGCAAAACTCCCTAAAAACAGCATCAGGCTCACCATAAAAACAATAAGGAGAAAAGAACCTAAAAAATCAAAAGTGCCAACATTTTTAACAGGGCTATTCTGAAGAACAGCCATTGAGATGAGCGTGAGTACTACTCCAATTGGAACATTAATCAGAAAGATATATTCCCAACCCAGTGACTGGACAAGAAACCCTCCGAGAACCGGGCCCGCTATGCTTCCTGAAGCAACCACTGCACCAATTAAACCCATCGCCCGGCCTCTCTCATTAGGCTCTGAAGTGGAAAAGATCATCGCGGCGCTGATAGAAAAGAGCATGGCTGCACCTATTCCCTGAATTACCCTCATTAAAATAAGCATGGGCAGACCTGTTGACAACCCGCAGAGAAGCGAACTGAGTGTAAATACAAATGAGCCGAATATAAATACCCTTGAATTACCTAAAAATTCGGAAATCCTCCCAAATATCAGGAGAAAACTTGTCATTGATATAAGGTATGCAGTAATAGTCCACTGGGAGTTCGCGAGAGTGGTATGGAAAAATCGTGTAATTGTTGGGAGTGCAATCGAGACAACATTGCCGTCAACGACTGCCATAAAGATGCTCACAAGGACGAGAGCCTGAATTAAGTTGCGCCGGCTTTTATCCATAAACAGTTATTCGAGTTCGATAATTCCCCAGTATACAGACGCTGCCGGGCCCTGCATCCGGGTCATTTCACCAAATTCAATAATAAGGGGTCCGCCTGCGGTCTCAACATTTACTTTCCTGCCAACCTGACCCAGATGATGCAGGACTGCAGCTGAAGCGGTAGCTCCTGTGCCACAGGAGAGTGTCTCATCCTCAACACCACGTTCATAGGTCCTGATTTTTAATGCATCAATTCCTGTCTTCTCAACAAAGTTAACATTTGCACCTTTTAGGAAGGAGGCATGGTTCCTGATGACAGGGCCTATCTCATTTATCATTATTGAATCGACTGATTCAACAATCACTACTGCATGAGGGACTCCGGTATTTACTGCATAAACAGTGAACCCACATATTTCTTCCTTGTATTCACCATTTCCTTTTGCAGGTATCTTTTCGCGTTCAAATTCCGGGGTAGGCATGTCAACACATGCTTCATAATCCCCATCTGAATCAAGAATGGAATTAACAAATATCACACCTGCGGGTGTAATTATCTGGCCTGTCGAGCCGGTATATCCAACATCATGGGCATACTTGGCAAAGCAGCGTATTCCATTTCCACACATATCTGCCTCACTTGCATCTGGCTGGAAAAGTCGCATTTTTAGGGAGCCTCCACCTGGATTTGAAAGGAAAAGCACTCCGTCGGCACCGATTCCATAACGTCGGTCGCAGTAGATTCGGGCAAATTCACCTTTCAGTTCTTCAGGGATAAGGACTCCCTCATATTCATCAATGAGAATAAAATCATTCCCGTTTCCTTGTAATTTTATAAAACGAAGTTTCAATATGTGTCACCTCCGGACTCCCCATTGTTTGAGTGCCCGTTCAAGTTCGTAATGATCATGTGCATATTCATGGAGAGGTATCGATTCCAGTGTCGCATCAACAGCCTGCCGCATGGCCCGTGCTCCGGCTGCAGTTCCATCCGGGTGACCATGGATACCTCCTCCTGCCTGCAGAACAATATCAGTCCCAAGAGTCTTTATCTCATTTGGGACGAGTCCTGGATGAAGACCTCCACTTACAACGGGGAATGTCTGCTTAAGACCATAAAAACTGCCCTTCAAAGCTTCATTGTCGGCAACAACTTCCTCTGAAATGTGACTCATCTTTCCTCCTGCCGTTCCGGTGTGGAGTTGATCGCCCCCTATCATACGCACAAGTCTTGCAAGTGGGCGCATTGCGATTCCATGTTCAGGGTTTCGTGTAAAGGCAGCATGCATGGTCCTATGCACGTGGATTGGCACCTTTATACTATGATCTTCAGCGAGGGCCTGAACCGCTCCGAATCCTGCAGTAAATACATCAACCATCAACATATTCGCGCCCAGTTCAATTGCCTTCTGTCCTGCTTCAACTATTTTATCAGGCCTTGTGGTTACATTTACTGCATATAAAACCATATGACCTGTTTCACTCCTTGCCGAGTCAAGTTTGTCCATTACCTTTTGGAGGCGCTCGTGTAATGGGCAGAACTGTTGATTTGTGAGGGTCTCATCGTCCTTTATAAGGTCAACTCCCCCAAGTGCAGCTTCATATGCAACAGCAGCAGTATCTGCTGGAGTCAGTCCGACTTTCGGTTTGATTATAGTCCCGACATGTGGCCGTTTAGTAGTCCCGATAAGTCTCCTGACGCCAGTAATCCCAAATTTGGGGCCTTTGAATGGAACCAGTTCTTCCGGAATGTTGATGTCAAGAAGCCTGACTGCATTGAGACTTTTTAGTCCAAAAAGGTTTCCGGCGATTACTGATAAGTATTGTGCAATATTTCCACTCTCAAAGATCTCTCCCGGGTACCGGATTGTCGCAATATAACCTTCTTTTTCTGGTTTTATTTCATCAACTACTCCATCAAGGCGTTTAATATAGGACTGACGTGTTGATATTCCGGTCCATGTACCTGTGGTCTCTTCTTCACAGATAGCTTCTGCAGCCCGGGACGGAGTTGTATCCTCCCTGGGTTTGAAATAATAGTAAGCAATGAGGTCGCCCATCCAGTTCACTCCATATTATCATGAAAGACTCCAGCTTCTCTCTGGAACTCAATAATATCCCACCCTAAGTAATCCCTGATAATTACATATGCCATTGCCGGAGGTATTGCACCTTCCTCTGTGACAATGAGATCAATGTATTCCGAGGGTGTCACATCAAAGACCGGGTTTCTCACGGTAACAGAAGGGAGGTCCTTTGCAATTTCGTAAGGAAGGACTTCAAGCGGAGATCGTTCCTCAATCTCGATAAGTTCTCCGACAAGTGTCCGGGGTGCAAATTTATACGTCTCAGCTGCAACGATAAATGGTGTCCGCGCTTCACGGGCAGCGAGTGCAATCTGCGATGTCCCGATTTTGTTGACAACTGCCCCATTAACGACGACTGCATCGGCCCCTACGATAACAAGGTCAACTTTGTTCATGAAAAACCGTACTGCAGAGTCTACAATGTATTCTGTCCGGATTCCAGCACCACCTAATGTCTTTATTGTCAGGAGACCCTGATTACCGGGCCTGACTTCGGTTGCAATAACAGAAAAACGTCTGCCCTCTTTTTTGGCGGTAAGAATGCAGGCAAGTGCTGCTTCAGAATTGCAGTGAGTGAGGACAACATCGCCATCCCTGATATGTTTTGAACCAATCTCCCCTATCCTTTCAACAGCAGAAAGAGAGGACCTAACAAACGCGCGAGACCTCTCCCTGACCATCCTGATGCCTTCATCCCTTGATCCTGCCTTTTTCACAACTCTTTCAATAAGGTGAACTGCATTCGGGAGTGACACTGCAGTAGGCCGGGTTGCAATTAAACGGGCCGCAGCTGTCATCATCCCTTGTTGCCAGGTCACGAGGTCAGAGGGCGGTAAAGTATCTGCAAATTCACAAAGAGCGGAAACCGCAGCCCTTGCAATGCGCCCTGCACCTCTAATTTCCATTTTTTCGATGGATGTGATCGTATCCTGAAATGACATGCTCTTATTGATTAAGGTGTGTGAATGAGTACTTAGAGCTTATGGGCTGATTGAAAAAATGTCGGTCGCAGTGGTTTTTGACAGTGCCGGTACCCTCCTTTTCACCCGGCGGGTAGCAAAAGATGTACTGAAAGGCGAAATTCTTCCTGAAATTGAGAGTACTATACTCACTTTTTCATCACCTGACAGAGTGCTTGTTGTACTGCACGCAACAACGAGGGATTTTATTGACGCTGATCCCGAAAAAAACCTGTCAGAGTATTTGAAAGAACATTCCATCGGATTTGGGATAAGTTGCACACGGAGGGTAATTACCTCAGACGAAGTAGCTGAGATCCTGTACAATGACGGCACCGCAAAACTTGGTGATGTCCAGGAGTGTATCAGGGACGTGTGGGATGCAGTAAAAAATGAACCGATCCTTTCCCTTAACACCGGAGTCATTCTGAATGTAATGATTCCAGGTATTGAATTTACTATTACAACTGGAGGAGTACCATTTGAAGGAGCCCGCGATACCATAACAGATCTTCATAAAATGGGGGTTCCGACTTACATCGCATCGGGAGACCGTTTAGAGAAACTTGAAAGGATGGCAGATCACCTTGGGATCCCTCGAGACAGGGTATATGGTATTGCGACACCCTTGATGAAAGCAAAGATAGTAGAGGATTTAAAAGAACAGTATAACACTGTGGTTATGGTAGGGGATAGCGTAAATGACATCTATGCTTTGAGAAAGGCAGATGTCGCAATTCTCACCCTGCAACAGACCGGAGAGCGCCCGCTTGAACTTATTAAGGCTGCTAATTATAAAGTAAAAAGTATTAGAGAAGTGCTCACAATTGTGAAAAAACTTGATAATTTGAGTTGAACTGTCAGATGAAATCACGAGAGACATATAAAAAGTAATATGTGACAACTTCCACATTAGGTAATAGAGAATGAAAATGACCCCACTTATCACAATTGAGAACCTTTGCAAGGACTTTAATGGAAAAAGAGTCCTAAATAATATTTCTTTTCAGATTTCAGAGGGAGACAACGTAGGAATTATAGGTAGGAGCGGTGCAGGGAAAACTGTCCTTATGCACCTTATAAGAGGAGTTGATGACCCACCTTCAAGCGGGAAGATAATATATCATATTGCGGCATGTGACACCTGTGAATACATCGAAACCCGGAGTGAATCGGGAAAAAAATGCCCACGATGCGAGGGGACTCTGGTTTCTGCCGATATTGACCTGTGGGACCCGAATAATGATTTGATGAAACGCAGGGTAATGCAAAGAACTGCAATAATGTTTCAAAGGACTTTTGCATTATACGGAAACGACAGGGTCATTGAAAATGTGTTAAAGGCACTTGATGAGACTGGTTACCCACAGGAGCGATCAATTGGCCGGGCAGCCGACCTGCTTGACGAAGTAAAATTGTCTCATAGAATGATGCACATAGCCCGTGATCTATCCGGAGGAGAGAAACAGAGGGTCGTACTCGCCCGTCAGCTGGCGAAAGAACCTTTTTTCCTCTTTGCTGACGAGCCGACAGGAACCCTTGACCCGAACACTGCGAAAATTGTCCATTCTTCACTATCAGATGCATCTAAGCAGAACAAGATGGGGATGCTTATCACCTCCCACTTTTCGCAGGTAATAGAAGATGTAACCGACAGGGCAATCCTGCTTGTTGATGGTGAAATCGAGAAAGTAGGGAGCCCTAATGAAGTAGTCCACCATTTCATGAAAGATTTCCATGATGACGAAACCTATGATATCCCTCCTTTTGGGGACACCCTGCTCTCATCCCACGATATTATAAAACGTTATATTTCCATGGACAGGGGTGTAGTCAAAGCAGTAAACGGGGTCTCGTTTGATGTTGCGACAAAAGAGATCTTTGGAATAATCGGGAAGAGTGGAGCTGGCAAAACAACCCTTTCGAGGATAATTTCAGGTATAATTGAACCCACAAGCGGGGAAATGAACATGAAGATAGGGGACGAATGGGTTGACATGACCAAACCTGGAATTGAGAACAGGGGTCGTGCAAAAGGATACATCGGACTCCTTCACCAGGAGTATGACCTCTTTCCACATCGAACAGTTCTCGATAACCTTACCGATTCAATTGGTCTTGAATTTCCAAAGGAACTTGCTATCCGGAAGGCAGTAATAACACTCCGAATGTCAGGTTATACTGAAAGTAAGGCGAGAGAGATCCTGAACAGGTACCCGGGACAACTTTCAGAAGGTGAACGTCACCGTGTAGCACTGGCCCAAGTTCTTATTCGCGAGCCAAGACTTGTGATACTGGACGAACCTACAGGGACTATGGACCCGATTACAAAGATAGATGTTAAACACTCCATCCTGCACGCACGCGATGAGATGGAGGAGACATTTATTCTTGTGTCACATGACATGGAGTTTGTACGTGAGGTATGTGACCGGTGTGCACTTATGAGAGGGGGAAAGATAATTGAAATAGGGAATACCCACGATGTTCTCGCCCATCTAGACGAAGAAGAGAAAAATGCGAGCGGAGGGGTCGGTGTCAAGGGGTGACTCCGTTGAAGGTCCTCTTTAACGGGGAACAGTTAACTGTCGCAGATGGGGCAGTACTTGGGGATATCCTTCACGAACATGATAGTGAATGTTCTGTTGCACTCATTAGACCAACTACTACAGAAGAGAAGGATACAAAAGCACTTGAAGTAAAAACAACAGGGGGCCCTGTAACCGTTGAACTTAACCAGTCTGCCGCTGGGATATTGGGGGTACTTCATGCACCACTTTTCGTCAGATGGGAAGACAGGTATGGTATCGCTTTTGGTGCATTCCGGGCAGACTTTAAACCATCCCGTACTCCTTTCCTTTATGAGAGGGGAGACTTGGTCCTTGGATGTGCAGGATATAACCCGGATCAATCATTTCTGTTCTTTTCACGTGAACGCCATTCTGCAGACCATGGGTCTCAAAAAGAGGGTGGTGTAATCGGGAAAGTTGTCAGGGGCAGGGGTATACTTGACCGTTTCCATTCTGGAGATGTTATAGAGAGTATAACTCCGCTTCTTGCAATTGCTGATACGACCCATGCGTTTACTACTAAAGATTTCACTTTTCCTCTGGAAAACGGGATGTCAATAATAAGCAAAGTTGTAATTTTTGGTCATGGTTTTACAAGGGATTCAATTGACATCACAAATTCAGAGATAGTCGAGCACCTCCTTATGGGACTTGAAAAAAAGAGTTTTATTGTTGGCAGATCTTCCTCGACCCATATCAGGGACGATCACCTTATCAATACTGATTTGGCTGGAGGAAAAAGCCTTCCCAGAAGGGAGGGTTCAGTCACAATCAGGACAAAAGGGAGGTCAGCGGGAGCAATTTACATAAACACAACAGACCTCCCAAGGACTACATCGCATGCATCAGCCGGACAGGTGATTCAGGGAATTGAACTTGCACAGATAGCAAAGGCCGGTGAATTATTCGAAGTAAAACTGGAACCTAAACGCTTTGACCTTGTAGGGCTCCCGGTAACTGATGCAAAAGAAAGATCGGTAGACAGGGGAATTGAATTTAATTTTGATAATATTGAAACAGACAGGGTAGTTGTTTATCAGGAACCTGGAACGACTCTTGAAGTGCTCGCAGAAGGCAAAGTAAAACTTGTTACAGCATCCTATTCAGAGGTTGTTGATATCATGCTTGATGATAGCAGTTCGCCGGATACCTGTGCAATTTTCCGGAAAATTACCGGGCTCTCGCTTCATGCAGTTGGGAAAATTCCATTTTTCTTTGGGTTTGATGACGTTTACCTCTTCAAACCCAAAATTCCAACCGGCATCCAGATAATTCCAGAAAATACTCCGAACGATGTTGTCCCGGCAAATACCCTCGCAATGACCAATGAATCGCGAAAGGGCGTGGGGCTTGTAGGTGTCAGGCTAACTGACAATAGTGAATTCGGACCAACCTCTGAGCCTTTTGAGGGTACAAACATCATAGGTAAACTGCTTAACCCTGATAAACTAACAGGGCTAAAGGAGAATTCAATAATTTTTATCAGGGAAGTGGTGAAATGAAAGAATATAATCCGGTTTGTAAAGGGAGTGTCACAAAATATGTATTTGTTGAATCTCCATCCTTCACACCATCTGATCTTGCAATAAAGGCATACGAAGTATCGCAGGGTGTAATGATAAAAGAGACCTGCTTTGGACTTCAGATAACAGGGAATGAAAACGAGATCGAGACAATTGTAGAACTTCTGCGAAAGCTAGACCCTCTTCACATCTTTGTTAAGGACCGTGGATTTCCACCTGGTGACAACCGCAGGTGCAGGTCAAACCTCGGAGGTGCACGGCCAGGTTACTTTGGTCATGAATTCGAGATGGGGCTCCTCCATTTTATCTCTTATGGATTAAAATCGCTGGATAGTTCTTCAACTCCTGATAATGAGCCACTTCAAAGAAAAATGATTGAAAAAATTCCACTTCCTCTGGAAAAACTCAGACAAATAATTGATTCCGAGGTGAATTAGCAATGGCTAAGGTTTTTATATACCCTGCAACAAGTCTCATGCTCTCTGACCTAGTTGCCAGATTCGGACATAAACCACTTGGTTCAGCGATATCAGTCCGGGATCATATCCAGACGGCTGGTTTTGAGTCACCTCCACTCCAGATGACACCGGATGATCCAAAGAAGGGGCTTAAATATGCCGCGGTTGAGGTCCCTTCCGGTGTCAGGGGCAGAATGTCACTTTATGGTCCTCTTATTGAAGATGCAGATGCCGCAATTATAGTAAACGATTCAGACTACGCATTTGGCTGTATGGGGTGTGCCAGAACAAACGAACTTGTAAAATTCCTTATTAAGGAGCGAAAAATGCCAATTATTGAATTACTTTATCCCTCGACAGAAGAGGAGGGAGTTACATTTGTACGCTCCATCCGGTCATTTCTTGATTCACTAAAGGATGGTTCCCCATGACTGTTCCGGTCCGGATAGCACAACTATCCTGCGGTCCCGAATATAGCGGTGTCCAGAATGAGATAAATGAAGCTGCAAGGATGGTCGATGCAGAAGTCTTCTATCCTGATATCAAACTTTCAGAATTAAGACGGGATTTCGATTCATTTGGACTGGACGTGAGAAGCCCGGACCTCAAACTTGCAATTGCCCGTGCAAAAGCCCTTGTTGACGGCAGAGTAAATGCAGACGCAGTTTTTATTGCTTCCTGTTTCAGATGTGCCGAAGCTGCAATTGTAAGAAACGAGCTCCGGAGGTTTATCCATGAAAATTCAAGACTGCCGGTGGTAAGTTATTCATTTACAGAAAGAACAACTGCGGCAACGCTTCTTACCCGTATGGAAGCCCTGACAACAATAGCGAGAAGGAGAGCACTCCTTGCACGGGAAGTCCAGGAAGGAATAACAATGGGTGTAGACAGCGGTTCAAGCACCACAAAGGCAATCGTCATGAAAGATAACGTTGTGGTCGGAACTGGCTGGAAACCTACAACCGAAGTTATGAAAAGTGCAGAGGATGTTATTACAACTGCACTTGAAGAAGCTGGGTTACATATGGAAGACCTGGATGCGGTAGGTACCACCGGATATGGAAGATTTCTTGTCGGAAAGAAAATTGGTGCAGACCTTATCCAGGAAGAACTTACAGTCAACTCAAAGGGAGCAGTATACCTTGCTGACTGTCAACACGGTCCTTCCACAGTCCTTGATATCGGTGGGATGGATAACAAGGCAATAAGTGTTCAGGACGGGATCCCCGGGACTTTCACAATGGGTGGGATCTGTGCCGGTGCAAGTGGCAGATTCCTTGAAATGACTTCAAAGAGACTTGGTGTTGAGATAACTGAACTTGGGCCACTTGCTATGAATGGTAAATGGGATAAAGTCGCCATGAACAGCTATTGTATTGTCTTTGGCACCCAAAGCCTCGTTAATGCACTTGCCGCAGGAAGTTTCCGTGAGGATGTCGCCGCAGCGGCGTGTCACAGCGTTGCTGAACAGGTCTTTGAACAACAGCTTCAGGAAGTGGATATCAAGGAACCCGTTATCATGGTTGGCGGAACCTCCCTGATAACCGGGCTTGTCCATGCAATGGGTGAACTTTTACAGACAAATATTGTTGTCCCACGCTATTCACAATATATTGGTGCAGTTGGATCAGCCCTTCTTGCATCAGGTTTTATCAAAGGAGAATAGATGCTCTCGATAGAGTATTTCCAGGTCGAATGTTATGACGAGACAGGGAGAGAATACTATGAGCAACTGGCAGAAGTCGTGCTTCTCGACCACAATATGCTCAGAGTCGTTCATAAACTGCATATATTCATCGATCCACGAATCCCGATATTTGTTGCCACAGGTGTAACAAAGACCATTCATTCACATATAACGGTAAATGATTTTGCAAACGTCCAGATAGAGGGCGGGAAAGTTACAATTGCAATCGGAGAGGAGACTTACCTATCAGAACTTCTCCGGATTCTGTGGGAAAAATTCGGAAAAGACCATGTAGATCAACCGGACCGGTTTACAATAATTCTAAATCTGACAAAAGAAGAGGCACAGAAAATAGCCGATATGGTAGTTGTTGACCCGAGTGAAAACCTTTACCGGGATCTTATCTATGCCCTGCAGGTCATTGCACCTGAGGGATTCAAAGTCAGGCGCCAGTACTATGGAAAAGAGAGATTCTACTACATCGCAAGTGAAAATACACTTACAGAATCAGCAGATGTCCTTATCAGGGAGAAATTTGCCCTGATGGGAGAATCATTATGATTCTCGTACCTATTACGTACAAAGGCGGAGTTTTCCGGCACGACGAGATAGTTGACCTAATTGAAGACCTGGGCGGTTATATCATACAGAAACATATGATAGCCCAGGAAGTCGTAATTCAGGCGATAGTCCCGAAAGACGATATAGAACTCATCCAGAAGATAGGAAAACCTCTGACCGGAGACGTGACTCCGTCCCCTCTTGTAGGTACTGAGATTGCTGTGGTGAGCATGAGCCTTGAGATTCATCACCTCCCTCATGCATCCTGTGATCTTGCTGAGTATATCAGGAGATCAGGTGCAAAGAGCAACATGGTAGGTCTCTCGCGCGGATTTGGAAAAAGAATATCACAGATGAACGACGAGGAGAGGGATGTCATCAATGAGCATGACTGCGCTGTATATCTTTTTGGAAATTTTGAAACCTGTATTGAATATAAAATCCCGGTATTAAGAAGGGGGATTACTGTCCCGATTATAGTCTGTGGCGCTCCTTCACGTGAAAGACTTATCGAGATAATTAACCCGCCTGTTGCTGGATATGTTGGTCACGTAGGAAGGTTTATGCACCGCACGAAGGAGTCAGAAGAGATTTCAGTCCTTGATGATGTGATTGCAGAGGTGACAAGAGTTCTGGATGAAAAAAGAGAGGAGATAGCAAAAGATCCACTTTCAGTCTCACCAGCAAGGCTTATGGACCTCATTCATGAACAGGTCCAGGAGATCCATGAAGTAACGTCTCCAACCCCGGTAACAGTCCAGATTGCGGGATTAAGGGTGAAACTTCCGTACGACTTCTTTGCAGAAAAAATAAGGGATATAATAGTGGAAGAGGGCATTCTTTTACGAAAAATTGCGGATATACTCCCCTCACGCATGAGGGATTATATTTTAATCAGGATTCACCCTTTTTCTGAATCCAACTTGCTTTTATAGAGTTATTTTTTTTCACCCGACTCCAATTCCTTTAATAACAAACTTTTCTAAACTGATCTGTATGCCGGAATTTGAAGAGAAACTAGATAAGATAGTTGAAAAAGGCGTCGAAGTTACAGCTGAAGAGTGGATGGCTTTAATCGAAAAAGAGTTCGGACGAACACCGCTAATCTTCCAGAGAATGGCTGAGCGCCCTGAGGTCCTGATTTCTCATCTGCTGTATAAAGAAGCTGTAGCAAAAACGAGTACTCTGGACCCTAAATATGTCGAACTCGTATGTCTCGCAGTCGGTGCGACCTTACGTTGCCAGCACTGTACATCATACCACATGTCAGCCGCTTTGAAAAAAGGGGCTACCCGCGAAGAGATCCTTGAAGTAATTCTGATTGCGGGACTCATCTCAAATTCATCAGTACTCGCAAATGCGTACAGGATAATTGATGAGAAGCTGGAGCGGTGTATCCCGTGTACAAATGATTAAGTACGCCTTGATGCAGATGGAGAGACTGATAATAGAGAAACAAGTAAATAATATTGTTATTGAATGATCTTGTATCTATGAAGCTACTGGCATTATTCACAACTCTTACCTGCATGCTCCTGGTCGTCTCATTTGTCCAGGCTGCAGATACGACCGTCCCAACTATTCCATTCCCCTGGCCAACTCAGAATAAAGTGACTGTTACAGTAAGTGTGGCACCTCCTTTAGTGACTGTCCCGCAGAAACCTGTGATTGTTATACCGAGTTCACCTGCTAAATTAAATATAACTACTCTCGCAGTTCTCGTTATCAGCCTGCCTACCGTTGCCGGACCAAAGATTACAGTTCCGGCCGCTCCGGTTATACCCATACCAACACGTGGAGCAACTCCTGTTATTCCTACCCTTGCTCCTCTTAACCTTACATTGCCCAAGGTAGCAACTCCTTCGATAACTATCCCGGCAGTCCCGACAATTCCTCTCCCGGGTACTATTGCAAATCCACAGATTACTACACCTGCAAACCCGTCAATCAGTGTTCCAGCTGCACTTGCAACTCCGAATGTTCAAGTATCTGTTGCGACCCCGGCTGTAACAGTCCCAGCAATCCCGACACTGCCGCAGCCGACCTATAGTTCAACCTAAAATTATTTTTTTCCTATAAGATGTGGTGATTTTCAGGTAAAGAGGCTATATTCACTTTTTTCTCTTTCTTCTATCCGGGATTAAACAGTTACGTGTATTCCCGATAAGGTCTCTCCTTTTGGAACTTTCAAGCGCTTCTCTTACAAGAGTGTATTTCCCTGGGTCCCGATAATGAATTATCGCCCTCTGTAATATTTTTTCATGGCCCCGGGGGATATATATCTGTTCATCACCTGAAAGGGTAAGACCTGTATGATACATAGTGGTTGAAGCAGTCATTGGGGTAGGTGTGAAGTCCTGTACCTGTTCAACATAGATTGATTTGTCCCTCATGTATTCAGCCAGGATAATCATGTCTTCCATCGTCGTGCCCGGGTGGCCGGATATAAAGTAAGGCAGAAGGTACTGTCTTTTTTCTTTTCCACTCCAGGTATCTTCAAAACTTTTCCTGAATTTTTCAAATTCATCTGCACCGGGTTTATTCATAAGGGCAAGTACGTGTGGCACGATATGTTCGGGTGCAACTTTGAGGTGGCCCGATATATGCCGGGTAAGGCGTTTTAAAACCTTCTTCTCATGCCCTGGGAACAGATCATACCGCAGACCCGAACTAATAAAGACTTTTTTCACGCCCTCTATTTCCTCAAGCCTGTCGAGAAGATCAAGATATCTTTCCTGGGAAATATCAAGATGCGGACATTCCGGCGAGCATTTCTTTTCAAAACACGGACCTGTTTTCCACCATTTGTGGCAGTATGCCCCGTACATGTTTGCAGTAGGACCACCGACATCGGTAACAGTACCCCTGAACAAAGGGTCATGTGTCAATCTTGTTACCTCTTCAACTATGGAATCTTCTCCCCTGCTCTGAATGATCCTTCCCTGATGAAGACTTATTGCACAAAAAGAACATTCACCGAAACACCCTCTGTGACTCGTCACAGAAAACCTGATTGGATCTAATGCCGGGATAACTGCATGGTACGCAGGGTGTGACCTCCTCGTAAATGGGAGTAGATAGAGTTTATCCAGTTCTCCCGGGTTTAATGGCATTGTCGGCCGGTTTGCAACTATCACACATTTTGGATGAGTTTGTGCAAGCCTTTTTCCAAGAAACGGGTTCATTTCATTGTGGATAGTGTTGAATGCACTAATATAGTGTTTAGGGGACAACCTCACCTCTTCAAATGAGGGGATAATGATTTGCGAGTCATCAGGCTCCCATATCTTTTTTGAAATTTTACATGCAGTGCCAGGAATATCACTAAGGTCAAAACGACCTTTACTTAGCCTTTCAGCTACCTCACATATCTGGGTCTCTCCCATTCCAAATATTAAAAGGTCTGCAGGTGCATCTGCAAGAACTGACTGCCTTACCGAGTCTGACCAATAGTCATAGTGAGCAAATCTTCGGAGACTGGCCTCGATGCCACCTATGATAATGGGTGTATCAGGGAACAGGGCATGCAGACGGTCAGTATATACACTTACTGAACGCGGGGGGCGCAGTTTATTGCCAGAAGGCGAATAAAGATCTTTTTCTCTATGCTTCAAGGCGGGAGTAAACTCGTTGACCATTGAATCCACATTACCTGACGAGACTGAAAAGAAGAGATTTGGACGGCCTAACTTTGTAAAGTCGTCATTTTTTCGCCAGTCCGGTTGGGATATAATTCCAACCGTAAACCCTTTCTCCCACAATAACCGGCCAAGAAGAGCGGTGCCAAAAGAGGGGTGATCTACGTATGCATCACCCGTAACAAGAATGATATCAAATATTTCAATATCGTACCTTTCTTTATCTTCCTGCAACAGCGGAAGAAATTTCGGCTGATAGTTCGTCATAAAGATTAGTTTTATTTTATCTCTCTACATCTTCTGATTTTAGAAAAAAAGGGAGTATCTGACCTGTCAATGGGTCATCACGCCTTATTGAATTTATACCGGTAAATTCTGTGATCACTGCTTCAATTACCAGATAAACTTCAGCACTTTCACGGATACAACCGGTATATGATTCATTTCCCTTGCCGACTGAGCCATGAAGATGAAGAAACGGACCATCAGAAGAAGAAGATATAGTTCCAAACCCGACTACGTCCCAGGCCCCTTTGAGATTAAGTTTGTTTGTAACTGTAGGAATAACGGGTTCTAGTGCCCCTGCAACGAGAATTGGGTTTTTAAGCGCCCCGAGATAGGAGATTATACCAGTTTTAACTTCATTCTCCCTTATAATCCGCTTAAGTTCTGCTATGAGGTCATCGCCATGGTCTATCCTTATTGTAAATATCCGCCCTTTTTTTACTTCAGCAGTCTGTGACATTTAAAATCTCCGAAGATCGATATCTCCTGCCCCACGTGGAGTATAATCCATGACAGAGAGGAATATCAAAGGGATCATTTTTAGGATATGTAGATCACTTGAAAGATCTATATCAAGATGCCTGATAGCTTCCTCCATTTTCTCTCCTATTCCCATCGCATTGCCATATGCAAGCCACTCACTCCAGATAGAAGGGTCAAAAGGAGAATTCTCCCGAATCATCTTTATGTCAGAAAGAAAATGCCCAAATGCTTCCCATTCAAGTTTCTCCCTATAAGCATCTCCCTTCCATCTTCCAAAGAGAGTTTCGGGCATCATATATGCAATTATTGTTTCTACCAGCGCAAATATCCAGAATATCATTCCACTTATTAAAGTACTCACAAAAACCGGAGTGACAAGAAGAAGAATTACGGTTAATGCAAATCCAGCTACTGACAATAGGATAAGTGGAGTGATATGCCATCTGCCTTTGAAAATATATTGACTGATGAGATCTTCATCCGTCCATTCATTTAGATCTTCAAGTAAGCTCCTGTATTGAAGTATTCTTTTTTCTGATTCTTTATTTCTTGAAGCTTCCTCTACAAGGGAGTTAAGATTTTTGTTATTGAACTCGTCACCGGGAGCAAAAATCCGAATCAGCTTCACAACCTGTTCCTCGTATGAATCGAGTTCGTGGTCATCCTGCACTTTAATACAAATCTCTCTTCCTTCTTGTTTTACAGAAATTGTAATAATTCCCCTTCTATGAAGATCAAAAAGGGTTGCATTAAACCCGTCTTCATCAAAGTCCACTGCATCATTCTTAAAGATCAGGTTTACCTGCCATGGTTTTAAAGACCTGTCAGGAGTAAGACATACAAATTCTGGAACTGTAACAGGTTTCTCCTTTCCAAATCGTCTATATATAATAATGAATAAAAATGGCAGTGCAATAAGCCAGATAATGCCTAAGTATAATAATAAAGTTGAAAGAGGACGCGGTATTGCATTGTAAAAAGGATAAGATGCGTCTTTGAGGATATAAACACCCGGTGTATATATTGCATAACCTGGAAGACTTTTTAATACCTGATTATTAAACAGAATATCGACTCCGAGCTCTTCATCCGCAAGAACGTCTCCAGTTACTTCAAATCCCCCATTAATTCTTTTTACAACCAGATTCGGAGGCCGGGCACGTACTTTTGTGATGTTCGCTCCTGTAAACGTAAGGTTAATATTTCTGAATCTGACGTGTGTATCACTGATATCAAGGTTTAGATGCGCATATTTATCGTCAAATTCTATCAATGGGAAAATCCTGAAGAGATACCCGACAGTGGTCTCACCTCCTGGAAATTTATCTCTATTAAATACACCCGCTGAATTTTTCAGGCGGTAAAGCCCTGCAAAAACTGTTTCATCTTCTTTAGTACCCCTGAGAATAGTCGTATTACCGCCATTATCGTTAAAAAATCCTACTGAACCCGGAGGCGTCGCTATTCCCAGTATCTGTACATATGTCTTATTTTCAAGTGGGGTGGCGGAAAGAGGGATATTCCAGTCTCTCGTCAGTATCCAGACAGAATCCGGTTTAGAGATTGAATACCTATATATCTCCATCAGAGTTCCATTTTCATGAAAGACGAGAGAGTAATTAGTAACTTCAACATTTTCCGGAGAAAAAGGAGAGACTTCCTGATAAATTGTAAACCCGGCAATAATTGTGAGGACGCAGAGCCCGATTAAGAGCCCAATAAGAGTTTTTTCCTTCATTAGAACCTTATTTTCTAAAACTCTATTTTAGGTGGAGTTGTTATTTCGGACTCAAATTCCAGGTATTCGATCTTTCTCATTTTTATTATTCTCGCAATAAAATTCGAGGGAATTGTGTCGCACAATGTGTTAAATTCCTGACCGATATTGTTGTAAGTATAACGCTGCCTTGCGATTTCATCTTCAACTCCTTTAATCGAATTCATAAGGTTTGTAACTGTTTCACTGGTCTTTAGGACCGGATAGTTTTCAAAGACCGCCAAAAGACGACCCATAAGTGAACGGGACTCATTTTCTACTTGCGTAAGATCTCCGGGCCCGGCAGTTGTGACCTTCGATCGCATTGAAGTGACGCGCTCAAATGTCTCACGCTCAAATGCAGCATAACTCTTAACTGCACCAAGAAGCTCCTGGATCATATCCAGTCTCTTTTTCAATGCTACTTTTATCTGACCAAGAGTTGCTTGCGCAGAATTTTTCAGTGCCATAAAACGGTTATAAAGTAAAAAAATGTATCCTATTAACCCAATAATAATCAAAACGAGTATAACCGGGAGGAGCCAGCTAAATATCCCTTCAAACATCAAGAATCACTATTTCAATGATTGAACTCTGCAGTATATATCTTTCTTTGCAACTGAAATAGAAAGGATATCCTATTTACCATAACCTTACAAACATTTGAATTGATGGAGCCAACCATTTTCCAGATCTCGATAAAGCTTCTCGAGATGATCTCACTTATTATCGTTTTTGCTTACCTCTTCTCGCGAAGTCGCTTTTTTATTGAAGTACTGGAAAACCGTCCCCTTTTATCAACCCGTATTTTGCTTATTATTATATTTGGTCTCCTTTCAATGTATGGACTTAATAGTGGAATTACAATTTCGGGGGCAGTATTAAATGTCAGGGACCTTGGTCCTATTCTTGCA
>CAIYHQ010000038.1 GCA_903926075.1 uncultured Methanomicrobiales archaeon
ATTTAATGTAGGTGATTCAATGGATGCTTACTTTATCAATATGCAAAAAAAGACGTTGAAACTTCTCTCTAATGTAGGTCTTGATATTGTGTTCAAGGGTAAGGTAAAAACATTGTAGTGATCATTTTTTCTCTATTTAGGGTAAGATGGAATTGGTCCATGGCCCCACTAGTGGTTATTGGGACTGTATCATCGATAATGAAGGAAGTGATTGTACTAGTATAAACGTTAGTTAACAGAAAAAAACCTCCACTTATAGCCGACATATCACACCGAACAACCAACCAAGCCATACAATCATAAGGCCGTACCTTACAATCTGTGGTTATAGCCCGTTAAATGTCATGTAAAACGGTTATTTTTATTTATGCTCATATTAGAGACATATGAGACAAACCCTTGATAGATTACCCCTTGACGTTATGGTGACGACCGAGATATCTGTGATGTGATGGTAACATCATAGGTCCGGATGGTTATGGTATCTATCCAAGTAGTTATTGCATCTACTCATCCTGTGATTGTGCTAACTGATATTGATTAACATTGATAACAACACCCTTCCAGCAGGGCCGGGACTTCGTGAATTGACTAAGATGAGGACTTGATACCAGGTGTTAGAAATGAAAATAAAAAGGACGAAAAATTGAAGCCGGATTATATCTTCGGCTTTAGAACTATGATAAATTACGCCGAAGGGGAGATTTGAACTCCCGAGGCGCAAAGCGCCAGTGGTTTTCGAGACCACCGCCTTCCCAGGCTAGACTACCTCGGCAATCATCAATAATTGAAGATTATCAGTCTTCTTGCGAACCTAAAAAACTACCAATATAGTTGTATCAGGCAGTTGAAAAGAATATCGAAAAAAAGGGGAGGGGTTAATACATAGGTGGGGGACTCGAAGGCTTTTCCTGGGTTATCATCATGTCATCAACCCTGATGAGCATGATAGATGCTTCGGTCCCACTCTGGATTGACTGCCTCTTTGAGCGGTGTGGTTCAATTACACCCTCTTTTTGCATATCTATTACTTTTCCGTTGTAAACATTCAGACCTGCGGTTTTTTGTCCTTTTGAATGAGCATTTTTCAGGTCAACAAGTTTATCAATCGGACTGTATCCGGAGTTTTCTGCGAGAGTAAGAGGTATTACTTCATAGGCCTTTGCATATGCTTCAATTGCAATTTGAACCCTTCCGCCGACCGTCGCTGCATACTGACTCAACTGCATTGATAGTTCAGTCTCAACTGCGCCTCCACCTACAACATATTTCTCGTCTTCAATTGCATCCATCACGACGCGTGTACCATCGATTACTGCCCGTTCAAGCTCATCGAGGAGATAATCGGTTGTGCCCCTGAGGAGAATTGTGACTGTCTTTGGATTTTTACAGCCTGATATTTTAATAATATCGATATCATCCAGTTCTTCAACGAGTTCAGCATAACCGAGCTGGTCCTTTGTGAGGTCTTCAGCTTTATTGACGATAGTGGCGTTAAGTGCATTTGCTGCAAATTTCATATCCTTTTCTGGAACATCTTCTACGGCGAGTACCCCTGCCTTTGCGAGGAAGAACTGTACTGAATCTGCAATACCTTTCTGGCAAAGGAGTACATTTGCACCTGATGCAGCAACACTGTCAGAGAGTCTTCTTAATGTTTCACGTTCCTGTTCAGAAAATGCTGCAACCTGTTCACTCGAGGTTATCTTTATTTTTGCCTTTGTCTGGGTCTTTTTTATCTCAAGTGGACTTGCCACAAGTGCTACTTTTGCCTTCTTCACTTTTTTTGGCATCTCTTCGGATACGCGTTTCTTGTCAATGACAACGCCGTGGATGAGCTCTGCATCATCCATAGTAGCTCCCTTCTGCTTCTTAATGAGGACATCGTCCTCGTTAATTAAGAACCTTGCTCCTTTCTTTTGGGCAACAGTCATTACTGCATCGACTGCAATTTCGTTAACCTTTTCCCTGACAGATTCAATGGACTTTCCTGTCATTGCAGTGTTTGCAATCTTAATGAGGGTCGCTCTGTCATCCGGGGCGACTTTGAAGGAGAGGGTCTCAAGGATTTCTATTGCTTTCTGCATTCCAAGCAGGTATCCTTTTCCAATTACGGTCGGGTGTATCTTCTGGTTAAGCATATATTCAGCCTGCTCCATAAGTGAACCGACAATAATTGCTGCAGTGGTAGTGCCGTCGCCGACTTCATTGTCCTGAGTCTTTGCGACTTCAATTACCATCTTTGCTCCCGGGTGCTGGACAGATATCTCCTCCAGTATTGTCGCGCCGTCGTTTGTTATGACTACGTCGCCCGATGAACTGACAAGCATCTTATCCATTCCGCGTGGGCCGAGGGTTGTCCTGACGGCAGTTGCGATTGCTTTTGCAGCCGCAATGTTTGAACGCTGGGCTTCACGCCCTCTGTTACGCTCTACATTCTCTTTTAGTATGATAATTGGTTGTCCTGATAGCATTGTAACTCTTCCGTGTTTGTAATGATGGAATTGAACTTCTATATAAAGATAACGAAAAAATCTGTCTAATCTATCCTCGACACTTTAAATAGACTTATAACTGGAACACCGTCAACCTCTGGAAGTCCTCTTTTGTCAAATATTACCCAGATTGCGACCGGAATTGATCCATGTTTCCGGAGGTACTCAATAACCTCGACCATCGTTTTCCCGGATGTAATGACATCGTCTACAATAATCGAGCGTGCACCTTTAACCTGAGAAAAATTGCTGCTGATTGACCCCATCGGCCGGTCGCCGGTATTTTGCTTGGAGGGGTGATAGATAGCAAGGTCAACCCCTTCTTTTGCCGCGAGCACTGCAGCTACAGGAATACCTGAGATTGAAATCCCTACCATAACGTCATATGAAGCATCCGGCATTGAAGGATCTTTTGTAAAAGTGAGGTAATGTCTCTTTGAGAGAATCAGTGCGAGATCTTCAAGGAGCTCACCGTTTGCACTTATCGAAGTCCAGTCGATATGCACATCTTTTGGTGTCTCACTTCCTTTCTCCTGCGTTAGAAGCCAAGTAATCGTCTCTACTGATAATGAGAGTTCATCTGCAATCTGGCCAGGGCTGTGGCCTTCTGACAGGAGTTGCTTTGCTTTCATTTTCAACTCATCGAGTGAGGACATAGAATCAGGTTTGAAGGTCTTTATTTAAGTTTTCTTGTAACCTCAGCACCGCAGACAGGGCATACCATAGCCTTGTCATAAAGTCTTGCGCATCCTTTACACCTGAATTTCCATTTAATATACCGTATCTGACGCTGCATCATGGGTTCAATCCCAATACCAAGAGCCATTGCAACATTCCTTATTGCAAAGTCATCAGAACAGATCCTCGCACCATGTTCAAGTGCGAGTGCGAGAAGGCCGATGTCAGTTTTTGATAACTTACCAATATCCCCTGTCTCCTCTGAAACGCTCATGACTTCATTAACAGATCTCTTTTCTGGTTCCCTGACCTGAAGCCCTTTTTCACGGTAGACAAGAATGCGGGCTGAAGAAGCCTGGTCTGAACATTCATCGATAACTGCCTGAGTTGTAAAGAGGAGACCTTCAATATCCATGTTATAAAAGAAAAAAGAAGTATCAAGTACAATTGCACTGTTTTTTTGCAGTTTAGAAGATGCCTTTGTATCCATCTTATTTCTTCAGGACATCTGCAAGGCTCGCAACAGCCGAGAAGCGTGTCGTCACGGATTCAATAGTATCGCTACTTGAGACGTTACGGATGCCTGCAGACCTCATCCTCGAGTAAGCACCCCCAATAAGGACACCATGGACACAGACTGCCTGGATAGAACGTGCACCCTGTGAATAAAGCATCGAAGTTGCAGTAACAAGGGTGCCTCCGGTGGAGATGATATCATCAACGATAACGACATCTCTCCCTTTGACTTCCATCGATTTGGGTTCCATCGTAACTGATTCACCCGAATGACGGGTTTTTTCAAGATAGTCGCTGTCCCATCCCCCTTTTTTGGCGACTTCCCCTGCAAACCGTGATGCCCCTTTGTCAGGTGCCAGGACTAACGGGTTATTGAGGCCACTCTCGCTTATGTATAGTGCGACCTCCTTTGAGAGGCAGACATTATGAGGGTTTCCCTTAAAATATTCAAAAATTGCAGGCTCATGAATATTGACAGTTATAACACTTGAAACACCGGTTGAGAGGGCCCGCCCGACTGCCCTCGCACTAAGTGGTTCACCCGGTTTGAATTTTTTATCCTGTCGTGCATAACCCATATACGGGAGGATAAGGGTGTTATCACACCCTTCACAGGCATCAAGCAGGAGCAGGAGCTGAACGAATGCGGCGTCACTCGTAGTACTACCTAAAATCACCATCTGGTCATCAAGGGGTCCAGCCTCCAGGTACTGCTCGCCGTCAGGAAACCGGGTATACTTCACAGGTGCTATAGGCACATGTAGACATTCTGCAAGTCTTGCTGCAAGCACCTGTGACCGTTCCGTAGATACTACTTTCATAACCCGCTACCCCATGCTGAAACTACTTAAACGATAATGCATAGAATTATCAAAGCATTCTATAAAAATCCTTATCAAATGACTTGGCGGATTGCACAAATAAAGGGTAACCCGTAATTTATTGCCATATTGAAAGAGGTTTTTCACGAGGTCAAATTTTAATGGATGATCAGGAGATCCCGACTGGAACAGAAGAGAAAAAAGAGGTAAAGTCTTACAGCCTCGATAATGTTATAACTTCATCAGTAGTTGAAGTCCCTGAACACCTGATAGATCAAGTAATAGGCCAGGAACATGCTGTTGAAGTGATCAGGAAAGCGGCTATTCAACGCAGGCATGTAATGATGATTGGAAGCCCTGGTACTGGAAAGTCAATGCTTGCAAAGGCAATGGCTGAACTGCTGCCAAAAGAAGAACTTCAGGACATTCTTGTCTATCCTAACTCTGACGACCCCAATACGCCTGTTATCCGGACAGTAAACGCCGGGAGAGGAAAGCAGATAGTCGGTGCGCACAAAGCAGAGGCAAGAAAGAAAGTCCAGTTCAGAAACACGCTCCTAATGATATTAATGGTAGGGATAGTCGGTTACGCATTTATCACTTACCAATGGCTCATGGGAATCATAGCGGCTGCATTTGTATTTATGGCCCTCCGTTACAGCATGCCGCGTGAAGACTCAATGGTCCCAAAACTCCTCTTAACAAACGAACCTAATAAACCTGCACCCTTTATTGACGGGACTGGTTCACATGCAGGAGCCCTCCTTGGTGATGTAAGGCATGACCCCTTCCAGAGCGGAGGTCTTGAAACCCCATCCCATGACAGGGTAGAGCCTGGAGCGATTCACCGGGCCCATAAAGGCGTCCTTTTTATCGATGAAATAAATACTCTCACTCCGCACTCACAACAGAACCTGCTTACTGCTTTGCAGGAGGGAGAATTCCCTATAACAGGCCAAAGCGAACGTTCAAGTGGCGCCATGGTCAGGACTGAGCCGGTACCATGTAAATTTGTCATGGTCGCTGCCGGGAACCTTGACGCGATTCAGGGTATGCACCCTGCACTCAGGTCACGTATCCGTGGTTATGGATATGAAGTATACATGAGTGAAACAATGGAGGACACTCCTGAAAACCGCGATAAATTTGTAAGGTTTATCGCCCAGGAAGTAAAAAACGACGGTAAAATCCCTCACTTCGATAAAAGTGCGATAGAAGTCATAATAACAGAAGCACGCCGACGTTCAAACCGAAAAGGTCATCTTACCCTAAAACTTCGTGATATGGGCGGCCTTATCAGGGTAGCTGGAGACCTTGCAAAGCAGGATAACGCCGAAATAACAACCGCAGCCCATGTAATTGCCGCAAAACAGACTGCAAGGTCGATTGAAGAACAGGTCTCTGATGAGTATACACGCAGAAGCCGCGATTATGAATTGACTGTAATATCAGGGACAAGGGTTGGAAGAGTAAACGGCCTTGCTGTAATGGGCAATGATTCAGGGTCAGTACTTCCGATAATGGCTGAAATAACCCCTGCACATGGTGAGAGCGGAACCGTCATAGCAACCGGGATGCTCAAGGAGATTGCCCAGGAATCCATTAAAAATGTGAGTGCGATTCTAAAGAAGTTCACAGGTATTGATATCAAGAACATGGATGTCCATATTCAGTTTATCGGGACTTACGGCGGAGTTGAAGGTGATTCAGCGTCAATCAGTGTTGCTACTGCTGTGATTAGTGCTATTGAAGGAATTCCGGTAAGGCAGGACATTGCGATGACTGGTTCACTTTCAGTAAGGGGAGATGTCCTCCCTGTTGGTGGTGTAACTTACAAAATAGAAGCCGCTGCAAAGGCTGGAATAAGGACAGTCCTTATCCCGAAAACGAATATCGATGATGTGCTCATTGAAGAACGTTACAAAGAAATTGTAACAATAATTCCGGTTGAAAACATTGAAGAAGTCCTCACAATAGCCCTACTTCCGGAAAAGAGCGATTTATTCAGGGAGAAGCTCAAAAAAATCGCCCAGGTCCGCAGTCAGGGCATGAATACACAGAAAGATATAGGTGGCGTGACCGCTACAGTCTAGATTCAAATGAAGGAACCGGAATATTACGAAATACGGCATATTAAAGGTGAGACCACCCAGATAGAGGTCGATAACGGTCGGCTTGAATCCGGAGGCACCTCTTTTTTTGATGTTGCAGTGATCCGGGTATTAGGTGACTCCGGATGGGGTGTTGTGTCTGTAGACACTTTTGATCCTGATAATAAGAAAAAACTGAATGAATATCTTGCCCAGGGAATGGCACTAGCGTCAATAACCGGTGAGAAAGTAAAGATAGAACCTACTGAAGCTTTCCTTCTTCCAGTCCCATCTCTCAAGGAAAACCCAACCGGGATCTCTCTTGAAGAAAAAGCAGATCTTCTCATGGGGATTGAAAGGTCTGCGAAAATTGACTCTATTGTAAGTACCCGTGCAAATTATATAGAGAAACATGAAGAAGTCTTGTTCTTTGACAGTTCGGGTAAAGAATTCACATATAATACAACAAGGTGTGGATTTAATGTTCTTGCAGTTGCCGGGAAAAATGGCCTAATACAGATGGCATCAGAAAGAGAACACACAATCGAGGGCTTTAACTTACGTCACAAGGCAGAAACCGGACTTCTCTCTGCAGAACTTGCAGTCAGTCTCCTGGATGCTAAACCTGCTAAGGCCCTGACAGTGAATGCAGTACTTGACCCTGAACTTGCGGGAGTCTTTGCCCATGAAGCAGTTGGACATGCGGGCGAAGGAGATCTTGTCCTTGAAGGGAGTTCAGTCCTGAAAGGCCGAATTGGTGAAGATATAGGTCCGGATTTCCTCACTATATCAGATGACCCTACTCTCCCCTTGTTTGGGTTTGAACCGGTTGATGCCGAAGGCTCAACCGTTGTAAAGACCGACATAGTGAGAAATGGGAAAATTAACGCTTTTCTGCACAACCGTGAGACACTTTGTCGTATAGGAGACGGACAGTTGGGACATGCCCGTGCAATGGCTGGATCTGTTCCGATTGTAAGAATGAGTAATACATTCATTGAAAATGGTGATGCAAAGAGAGAAGAACTTTTTTCGGAGTGCAGGGAGGGCGTGTATCTCAAAGGATCAAGAGGAGGGCAGGTTGACCCAGGAAGAGGAGTTTTCCAGTTCAACGCTGAATATGGGTACCTGATTGAGAACGGTGAATGTACAAGAATGATAAGGGATGTCTCGCTATCCGGTGAAATCCTCTCGACACTGCATTCCATTCTACTATGTGCAAATGACAGGCAGATGAACGAGGGATATTGTGGGAAAGGAGGCCAGAGTGTGCCGGTGAGTGACGGTGCTCCTCATATACTCCTCTCAAATGCGGTGGTGGGTGGCAGTGTCGTGGATTGAGAGAGCTATTACCGAAGGCTTAAAAAAAGTCGATGAAATTGAAATCTTTACAGTCGAAGGTCAATCAATAACCGCTGAACTTAGGGGTAAGAGCATTTCAGTTGCAAAAGAGGAATCTTCATCAGGGATTTGTATAAGGACTATTGATAAGGGACGAATAGGAGCATCAAGCACAAATAACCCGATTGAATGGGAGAGATGCCTTCAAGCAGCGATTTCTGCAGGAAAGCTCGTTTCTCCCCAGGAATGGTCAGGACTTCCGGGACAGCAGAACTTTCCCTCTTCTAAACCCTGTTCAGACCCGCAGGTGCAACTTGGACCAGCATTTCTGAAAGATATTATATATGGCCTTATTGAGGGCTCAAAACAATATAATGCTGACATTACATCAGGCGGGGCTGAAGCATCCAGGACAAGGATCTCGCTTGAAAATAGCAATGGTTTTCAAGCTTCTGTGGACTATACCGATAATTCCTGCTCACTTGAAACAATTCACGAAAGTTCGACCGGAAATGAATTTGATATGTCCTGGGAAGCAAAACTGGACCCTTTCCAGACTGGGAAAACAGCAGCGTTTTATGCAGAAAAGTCCTGGAAAGGCAGTGATATTAACACAGGCACCTATGATATTGTTCTCTCACCTATGGCACTAGGGGAACTCATCGAATCTACACTTATCCCTGCACTTTCAGGAAAAAATGTGCATGCAGGCCGTTCACTCCTTAAAGACAAGCTTAATGAAGAGATAGCAGTTAATTCTCTAAAAGTATATGATCTTCCTTCCACTACAGAAGGTCTTGGTTCAGTCTTGTGGGACACAGAAGGAACTCCTACAAAACGAATAGATTTCATTAAAAACGGCGCCCTTAACGCATTTGCTTATGACATCAGGACAGCTTCCAGATATGGAAAAGTTTCAACCGGCAGTGCAGTAAGGAGCGGGGCATCAGGTTCACCAGGGATAGGGCACCATAATCTATTAGTTGAAGGCCGGAATACAGAGGTCCTCGAAGAACCGGCAGTATTTATAAAAAGTGTTGTAGGAGCCCACACTGCAAATCCTATGAGCGGGGATTTTTCGGTCGAACTTTCCAATGCTTTCCTCGCAGAAAATGGAGAACTTACAACACCAGTGAGAAAGGCGATGCTTGCGGGTAATGTTTTTGAAATGCTTAAAGTAATTCAGGGTGTATCAAAAGAGAGAAAGGTTATTGGCGACATGATCCTTCCATCAGTGCGGATACATGATCAAACGGTAATAGGGGTGTAATATGTTCAATCCGGAATATCTCATTCTGATAGTAGTCCTCCTGATTCTTGCAGCAATAGTGTATTTTCTACTCAGGAATATAACAAAAATAATAATTAATTCAGTAATTGGCCTTCTCATATTAATGGTTGTGAATTATTTTCATCTAATGCAATATCTTGGAAAGACTGATATCATTGTCAACTGGGCATCGGTCCTTCTATGTGCAATTGGCGGACTACCCGGCGCAATTCTTGTAATACTGCTACACATTGCAGGTCTTGGATTTTAAAAAACGTTTGCTTCAGTATAGACAAGAATCTGATCTTCCATTATTTCAAAAGGTTTTATCTCCCTTGAGTGGGGAGAGAGCCGCATCTTTACAACTTCAATTGCAAGTTGAGTAGTGGAAAGTTCAGACGGTCTGACATACCTAAGTAATATCACGGTATCACACAAGTACTCGATAAGATTATACCTGCTCGAGTAAAGAACTTCACTAGAGGTCTCACTTGTCATAAGCAGTGTGCAGTCCAGGTCTTTTAAGTTCTCAACAAACCTGAACATCTCTTTTCTTCTGCTTGCCGTGCTGTCAAAAAGGTCCTCAAAAAGTGAGATTGGATCAATAGCTATTCTTCTGACATTAAGTTTTTTTACAAGTTCCGGAAGTTCGTTCTTGACATTATTTATTGCAAGATTGAAATCGATCGGATCCATTTTTATTATGTTCAGCGACTTGTTGAGATATGGCGATACATCCCAGCCTTTTTGAGCCATATATTGTAATATCCTGTCTTCCCTCTCTTCGAGGCTGATAAAAATTACGTTTTCTCCATTTTTGAGACCGGTATAGATATAGTTCAGGATAAATGTTGTCTTTCCGGTCCCATAGGACCCGATAATGCCGTTAATAGTACCGGGTATGAAACCCCCACCTAGCATTTCATCAAGCCCGTTGATACCGACCTGAATCCTTTCTGCAGTCACACAACCACCCTTATGTTATTGACCTCAAATCCACCTTCGCCAGTTATCCTGACCGCAAATTTTACGAGGTCTCTTTCTTCAAGATGGGTCATAACTCCCCTGAACTTATCAAAGTACATTATCCGCATTCGCCGGGCTGCAGAACTCTCCTCCCATCTGAATGTAATAACAGCATCTGCTGTATCTGCTATCTCAAACTCTTTTTTATCTTCAAGAATCTGCTTTGTAAGAAGGATATAAATGGAGGAGTTCCACTGTTTTGCAATTCTCTGAAGCCCACGCAGATAACCTACAAGCTCCTGCCATGAACCAGTGTCTGCATACTGGCTCGCGACCTCTGTGAGTGAATCAATAACTATTAATGAATTCTTTTTCTGGGCGTTTAATCGTTGAGAAAGGTTAGCAATGGCCCCAATCCTTTCTTTTCTTTTTGACAGCCTTGTAATTATATCTCCATGGCTGTACCAGTCGACCGGGACAACAGTTGCATCAAAATAATTCTCTGAAAGGTCTTCAAATTTTATCGTCCCGACTTGTGCAAGCATATCGGGTTTAAATGAAAGCCCCATCTCCTTCTGGATATCTTCTCTCATTCTTGTAAACGTGACATAGATAATATCTTCAGGATAGACAATCGAGGGAGGGGCCTCTTTGCGTTTTAATAAGCTTAAAGAAAGAATAGAACTATATACAAATTCCTGGTTCCCGGCTCCAATCTCACCAAGGAGAATTATCATAGAGCCGGGAGGAATTCCACCATCAATAACCGGATCAAGAGATGAGATACCGGTTGGCATTCTCACTATGATATCGTCCTGCATTATTTCAGTATGGTATAGTGAAACTCGCTCCCTGATAAGATTTCCTCTGTTAATCTGATTCATCAGATATTTTTTATCTGAAAAAGACAATATGCTCGGTATCACCGGTGGATCCTTTTGTATGCTTAAAATTCCGAAGAATTCAACACTTACTAAAGTGATCATCCTTGTCCTTTTCTTTTTACTTGGAATATCGGCAGTTTACGGCGATGGTAACCTGACGGTAACCCAGGCAGCACCACTACAGGTGACGCGTGATCTGCAGGGAGATACTTCTATGGATACGATATCCCCTGACAGCATGGCAAATATTCTTGATTCAGAGCAGGCAACAGTTGTAATCCCATCTCAAATTACCTCATATCCTGTGACTACCGCGTTTCTGGCAACAGATATTACTACTATCACTAATTCAGAAACTCCGGTTCAATCAGTTACGCTTACACCAACACCTGAAATAACTGTTTTATTAACATCAGCAGGTTCAGTAAGTCCAACTTCTTCTTCTACCCAAACATCTGCAACTCCAACACAAACAGAAACAATGACTCCTACTTCCGGGCCAAAGTTGACAGAAACTGCAACGCCACTACCCTCAATATCTCCTACAATTTCTGCAAATAATTCAGGTTCATCTGATACTGACTGGAAATCTTCACTTCCGGACCCTCCTTTAAATGGCGGTAACATTCTCGGTACTCCCGGCGCCCAGTACTGGGAGATCAATGGTACAACCGGCCCGGGAATCTATTTCCTGGAACAAAACCTTGATACTTCATCTCTATTCGGGATCTGGATACATGATGTTATTGGTGTCGTTCTTGACGGTATGGGATATACCCTGCATGGTTCTGGAACCGGAGACGGAGTAAAGGTTGAAAAGGTTACAAATGTCGAAATCCGGAATATCACAATCATAGGCTGGACAAATGGTATTAGTGTTAGTGATGTTACAAATGGCAATATAACGGACGGAACCGTAGCAAAACAAAATAATGTTGGGATTTTAGCAAAGGACTCAAAAAATATCGATGTAAAAAGCAGCCTGTCTCCTTTTATTCCTTCCCCGTCTCCAGATTATAACAATAAAGCAGTTTATACAGACTATAACAACAGATCCGGCATTGAATTTTTGAATGTGACTGGTGGTGAAATATCAAGCACCAGTGCAACGAATAATGGCCCTGCCGGGACTTACTATCGTTATGGAGTAAACCTGACAGATTCAAACGGGATATTCGTTATGTACGTGAATGCAAGTAAAAACGGCGATTCCGGGATAGCAGTAAATTATGGTGGAGGAAATACTCTCTCAAACAACCGCGCAAACTATAATACTGCTGCGGGGTATTACCTCCAGCATACTGATTTTAATACCGTCACAGGTAATAGCGCGAATAAAAACGGAAACTATGGCCTTTATATTGCTTTTGTAAATGGAAGCGAATTCTCCGGAAACAGTATCGTTAATCATGGTGCAAACGGAGCACAGTTCATTGTTTCAAATCAGAACGAAATTAATAACAATGTGATACTTAACAGCAATTTATCAGGCCTTGTCCTTTATGAGTCCAATGGAAATAATGTTGTAGACAACACAATCAGTAATAATTTTTTTAATGGAGTTGAAGTTCTCAACGAGAGTAATACACATCTTACAAACAATGATATCAATAATAATTACAATGGCATCTGGCTTGGAACTGCTGAATTTACAACAGTTACAGGAAACAAAGTAAGTGGTAACACATATTCAGGACTGATCATTGTTTCATCCGGAAATAATACAATCTATAATAATTATTTCAATAATCAAAGGAATGTCCTCCTAATCGGTAATAATCAGGGAAATTCATGGAATACTGTAAAGACTAAGGGGACAAACATAGTCGGAGGTCCTTACATCGGAGGAAATTACTGGGGGAGCCCGGATGGGACTGGTTACAGCCAGGTGAGTACCAATACAAATATTGATGGTTTTATTGAAACACCATATAATATACCGAGTGGATCATCGATAGACAAGGACCTGTTACCCCTCTCCACCCGTTACTCTACAGCATCTCCTACAGTATCTCCTACTGCCACAAGGTCTCAGGGAATAACACGCATAAATGTTACAACAATAGAAACAACTCCTGCAGAAAAGGATTATGACGCTATATTGCAGAAATTAGTGATTCCCCCGATAATGAAGAGAAAAGGAGGATATATTGGAACAATTAACCTTGAAAACAGCGGTAATGCCGTTTGGACTGAGAATAGTACATCGCTTATGCCCCTCTATAATTCAACACTTGAATTTGTCCCTGGCAAAATTCTAATTCCAGTGCCATACGTTGTAAAAGGACAGACCGTAAACTTCAGATTCCGGTTGACTGCACCTGAAAAATCAGGAAGTTACATTCTCCGGTTCCAGTTGAGGGGACCACCTGGATTCTTTGGACCGGTTGTTGAGCAATCTGTAAAAGTACAGTAATAAAGCATATTTTACTGTCATTTTGTTAAAATTCAGATATAATAAGCGAGAAAAATCTCAAGTTAACATTACAGTCGATACAACAACATCATAACCATTTATTATCATGCGTTCCACTAATTATTTTATAATGAGAGTGGACTGTAAGTAAGAACAGGGGGTAGGGAAGTATAGCATTCAGTCTTCGTCTTCCGAAATTCGGAGGGGAAAAAAAAGGGAAAGCCCAATCCAAACCGAAAAAGGATACCGGGCAGATAAAAGGAGAACCAGTTACTGTTAAAGATAAACCGGGAACTCTGGATACTTCTAAATCAAATTCAACTGATAATATACCAGTTAAAGGGCCGGAACAACCAACACCCGGACCTAAACCAATAACCCCAAAACCCCCCGCATATCAACAGGCTGGTAAGCCGGTTACAACAGGACCAAAAAAAGTGACGGCAAAGAAACCAGGTAAAAAACCTCAGCCATCCCAGAAAAAAGGCAAGAAAGCTCCAGTTCCATTGAAAAAGTCAACCGGTGGTTCGGTGCTCAAAAACATCTTCAGGTGGAAAAAACTTTATCATTTTATCGAATATGACCCTGATAAACATGGATCCCTTGTTGATGTAACAATTCCTGATGGTTTTAATAAAGTCGACGAATACTGGATAGAAGACGGAAGATCTCTCGTATATATTGTAAATAACCAAAAAGAGAACGTTCTCGAACTTTCATTATACGAACCCGCAATGACCGAGTTTGAATATGAACTGCTTGAGCGGATATTTGCTGATATGCGGGATATTCTTATTCTGTCAGACGATGACCTCCAGAAAGACCGGAAACGTCTGCTCTATGAGAAGATGTTCAGCCTTCTCGATGAATATGGAATTATTATCAGTCAAAAAACCCTATTCAAACTTCAGTACTTCCTTATAAGGAACTTCCTTGGCTGGGGCCGGCTTGATGCATTCATGAAAGACGAGAACCTTGAGGATATCTCGTGCGACGGTCACCTTATCCCCCTCTTTCTTTACCACAGGAAATACCGGAATATCAAGACAAATGTGATTTTTGACGAAGAAACACTGAATAAACTTGCAATCACTCTTGCACAGAGGTCAGGAAAACATATTTCAACCGGGTCGCCCATCATCGATGCCACTCTCCCTGGTGGTTCACGTCTACAACTCACTTTTGGTAGTGAAGTCACGACGCGTGGGAGTAGTTTTACAATACGCAAATTTATGTCTGATCCAATGTCGCCTATTGACCTCCTCAATTTTGGCACATTTAGTATCGACGAACTTGTATACTTCTGGATCTCAATTGAGAACAACAAAAGTCTTCTCTTTATCGGAGGGACCGCTTCAGGAAAGACCACGTCCCTGAACGCGGTTTCACTCTTCATTCCACCGATGTCAAAAATTGTGAGTATTGAAGATACCCGCGAAATAACTCTGTACCATGAAAACTGGATAGCCAGTCTGTCGCGTGAATCGGTGATAGAGACGGGTGTAAAAATAAGCATGTTTGATCTCCTGAAAGCTGCAATGCGACAGAGGCCTGAATATATCATTGTTGGTGAAGTTCGTGGAGTTGAGGCGAATACCCTCTTCCAGGCCATGAATACAGGCCACACGACCTTCTCGACAATGCATGCAGGGAGTGTGGACGCTGCAATTCACAGACTTGAGAGTGAACCCCTGAATGTCCCAAGAAACATGCTACAGGCCTTAAACATTATGAGCATCCAGGCACAGGTATTTGAAGGGCACACAAGGATGCGTCGCTCGCTTGAGATAGTCGAGATTGCAGGAATTGACCCAGCCAGAGGTAATGTTATGGTGAACACGGTCTTTGAATGGGACCCGATCAAGGACTTTTTCACATATACCGGCCGTTCAAAAGTTTATGCCGAGATAATGACCCACAGGGGCTGGAGCAAAGAGCAGATGGATGCAGAGATAGCAGCACGTAAATCGGTGATTGAGGCCCTTGTAGCCCAGGACGTGCACCATTATATCGAAGTTTCAAGAATATTTCATTTCTATTATATCGATCCACAAATTGTTCTCTCAAATATCGGTGATCTACGCTCGGTGCTTAAATGATATTTTCAGAAGTTGTAAAGCGAAGAATTGAGAAGGACCCTATCCGTTACCAGAGGCTTCATACTGATATGATAGCCGCGAGGGTTGGGATGACCCTCCCCCGTTATCTTATCACCTGTATCCTTGTTTCGATTCTATGCGGAGTCCTCTTTGCTTTTCTTGGCTTTTTCAGTTCAGGAATTATATTTATCATGAGTGCAGGGAAAGGAATCTCAAGTCCGATTGCCTATACTTTTCCTGGAAACATTTTAGGAATTCCTGTCTCTTTTTTTGGGCAGGTCATTGGTGCGGTTGTAGCTTTTATCGTAGGTTTTTATATCGCATACCTTATCATGCTCTACCTGCCTTCATTGCAAAAGACAAATAGAACAACGAGAATCAATCTTTCACTTCATAATGCTGTCGCGTACATGTATGCGATGAGGAGAGGAGGAGCCCAACTTTTACCAATCTTTCGCTCGCTTGCTGAAAACTCGATAATATATGGTGAAATAGCTCTCGAATTCCGCCAGGTAGTCAGGGATGCAGATTTCTTTGGTTATGATGTTATTACTTCCTTGCACAACCTCCTTGACACTACTCCTTCAGACAAACTCAAGGAGTTTATCCAGGATACCCTGTCTGTGATTGAAAGTGGTGGCGACCTTGCTACTTTCTTCTCTGAAAGGGTCCATCTCTACCAGGAAGAGGCACGTTTTGAACAGAAACAGTTCCTGAACTTTCTTGGAATGGTCGCAGAGTCATATGTGACTCTCTTTGTAGCAGGACCCCTCTTCCTTATTATTATCATGGTAGTGATGGGAATGATGGGTAGTTCAGCCGTGATGCAGTTATCAGCAATTGCATACGCAGTTCTACCAATCGGGTCACTTATATTTATTGTCCTTATATCAATGATATCTATTGATGTTGATAAAATAACCCAGTATAAACATAAAACTCCACTTCGGGAATTTCCAGATATCAGAATTATAAAAGTAAGAGGAGAAGAGGGTCTCTTCCGACAGTTATGGAATTATGACCGTGTTCGTAACATCCGCGATTTTTTAAAAGACCCTTTCAAAGGTTTTGTCAAAAATTATTTCCGTACATTTATCTTCACAATCCCTATTGCAATCGTTTATTTTCTTGTGATTCTTTATCTGTTTCCTCTTCATGGAGATATGGAGAGCATGATCGATTTTATTGACGACCATATTTTTATCTGTACTTTGATTGTGCTCTTCCCTTTTGCAATATTTTACCATTTCTGGAGACGTGAGATCCTTGCGATGGAGGAACTTATTCCTGACTTTCTCTCGCGTATGGCAGGTATAAACCAGGTCGGCCTAACAATCGCACAGGCAATAGGGATAATGGTCCAGACCAAACTTGGTGTCCTCTCTTATGAGGTAAAAAGGATAAAACGGGACATTGAATGGGGTGGGACAATTCAGGATGCACTCATAAGGTTCGAAGACAGGGTGCAGACTGCACTTATTGCAAGGACTGTCACCCTGATTACAAAAGCAACAGAAATGAGTAGCTCAATTTCAGAGGTCCTTACAATTGCCGCAAGTGATGCAAAGATGTCTCAGGTCCTAAAGAAGGAGCGCTTTGCAGAGATGTTTGTCTACACAGCAATAGTTTACCTCTCCTTTCTTGTCTTCATCTTTGTAGTAGGCGTGATTACGACCCAGTTCCTCCCGGTCCTGTCAAAAGTTGACCCGTCCGGGATTCCAAAGACCGGTGCATTTGCAATGCTTGGTAACTTTCCAATTCAGACCTATACACGGCTTATGTACCACACCTGTGTTATACAGGCCATATTTTCAGGAATGATTGCAGGCCAGATGGGTGAAAATTCACTGGAATCTGGAATAAAACACGCCTGTATCATGCTTGTTATGGCAATGATAGCCTTTAATTTTGTATTTTAAATATTTTTCACATTACGAGGAAAAAACATTCAAAACCCTTTTATAGAAGCCGGGTCACCTGTATGTGAGGGCATATGTGTAGTGTTGGCGGTCCGATGGACGTCGAATTAAATGAGCGGGTCAAGGGAAAAGAGTACCGTTGCAAAGACTGCGGTGAAAAGTTTAAAGGAGTAGGGAAGCATCCTGTCTGCCCAAGCTGTCAGTCAGACGAAGTTTCGGAAGTTTAAGCGACCTATCCCTGATGAATGCCTCGTCCTTCGGGGCAGATCATCTTTTATCTGTATTAGCTCGGTTTATGAACGATTCTCACTTTGTATCGAGACATATGACGGAGAAGTATGTCTGGGTGTTCACGATGGCGACATTATTGTTGTTTCCGCGCCTGAATCACTTGAGATTGAGCCGGCAGTTCTCCTGCTCCTACTTACGGGCAGGTACCACTTCCCTCTCGTAGTACTTCCAAAAGGGCATCCTGGAGGAAAAAGGGTGCGTTACGTCGTCTCTGCAGGGAGAAGAATAGATCTCAATCATACCATTGAAAGGGGTACACATCCTGAACAAAACATTATCTGCTCGTCCGAGGAGTTTTCTCGCGTTTCTCTTTATGGTGATGAGGAAATGATTGTAGCAGAAGGCTTATCACCAGATATTGAGGGAGAAAACCTACTGTTACGTAGTCTATTTGAGTACTTACCCTGACCCGCCTCCCGTATAAAATAACAACAATTATAAGTAAATTTTTCTCCAACTAATAGTATGCCCTGACAGGAGATTTGTATGAAGGCAGAGGTCCTGAAAAAGATAAAAACGACTGAAGATGAGTACCGCACGATGATCGGCGATGCTGAAGCAGAGCGCAGGCATATGTTAGCTAATGCTGAGCTCGAGGCTGACAACCTCATCGCAGGGGCACAAAAGGATATGGAGGAGTACAAAAAACAAAAAATTTCTGAGGCCAGACAAACAGCAGAAATAAAGAGTAAAGAGATTATTGTTGAAGGATCAAGAAAAACGAAAGAACTGGCAGACAGAGGACTGCGAAACCGGGAAAAAGCAGTTGATTATCTTATCTCCCAGTTTAAGAGGGCTCTAGATGTTAAAACCTAAAACAATGAGCCGCCTCCTCATAGTAGCCTCAAAGGACAGGATGGAGGCTGTAATAAGCGAACTCTACAGGTTCAATTTATTTCATATAGAAGAATTTGTGGAGGGAGCACGGGAAGAGTATCAGGGTTTTAAAATTGGTTCACCCCTCCCGGGTGCAGGCGAAGTTTCAGGAGAACTTGTAAAACTTCGTTCGATTATTTCGGGGACATCGGAGGAACTTTTTTCTGAAACCCAGCTGAAAGTCAGGGCATCTGATATTCGTGGGACTCTTAGTTCCCGTCTTCCGGGAATAGAACACACAATTGAGACTCTTCTCACTGAAAGGACAAAACTGGAAAACTTAATTAAAGATTATGAACAGAAGATCGAGGCATTAAAACCTTTTGTTCCTATAGAGATACCTCTCGAACTGCTTCGGGACTATGAGAACGTGTCTGTTATTGCAGGGCAGTTGGGACGTGAAATGGTCCTGACCGTTCCAAACGAGAGCGAATTTATAAAGGAAAAACAAGGTGGTTTTTTAGTTACTGCAGTACCTAAATCACGGGCAGCTGAAGTTGAACGTACCCTTCTTGATGCTGCATTCCAGGAAGTTCCGGTTCCGGTCGAAAATGGAACTGCTGCCATAAGAACTCAGTATTATGAAACTGAGAAGAATAAAGCTGCAGAACATCTTGAAACCGTAAAAAAAGACCTGGATTCTGCAATTAAGGAGAATGCAAATTACCTTGTAGCCTGTGAAGAACTTCTGACTACAGATGTTGAGAAGGCAGAGGCTCCACTAAGATTCATTTCAAGTGAACGTATGTTCATTGCAGAAGGCTGGGTACCAAGTCAGCAGACCCACGACATTATATCGTCACTAAACAGGGCCACAGCAGAGCATATATATATTCAGGAAATTCCGGTTGACCTGGAACATGACTCAGTTCCTGTCGAGTACAACAACCCGAATTTTGCGAAACCGACAGAACTTTTTATGGACGTTTATTCCCGTCCTAATTATACGGAAATTGACCCGACACTCCTTGTCTCCATCGTCTTTCCGATCTTTTTCGGAATGATCATTGGCGACATCGCATATGGGTTGATCTTCCTTATAATGAGCCTTGTACTGAGAAAGTATCTAAAAGGAGAGAGTGGTGCTCTTTTACTTAAGACTTTGAGAAATGCCAGTATCTCTAGTATTTTTTTCGGAATTCTCTTCTCAGAATTTCTTGGATTTGAATGCCCCTGGAACCCGCTGATATTCAGCAGACACCTTGGAATTGGTGGTGGAGAAGGGGGTGGAGGAAATGCCTTTTTATGGCTTCTGGGAACGCTTATTCCTCAAAATGTTTATACCATTCACGCTGCAACACAAAGTGCTGCCAGTGGTGGTGGGGCTAATATTCAGGGCCTTATGGTCCTCACTATCTGGATTGGTCTGTTTCATATCACTCTCGGAAGAGTCCTTGGAATTATCAATCACGCAAAGCAGGATCACGGCTCCCACAGGATAAAGGCAGTCTTTGCAAACCTTGGCTGGCTCTTTGTTATGTGGGGAATTCTCATTGCGATTCTTTCAAAGTTTGTTATCCCGTATATGCCCGATATCAGTACACTCCCGGTGGTTGCAGCAGGGCTGAATATAGCAACCATTATCGGGGGAGTTCTTGTGGTTCTTGGGATAATATTCATTGCAAGGGATTCAGTCCTTGAGATTATCGAACTTCCAACAATCATCAGTCATGTGCTCTCTTATGCACGTCTGATGGCTGTCGGACTCTCTTCCGTCGCTATTGCGATGGTAACTAATTATCTTGCTATCGGTCTCATGATAGCACCTCAGTTAAAAACGATCACACCGTTTGGAATACTCGTTATAATCGGCGGTATTTTTGTATTCCTTATCGGTCACGTGATGAACGTTGCACTAGGCCTGATAGGTGGAGGCCTTCACTCAATCAGGTTGCATTATGTTGAATTCTTCACCAAGTTCTACAAAGGTGGAGGCAAAAAGTACAATCCATTTGGAATGAAAAGAAGATTTACAGAGGATTAATTATGGCAGATGTAAGCACAGCAGCAACATTGACAATTGATATGATTCACGCACAGCAGGCAGGTCTTAAAGCAATTGGAGCCGGCCTCGCCGTTGGTCTCACAGGAGTCGGCACCGGAGTGGCAGAGATGGGAATAGGCGCAGCAGCTGTAGGAGCTATTGCAGAAAACAAGGACTTTTTTGGTCTTGGTCTCCTGTTCACTGTCATTCCCGAAACAATTGTGATCTTTGGTCTTGTTATCTCACTCCTGCTCATGTTCTCCTAATGGTGCAACCATGGGACTTGAAGCGGTCATTGAAGAGATCAGGGGAAAAGGGCAGAGTGAAGCAGATGTTATAAAGAACTCAACTCAAAGTGAGGTAAAAAAGATCCTTGAGTCAGCACGTGACCGGATAGCCGTAATTCATAAATCAGCCGAAGATGAGATGGAGCGACAGACTGCCCATCTTGTATCCCAGGATATCTCGGCTGCTCACCTTGTGGCAAAACGTGAAATCCTGAACACTCAGAAGAGCCTGCTTGATGAGGTCTATGGAATGACACTTACAAAGATCCTGGCCCTTCCAGAGAGTTTCCACAAGGAAGCCCTTCGGACCCTTCTCCTTAAGGCAAAACAGGAGATACCTGAAGGGACTGTCCATTGTAATGAAGATCAAACTGGTATCCTTAAAAGTCTTGTATCCGAAGATAAGGTACTAGAAGGGTACAAAGTGGGTGATGCAACGGCAATTGAAGGCGGCGTTATCATCGAGAGTGATGATGGCTATTTAAAGATTGACTATACATACCGCACATTTCTGAATGCGGTATGGGAAACAGGGCTTAAAGATGCATCTGATATCCTTTTCGGATAAAGGGGGTGAATGAGTGACTGAAGTAAGGAGCGGCCTTGCTCCTTATATCTACGTCTGCACACGGATGCGTGTCAGAAAAGCGAAGCTCCTCCCGAAAGAGGAATACCTTCGTATGCTTCAGATGACCCTCCCTGAAATTACCAGGTTTATTGAAGAAACAGAATATAAAAAGGAGATAGACGAGAACGCTCAGTTCTTCGAAGGGATTGATCTCTTTGAGATCGGTCTTTCATGGAACCTTGCAAAGGAATATCAGAAAATTCTTGAGATCACTCCAGGTTCTCTGAAACAGTTCACAAAAGCATATCTCAGGCGTTGGGATATTCAGAATGTGCTCAATATACTCAGGGGTAAACTTCAGGGAATGAAAGCAGGGAAGATAAAAGAAGTTTTAATTCCCGCAGGTGGTCTCGACAGGCTCATGCTCGACCGTCTTATCTCAGAAGACTCTCCTGAGAGAGTAATTGAGGCACTCAAAAAGACACGGATGTATCCTGTCCTTCAAAAAGAATTTCAGGGGGCTATCGAAAAAGGATCATTCTCAAAGGTTGAGAATGAACTCTACAAATCGATGTACGCTGAGATCCTTTCAGACGCTGAAGGAGGCATAAAGGGAGGAAACGATTTTATCTCTTTTCTCAGGCTCGATATTGATATTATTAATATCAAGAACCTCTTTCGGATTAGGGCTGATGGTTTCGAGGAAGATGTCCGGGATATGATGATCCCTGGCGGGTCATTTACACCTGATGAACTCCAGACATTAAACAGTCTTCCAACCCATGACGAGTTCATCGATACGCTTAGAGGGAAACTTAACCGGCATCCGATTCTCGAAGCTCAGGAACAACTTAGAAATATCCATTCTATCCGTGAAGCAGAAAGTGAACTGACAAGGATTCAGCTCTCTGAAATGGAGCGGATGTCAAAGATGCACCCGTTTTCCATTCATCCTATCCTCGTGTACCTGGAAAAGAAGAAATACGAAGTCTTCAATCTGCGGGCTCTTGCACGTGGAAAGGAGTCCGGGCTTTCCCCTGAGCGGATCAGAGAATTTCTGGTGATCTGATATGGAGATAGCAGTTATCGGAAATAGTGAGTTTATCCTTGGCTTCCGGCTTGCCGGTATTCGACAGACTTATACTTTTGAGAGTGATGATGCACTTGTTTCCACTATCAATGGGATTCTATCTGATCCGAATGTCGGAATTCTCGTAATGAACTCAAAAGATATGGAAAGGGTTCCCCGGCGTCTCCAGAATATCCTTGAGGACTCGGTGAAACCCACAGTCATCGCACTGGGAGGAGAAGAAGGCGGGCTCTCAATTCGGGAGCGGATAAAACGTTCGGTGGGTGTTGATCTGTGGAAGTAAAAGACAATTCGAAACAAGCCAGTGGTGGCAAACTAAAGAGGATTGCAGGTCCGGTCGTTACGGCTGTAAACCTCGACGCCCATATGTACGACCTAGTGCAGGTGGGTAATGAAGGCCTTATGGGCGAGGTTATCAAAATTCAGCGTGATGAGGTGATCATTCAGGTTTACGAAGATACATCAGGGATAAGACCTGGTGAACCAGTGATCAATACCGGACTTCCTCTTTCAATAGAGCTTGGACCTGGGCTCCTCACGAGTATCTATGATGGTATCCAGCGTCCACTCGAGGTCCTTGTACAGAAGATGGGAGATTTCATTGAGCGTGGTGTTTCTGCACCCGGTCTCCCCAGGGATAAGAAATGGGAATTTAAGCCCATTGTTAAAGAGGGGGATACTGTAAAACCAGGTTCCATTATAGGTGAAGTACAGGAGACAAACATTGTTCACAAGGTGATGGTACCCCCTAAAGTGAATGGCGGAAAGGTAAAGAGTATAAAAAGCGGTTTGTTTACAGTTGAGGAAATTGTCTGCACTCTTGATAACGGGGTAGAATTACCTATGATGCAGAAGTGGCCGGTCCGTGTACCAAGACCAGTCACTGAAAAAATGAATCCGACTATCCCGCTCATTACGGGTCAGAGAATATTGGACGGTCTCTTTCCAATTGCAAAAGGTGGAACTGCAGCAATCCCGGGTCCTTTCGGGAGTGGAAAGACGGTCACCCAGCAGCAGCTTGCAAAATGGAGTGATGCAGAGATAGTTGTTTACATTGGATGCGGTGAGCGTGGAAACGAGATGACCGAAGTGCTTACTGAATTCCCAGAGCTTGAGGATCCTAAAACAGGTAAGCCACTCATGGAGCGTACCGTGCTTATTGCAAATACAAGTAATATGCCTGTTGCCGCCCGTGAAGCTTCAGTTTATACAGGGATCACAATTGCAGAATACTTCAGGGATATGGGATACGATGTCTCACTCATGGCAGACTCAACATCACGCTGGGCCGAAGCAATGCGTGAAATATCAAGCAGGCTTGAAGAGATGCCAGGTGAAGAAGGATACCCGGCTTACCTTGCAGCACGTCTTTCTGAATTTTATGAGCGTGCAGGACTGGTACATACACTTAACGGTGCACGCGGGTCCGTATCTGTCATAGGTGCGGTTTCACCGCCTGGTGGTGACTTTAGTGAACCGGTTACCCAGAATACACTACGTATAGTGAAAGTATTCTGGGCACTCGATGCAAAACTTTCACAGAGGCGCCACTTCCCTGCCATCAACTGGTTGAACTCCTATTCACTTTATCTTGAGCAGCTTCATGACTGGTATGACAAGGAGGTCTCACCCGAATGGAACAAGTTGCGTTCCTGGGCAATGGAAGTCCTCCAGAAAGAGGCGGAACTCCAGGAGATAGTTCAGCTCGTAGGTTCGGATGCACTCCCTGATGCTGAACAGTTAACTATCGAGATAGCACGTATGATCCGTGAGATCTTCCTCCAGCAGAATGCTTACGATAAAGTTGACACATTCTGTGACATGACAAAGCAGTATGCGATGATGAAGGCAATCAGGCACTTTGCTGACCTGGCATATGCAGCACAGCTTGCAGGTGTCTCACCACTTCAGATAATTAGTGTCAAGTCAAAGAACGAGCTTCAGCAGATTAAATTTATCGAGGAATATATACCTGCCCTTCAGAAGATTGAGGCTGATATGGAGAACGAATTCAATGCACTGAGGTCAGCATCATGAAGGAATACAAGACAATCACAAAAATTGCAGGACCACTCGTCTTTGTCGAAAAGACAGAACCTATCGGTTATAGTGAACTTGTGAATATAGTCTGCCATGATGGAACCGTGAAACGCGGTCAGGTCCTTGATACAAGTGACGAGGTCGTCGTTGTCCAGGTCTTTGAGACCACCGCAGGAATTGGAAAGGACAGTGGCATCAGGTTCACAGGCGAGACAATCAAGATGCCTGTCGGCCGTGACATGCTCGGAAGAATCCTCTCTGGTGGTGGAAAACCTATCGATGGTGGACCGGATATCGTCCCTGAGAAACGGCTTGACATCACGGGAGCTGCTATCAATCCATATGCGAGAGCTTCACCTCACGATTTCATTCAGACGGGTATTTCAACGATTGACGGTATGAACACGCTGGTTCGTGGTCAGAAACTTCCGATATTCTCAGGTGCCGGACTGCCACACAATAATGTGGCACTCCAAATTGCAAGACAAGCAAAAGTCCCTGGGTCAAAGGAGCCGTTCGCCGTAGTATTCGCTGCGATGGGTATCACAAAAGAGGAAGCCAACTACTTTATGCAGGACTTCGAGAAAACAGGAGCACTTGAGCGTGCGGTGGTCTTCCTGAACCTTGCAGATGACCCGGCAGTCGAGCGTATCATTACGCCAAGGCTCGCCCTTACTACTGCAGAGTACCTGGCATTCGAACTAGGAATGCACGTGCTTGTCATCCTTACTGACATGACAAACTACTGTGAAGCTCTCCGTCAGATAGGTGCAGCCCGTGAAGAAGTCCCTGGAAGACGTGGATATCCGGGTTACATGTATACTGACCTAGCAAGTATCTACGAGCGTGCAGGAATTATCAAGGGGAAGAATGGTTCAGTTACCCAGATCCCGATTCTGACAATGCCAGGTGACGATATCACACACCCGATTCCCGACCTTACCGGTTACATTACAGAGGGTCAGATAGTTGTCTCACGTGACCTTCACCGTAAAGGCATTTATCCCCCGATTAACGTGCTTCCATCACTCTCCCGTCTGATGAACCTTGGAATAGGAAAAGGCCAGACCCGTGAAGACCATAAAAAAGTATCAGACCAGATTTATGCTGCTTATGCAGAAGGTAATGATCTTCGGGGTCTTGTCGCAATTGTTGGTAAAGAGGCCCTCTCTGACCGTGATAAACTCTTCCTTGAGTTTGCCGATCTTTACGAACAAAAATTCGTAAAACAAGGGAGCGATGAAGACCGGACTATTGCAAATACCCTGGATATCGGCTGGGATCTCCTCGCAACGCTGCCTATAGAGCAACTCGTAAGGATTGACCGTGAACTTATCCAGAAGTTCCACCCGAAAGTCCGCGAAGGCGCAAAGGCTTAAGGGAGACTCTCATGGCACTGAGAGACGTAAAGCCAACACGTTCAGAACTAATAAGCCTCAAACGCAGGATTGCCCTCTCAGAGAGAGGCTACAAACTCCTCAAGATGAAGCGGGACGGGCTCATTCTTGAGTTCTTCAAGATCCTGGGACAGGCAAAGAACACCCGTAGTGAGCTTGATACACGATATGAAAAGGCAGTCGAAAGGATGGCAGTTGCAAATACCATCGAAGGAGCGATAGGTGTGAAATCAGCTGCATTCTCTGTAAATGAAGTGCCTAATATCGAGTTGACCAGCAAAAACATAATGGGTGTGGTTGTTCCTGAAATAAAGGCGAGCAAGGTGAAAAAAGGAATTATGGACAGGGGCTACGGGGTCCTTGGGACCACGTCCATAATTGACGATACGGCATCCTCTTTTGAGGACCTCGTTGATGCAATTATCAAGAGTGCTGAGATAGAGACAACTATGAAGAAGCTCCTTGAGGAGATAGAATCAACAAAACGCAGAGTCAATGCCCTTGAGTACAAAGTAATTCCTGAACTCACCGAAGCCCGTGATTTCATCAAGATGAGGCTTGACGAGATGGAACGTGAAGAATTATTCAGGTTAAAGAAGATCAAAGCAAGAACATCAGTATAAAAAAAGGACGTGTAAATAATGCCGATCAATGGAATTGAAGACCTTGCAACCGAAGGCAGAACAGTTCTCGTAAGGCTTGATCTCAATTCCCCTATTGATCCGGCCTCACTTACCATCCTTGATGACAAAAGGTTTCGCGAGATAATCCCAACCCTCCAGGCACTTGAAGATTCAAAAGTGGTCATCCTTACACATCAGAGCCGTCCCGGGAAGAGGGATTTCTCCACTTTATCCATGCATTCAGAGAGGCTCGCGACTCTCCTGAAAAAACCTGTCATTTATATTGACGAGATATTTGGCCAGTCCGTGAGGGAGAAGGTCAGATCACTGAAAGTGGGTGAGGTTCTGATGCTTGAGAATGTCAGGTTCAATGCAGAAGAAAACCTGATAATGAAGCCTGAAGAAGCTGTAAATACTCATTTTGTTAAAAATCTTGCAAAGATGGGGGATTTTTTCATTAATGATGCTTTTGGGACGGCACATAGATCACAACCAAGTGTTGTTGGTCTCCCGATGATGATGCGTTCAGCTGCTGGCCTCCTTATGGAAAAAGAGGTGAAAAACCTCTCACGAGTCTTTACTGATGCCCCGAGACCGGTCGTCATGGTCCTTGGTGGGACAAAAGCCGATGATTCGATTGCTGTAGCAAGAAATGTCCTGGAGAATGGAATTGCAGATTTTGTTATGGTCATCGGTGTTGTCGCAAATCTCTTCCTGCTTGCAGCCGGTATTAATCTTGGAAAACCGTCAGGACAATTGATTAGCCAGCTTGGTTATGAAACTCTTGTTCTTGACGCGAAAGATTTGCTGAAAGATTATTCTGAAAAATTACTGGTACCTGAATTTGTAGCGGTCAGGGTAGACAATAAAAGGGAAGAATATCCCGTCTCCGGGATTCCTGAAGATAGTCCTGTTCTGGACCTTGGCACAGAGTCGATTACAAAATTTTCAGGTATATTGAAGAAAGCGGGAACCGTGGTCTTCAATGGCCCGGCCGGAGTCTTTGAGGAACCTGACTTTGCTTTAGGGACTTATGAACTTCTAAAAGCTGCATCCCACTCAAAGTTCTCAGTATGTGGTGGCGGGCACACCGCTGCAGTAATTGAGAAACTTGGTATTGAGGGAAACTTTACCCATATGTCAACTGGAGGTGGAGCATGCATTGAGTTTCTAACTGGAAAGAAACTTCCTGCAGTGGAAGCTCTGGAGCGGTCAAAAGAGTTGTTTGGGTAATATTATTTAAAAATTAATCCAAAAAAGAAATTGAACTTCGTTTATGACATCTTTATTGTCAGAGGATATGGGGGGTGAAGTGGACCTCGCAAGGAAGCAGAAGACCGTACTTACGAGCCTCGTTGTCGATTTTGTGCTCTGGATCCCTGACATTGTTGCGGCTGTCCTTTCAGGTTCAATTGTGATGTTTGCAGACGTCGTAAAGTGCGGAAACGAGATCTGTGCAACGTTTTTCTCTTACCTTACTATCCGCAAGATGGCGAAGGGTGATATCGGAACCTACGATTATGGTATGGGAAAACTGGAAACAATAACCAGTATCCTTACAGGCGGCCTGATGTTCGTCTCGCTACTTTTGGTATTTGGTGTGGCAATTTACAGGATAAAATTCCCTGAATCAATAGTGCATGAAGGGGCTTATCTTGGTATCATCATGATGATCATTGGAGTCTGCACGAATACCTGGCTATGGCGAAAAAATTACAGGATAAATAAAATGGATCCATCTCCAATAATGGACTCCCAGTGGCGACTCTTTAGAGCAAAGGCTTTTTCTGACTTTGCAGTCCTATCTTCCCTTGTTTTAAGTATTGCACTCTATCAATATGTCTGGTCATATTATATCGACCCGTTTGCATCATTTATTATTGCTGGTTTCCTTCTGTTTTCAGGGTTGCACGTAATTCAGTCCTCGCTCCCGGACCTCCTCGATAAGACACTTGACGAGGAACTCCAGATAATAATTGTCCGCTACCTGGCAGAGTTTTTCAATGATTACACTGCACTTCATGGAGTCAGGTCCCGCAGGTCAGGAAGCACGGTATACATTGAGATTTTTCTTGAATTCGATAGAGAGAAAAAAATGGGTGAAGTCCAGGATATACTTAACCATATAAAAAATTCTATTGAATCACAAATACACCATAGTTCGGTTATAGTCGTACCTTCGACTGAACCGGAATAAAATTAGTTGACAGTTTCCCTGTGTAAATCTTTCTGGACTAAATTATTTTGACATCAATCCAGGCGGTCCATATTCACCCGGTGACTTAACAGTCCCATCCTCAAGTCCAAGCGTAGAACCGAAAAAGATACCACCTGGTTTAAGTGTAGACCATGCATTTACAAGAACGGATTAACTGCCTGACATTATCACCAGTACCGCAACCGTAATCAAGGAGTCTGCCCATTTTTTGGAGCAAAGTGGAATAGAAGAAATGGTTGTTGATCCGTGATTTACCGATGATCATAAGGATATTGGGATGGAGGATTGTCTCCCTTGTATACTTCTCTAAAAGCATTGGGTAATAACAATTAGGATAGACGATACCATAGGCTTCGATCCGTTTCATAGCAATGCTAAGTTCCTCTGCGAGATCCTTTCCCGGAGGAAACCTGAACGGTTTTCCAGTCGACATAGCAGAATAAGTATGTGATAATAAAATATTCATGTTTAACGTAGTTTGTTATATCTAATCGCTTGTTATAGTGTGAAAAAATGATTTCTTTAATATATCAAGGTTATGTGAATCCAGGTGTAAGTTGAAAATATTATTCTTTTATTGGTGAACTCAACCATGGTCTTCATGTATTATTTGAAATAAATGTTGAATATTTCATATTTACAATTCCAGAGATCGTTCAGGCATTTTTAAGTACACTCTCAAATGGCTTAATCATATGATGTTTTAGATTGGAAAAAACTTTTTTCCGGATACCTCGGATTTTGATCAAGGGTGTGAAAAATATATTGAAAATTCTCGTTTTAAAGTCCTTCTGTGGGAAATCAAACATCCGATGCGTCTTGTAGTACCGGTAATCAGCCTGGAAGGCGATTCGCATATTCCCATATATATTATCACGGAATATTTTATGGCCACCTACAGAATAAAACGTAGGTGGAGGGATGTAACCAGCCTCTGCACACCTTAAAAGACGGATGGCTGTTGCATCAAGCAATTCATCAAGTTTTTCAGAATTCCCGACTTCATCCGTTACAAAGAGGGCATGACATCCTCCATTATCGGCCCATGCCGAAAGGGCTTCTCTGAGATATGGCAACTGGGCGAGTGGTCCTGAAATAACAAAACCAATCTGCTTGCCTTTAAGACCTGGAATATGCCCTTTGAAGAAACTACGATCAAAAAACTGCTTCCAGGTTGATGAAAGGTAACGGTCATGAACTGTCCCTGACATCACAATTATGTCTGCTTTTCCCAGTAACTTTATATAAAAGTCATGGTATCCGTCAGAATAGACGCAGACATTATCATAACCGCATCTGCAACAGCCAAGACAACCGCTCCGGATATCTATATCATGCAGGTTGACGAGCTCGGCGCTAAGAGAGAAGGCTTGCATAAGCCTATCATTCATTTTTTGACAATTGGCTGACTTATCACGGGAATCTGTAAGAATAACAACTTTTTTCCCGCTGGTTTCAAAGGATTTAACTTCAGGTCCAGGTACGTAAGACCAGGATGAAAATACTAGTTGTGCATTTTCACGCTGGAACGATATTTTTTCCTTTACCGCGGTAAATAAAAGGTTTAAAAATTTTTGAAACCTATTACGTTCCTCTTCCTTGAGTAGATCCATCATTTCAGCAGAGTAAAAACCACAGTATTTCATGTCGAGATCATCGCAGATTGAATGCACGTAATTGTGAGCAGTCTGGTCAAAAAAATGGATGGATGTAGAGAGAGATGCAGTATATTTTCCAGAAAATACGTTCCCGCTTTGACGTTCAAAGACAAGTTCTATAAACTGCTTGTATTGAGAACACACGAGCAAATAATAAAGTGGAAATGCCCAGATTACAATATCTGCAGATCTTACCGTTTCCATTAAACTGGCAAATAATTCCTCATTCTTTTCTATCTTCCTAATATCCTGTGCAACATTGAGGGTTTGATAATTATGGTCTGGAAATTTTTTCTGCATATATGCAACATACTGCATTGTGACACTTACATCCCCTTTCGGGCTGCCATTTAATATGATAATTTTCAATTATTTCAACCCCATTTATTCATCCTTTGGGTGGCTTGATGATTCAAGGATAGTCTTTGCAAATTCCTGTAATAAATCGGCTTTTACAAGTGCAATTCCGCGGTCTATATCACCTAGCACGAGTAGGATATCACCTGGCTTGATATCAAAGATCTCCCGGGCTTCCTTCGGGATAACTATCTGCCCCCGTTCCCCAACTTTCACGCTCCCGAAGAGGTGTTTCGTCTTTCCCTTTCGAGGGGTTACAAATTCATCTACAAGACCCTCATTTTTCACACAATTCATTTTTTTCATACTTATTAGATATGAATGATTATTCATATTTATATGTTTTGAATGAGAATCTTTTTGATAGACAATACCAGCCATGATACTTCCAAATTGTTATGTGTTAACGGGAATCAAGGTTCAAAGTTTATTCGGACTTCTTCCATTTTTTTATGCAGATTGTTTCAATCCTTGTTATCTTGGATGTTGCTCTGAAAGATTACTCGGACTAGAACCATGTTCAGATATCATGTTTCAATCCTTGTTATCTTGGATGTTGCTCTGAAAGGTGGTACAACTGACTGTAAAGAAATGTAGGACTTGGTTTCAATCCTTGTTATCTTGGATGTTGCTCTGAAAGAGAGACTGACATATCAACCACTGGCCAGATAGATCATAGTTTCAATCCTTGTTATCTTGGATGTTGCTCTGAAAGAGTGTCTTTAAAGGCAGTATCGGCATTAGCGGCGTGTTTCAATCCTTGTTATCTTGGATGTTGCTCTGAAAGATTCTGATTCTCCATGCCAATCATAAGAACCGGCAAGTTTCAATCCTTGTTATCTTGGATGTTGCTCTGAAAGTTTGAGAAAGGCATTCAGAAAACATCTTGACCTGGTTAGTTTCAATCCTTGTTATCTTGGATGTTGCTCTGAAAGATATGTGCCTGGGGTGCAGGAGTTCCAAACTCATGTTTCAATCCTTGTTATCTTGGATGTTGCTCTGAAAGTTAAAACGTCTGCGTTCGGGACATTGAGAATCCGAGTTTCAATCCTTGTTATCTTGGATGTTGCTCTGAAAGACCAGTCGATAGGTCCAGGTGTCGAATACTCTCTAGTTTCAATCCTTGTTATCTTGGATGTTGCTCTGAAAGCGTAGAGTTTTTTTGGATATGCGACCAAAACTTGGGTTTCAATCCTTGTTATCTTGGATGTTGCTCTGAAAGAACGTCGGCCTTTTTGGTGGAGTTCTTACAGCGTGTTTCAATCCTTGTTATCTTGGATGTTGCTCTGAAAGTAACAAAAACGCTAGAGTGAGAGCATTAGGAGGTGTTTCAATCCTTGTTATCTTGGATGTTGCTCTGAAAGTCGGCAGCAGCAAGTAATACACAAAGTCAGGTGTGTTTCAATCCTTGTTATCTTGGATGTTGCTCTGAAAGGAAAGATGCTTGGATCACCCTGGACGTTCAGACTGAGTTTCAATCCTTGTTATCTTGGATGTTGCTCTGAAAGATCTGGGAACGTCTTAAGGATGAAGTTGAGACGAGTTTCAATCCTTGTTATCTTGGATGTTGCTCTGAAAGATTGTTCTCGTCATTGTTTTTATGAATCTAGACGGTTTCAATCCTTGTTATCTTGGATGTTGCTCTGAAAGATGTTGCTCCTCCGTCTTACAGTGTTTATCTAAAGTTTCAATCCTTGTTATCTTGGATGTTGCTCTGAAAGTCATAATCCTTACAAGATATGTCTTTTTGTATCTTAGTTTCAATCCTTGTTATCTTGGATGTTGCTCTGAAAGTTTATAGCGCTGGTTTGTTGAGTTGAGACAGCATGTTTCAATCCTTGTTATCTTGGATGTTGCTCTGAAAGCAATGTTTACCATTGTAACCTGGACAGAAGATTTGTTTCAATCCTTGTTATCTTGGATGTTGCTCTGAAAGATGGTTGTGACTGCTGCAAAAGGATTAACCGGCGGTTTCAATCCTTGTTATCTTGGATGTTGCTCTGAAAGGCATGACCAGCCAGGATAACACCATCAGCGGATAAGAGTTTCAATCCTTGTTATCTTGGATGTTGCTCTGAAAGAGGTTACGGTAGTTGATACCCCGACCAGGGTGTGATGTTTCAATCCTTGTTATCTTGGATGTTGCTCTGAAAGCCAACAAATGGAGCGAATTAATATGACAACACCACGTTTCAATCCTTGTTATCTTGGATGTTGCTCTGAAAGCCAGGAAAACATTGATACCGGGATGAGCACTACATGTTTCAATCCTTGTTATCTTGGATGTTGCTCTGAAAGTGTGAAAAGTTCAATAGGATATCCGGACGTGGTTGTTTCAATCCTTGTTATCTTGGATGTTGCTCTGAAAGCAGGTGGTGGGAAATAATGTCTTCCGCCTGTCCATGTTTCAATCCTTGTTATCTTGGATGTTGCTCTGAAAGGCTCCTGCAATCATGGGTGAAAGTGGCACTGATAGTTTCAATCCTTGTTATCTTGGATGTTGCTCTGAAAGGCGATATTTTGGAACTATGGAAGAAGCAATCCGATAGTTTCAATCCTTGTTATCTTGGATGTTGCTCTGAAAGATCAGATCACGATGAGGATATCATTGCTGACTTGAGTTTCAATCCTTGTTATCTTGGATGTTGCTCTGAAAGTTGGCCTTTGGCAAGGGCAGGTAAAGTCAAGACAGTTTCAATCCTTGTTATCTTGGATGTTGCTCTGAAAGTTTCAGAACTTAAACTGATAGTTTCAGAGGTGCTTGGAGTTTCAATCCTTGTTATCTTGGATGTTGCTCTGAAAGGTAGTACCCCCGGTAGAACTTCCAACGATTTTCTGTTTCAATCCTTGTTATCTTGGATGTTGCTCTGAAAGCCA